>NZ_QTXQ01000004.1:0-354384 GCF_003461725.1 Anaerostipes sp. AF04-45
TCTGACGGAAATAAAGCCACAGTAAAGGTGACGCTGACCGGGGATCACAGAGTGTCCTTTGATCCTGACGGAGGAGACTACTAGCCGGAAACACAGACGGTCAAAGGAGGCGACTGTGCGGAAGCTCCGAGGGACCCTGCAAAAGAGGGATATGTGTTTGAGGGCTGGTATTATACAGAGGAAGACGGAAACGAAGTGAAGTGGGATTTCAAGACTCCGGTTCACGGAGATATAGAGTTAAAGGCGAAGTGGAAAGAAGCGGACAGGACGGAGACTACGGCGGCACCTACAACTGCGAAAAAGCCAAAACAGAAAAAGACGGTGTCGGAATGGGAGTATAAGAAAAGAGTGAGAAGAAAGCGTGTCAGCAGAACAGGAGATGAGAGACAGATTTTGTGCCTCATCCTGGTGTTCGGGGCAGCATTGACCGGACTTGCAGCGGGGATAAGGAAAAAGAGAAGATAAAAGAAGAGCCGGAAGCTTTGAATGTGATATCAATGCTTCCGGCTTTTTGCTTTATGAAAGCTGGCAAAAGAAGGCAGGAAAAGAGAGGAATAAATTTGACGCTTATAGTATGATTATTTTACAATTTATAATATCATGGAAACAGCCGGCACCTTCCTTATATTGAAGGTATACATCATACAAAAATGAAGAGAGGTATGAATAACAGATGTCAGATATCATTGTACAGGGACTTACCCAAAATAATTTAAAACATGTTTCATTCAGAATTCCAAAAGAAAAGATCACAGTCTTTACCGGAGTGTCCGGTTCCGGAAAATCCAGTATCGTCTTTGACACCCTTGCAGCGGAGTCACAGCGGCAGATGAATGCTACCTACCCGGCGTTTGTGCGGTCGAGACTGCCTAAGCATCCAAAACCGGCAGCGGAGAGGATCGACAATCTGACAGCATCTGTTGTCATAGATCAGTCCCCGCTGGGTGGAAATGCACGTTCAACGGTAGGGACCATCAGCGGACTGTATTCCAGCCTGCGTCTTTTGTTCTCAAGAATAGGAAAACCATATGCGGGCACAGCCTCCTATTTTTCATTTAATGATCCAAACGGGATGTGCAAAACTTGTTCGGGCCTTGGAAAAATTACAAAGGTGGATATCAAAGCTCTGATAGATCCTGAGAAGTCGTGGAATGAGGGTTGTATCAAAGATTCTCTTTACCGACGTGGTTCCTGGTATTGGAGACAGTATGCCGGGTCCGGTCTGTTTGACCTTGATAAACCGATCAAAGATTATTCCAGAGAAGAATACAATCTTCTTATGTATGGCTCCAGAGACGGAAGAGGTGAACCGGAAAATCCGAAAATTACCGGGATCTATCATAAATATACGAAAACACTCCTGAATCGGGATATCAGCAGTAAAAGCAGACACACACAGGAAAAGTCTCAAAATCTGATCGCGGAGATGGAATGCAGTGACTGCCATGGAAAACGGCTGAATGATGCGGCATTAAGCTGTAAAATCAATGGATATTCTATCGCTGATATGTGTGAGATGGAGCTGCCCCAGCTGAAAGAAGCCCTGTCACAGATAACAGATCAGGCAGTGGGAGTGCTGGTGCAGACGCTCATAGAAGGACTGGACAGAATGATTGAGATCGGACTTGAGTATCTTCATCTGAACAGGGAAACACCGTCACTATCCGGCGGGGAGGCACAGAGACTTAAACTGGTCCGTTATATGGGCAGCAGTCTGACCGGGCTGACTTATATTTTTGATGAGCCAAGTGCCGGGATGCATCCCCGTGACGTCTGCCGCATGAACAAACTGTTAAAGCAGCTTCGGGACAAGGGGAATACAGTTCTTGTGGTAGAGCATGACAAGGATGTGATCTCGATTGCTGACTATGTGATCGACGTGGGTCCTCAGGCGGGATCAAACGGCGGAGAAATTGTTTTTGCGGGAAGTTATGAAGATCTTTTAAATTCAGAGACCTTAACGGGAAAAGCTATGCGCCAGTCTCTTCCGGTCAAGCAGAAACCGCGGCTTTCTGCGGGCAGTTTTCCGGTTCGGGGAGCCTGTCTCCATAATTTAAAACACATAGATGTGGACATTCCTAAGGGTATTATGACCGTTGTGACCGGAGTGGCGGGTTCCGGAAAGAGTACTCTGATCTCCAAGGTATTTGCCGCTCAGTACGAGAACAGCGTTGTAATGGTTGATCAGGGCCCGATCACGGCGACCAGCAGGTCTACTCCGGCTTCTTATCTGGGATTTTTCGACGCCGTCCGAAAACTGCTGGCAAAAGAAAACGGGAAACCGGACGGACTGTTCAGCTTTAATTCCACAGGAGCCTGTCCGGTGTGCGGCGGAAAGGGTGTCATCGTGACCGAACTGGCTTTCATGGACCCGATTATCACCGAGTGTGAAGCCTGCGGCGGAATGAGATATAACGAGGAGGCGCTTGCCTGCACCTATAAGGGAAGAAATATTGTGGAGCTGCTGGGGCTGACAGCTTCCCAGGCTATGGAGGTGTTTGAAGACGCAAAAATACTGAAGAAGCTTCATGTGATGGAACAGGTGGGATTATCCTATCTGACATTGGGACAGCCGCTCAGTACGCTGTCCGGAGGAGAGCGCCAGAGAATCAAATTGGCAAAAAATCTTGGAAAAAAGGGCGGCATTATCATCATGGATGAGCCAACCACGGGACTGCACATGTCTGATATCCAGAAGCTGTTAAAGTTATTTGACATGCTTGTGTCCAGGGGAAATACCCTGGTAGTGATTGAGCACAATCTGGATGTGATGAAGCAGGCGGACTGGATCATAGATATCGGACCCGACGGAGGAAAACATGGCGGCGAAGTTGTATATGAAGGGACACCGGCGGATATGATAAAGAGTGCAAAAACACTTACGGCTGACAGCCTTCGCGCATCATGCACACAGGCAGACGGAGGAGAAGAAGAGTTTTAGATGAAAATGAACGAAAGCAGAGAATTAAAAGCAAACATAGACAGAATCCATACAACTGATTTAGGTGCAGAACGGATCAAAAGAAACCTTTCTCTGGACACAGATCATCCGGCTGAATGGTGCAAATCTAAAATTATATCTCCTGATGCTGTAATTACAAGAAACGGGAAAAATTGGTATGTAAAAGCAGACGGCTGTATTATAACGATCAATGCGCACAGTTACACGATTATCACGGCGCATATAGAAAAAAATTAAACGATTGACATGCAGTCTATCCGAACAGTACCTGTAAAGAGAGGAATCTTTTCTTCATATGAATTATAATGACGTAGTGAAGAGAGAGGTGAGAAATCATGGAATGGAATGAAAAACTGCAGATGATTATCGACTATGTAGAACATCACCTTCAGCGGGTACAGGAACCGATTGATCCCGGTGAGATATCCAAAATCGCGGAGTGCTCCTTTGGATTTTTTCAGAAGGTATTTTCTTATATGAACGGCATCAGCTTTGCGGAGTATGTCCGCTCCAGGAAGCTTACTCTGGCAGGATATGATTTGAAAAGTACCGATCAAAGAGTCGTCGATGTTAGCTATCTGTACGGATATGATTCTCCGACTTCCTTTACAAGAGCGTTTCAGCAGTTTCATGGTGTTTCACCGAAAGAAGCACGGATCAGCAAGACCAAACTTAAAGTTGTGCCTAAAATGCAGGTTTCAGTGAAACAGGAGTATACATGGAGGGTGGAACAGAAACCGGCTTTCCGGCTCATAGGTAAAAGTATCCGGTTTTTCTGTGACGACGAAGAAAAGTCGTCCAAAATATTGGAGTTTTGGAGTGAATGTCAGAGAAACGGTGTTTTTTCTTGCCTGATTTCCATGGATAAAGGAGAGCCGTCGGGGCTGTTTGGTCTTTTTCACAATGTGGAGGAAAGCCGAAACGAAATGCAATATTCCATCATGGCAGCCACAGACGGGGAAGTGCCGGAAGGATACGGTGAATTTTTAATTCCGGAGACTTCATGGGCGGTGTTTGATTTAAGCGGCCCTGTGCCCCAGGCCATACACAGCGGGTGGAAGTATTTGGAGGAAGAATGGCTGGTGAAATATCCGTTCCGGCATGCAAAGTGCCCGGAACTGGAGTGGTACAGCAGCGGGAACTTTTATGATAAGAATTATCTGAGCCAGATATGGATACCGATCCTGGACGGAGAACAGTAAACAGACAAAAATGGGAGGACACATATATGGATTTACCTTTCCGTATAGAGAAAAGGGACAGCTTTCGTGTTGTCGGAAGTTTGATTGAGACGACAAATAAAAAAGGCGGGGGAAGAAAAGATATCCCCATGCATTGGTCTGAGTTTAAAGAAGATAACCTGGAAGCGTCATTGTTAGATTTGTCAGATCAGGAGCCGGGCGGACTGCTTGGCGTCAATATTTACAACACTGATAAAACAGATTCCAGAAAATTTCATTATATGATCGCTGTCTCAAGCAGCAAAGATACAGAACATGGTTTTGCCGAATATACCGTACCGGCGATGACGTGGGCAGTGTTTCCATGTACGGTGGAAACCATAGGAAAAACAGAAGCACAGGCAATTACAAAATGGCTTCCAAAATCAAAATATAAACCGTTAAATAAAGGATATATTACCGGCAAAATGAAATCCGGGGCGCCGGACATCGAATTTTATGGTCAGGACGGACAAGTTGAAGTCTGGATTGCGGTGAAGGAAAAGACGAACTAGGGTAGGGAGGATCCCAATATGAGTCAAAAAGCTGAGTTTAAAGATTTTATTGTTACTGTTCCGGAAGAAAATCAGGATTTTGTCAGGAAACTTCATGAGAAATTAATGGAGCGGGGATGCAGAATTGACATAAAGACTGCCAGGAGCGGGTATGTGGTTTCTTACAGTTTTGATAAGAAAACCGCCGCAAATTATGTGTTTCGCAAAAAGGGTATGCTTGTTCGGATTTACGGAGCACATGTGAATCAGTACACAGAGGTTCTGGATACGTTTCCTGAAGAAATGGTACAGGCCGTTCTTTCTGCACCACCCTGTAAACGGATGAAAGATCCGGATTCCTGTAACCCAAGATGTTCTATGGGATATGATTTTTGGCTGAAGGGCGAGCACTGCCAGAAATGCCGCAGCAGCGCTTTTATGTTTTTGATTTACCCGCAGAACCACACTTATATAGAAAAGCTGCTTCTGAGTGAGGTTCAGGCACGCAGGAACACACCGTAAAAATAAATTGCAAAACCCGTCCAAAAGAATATTTATATTGTTTTAGAGAGTTTATGGAAGCTTTTATGGCTTCTGTAAACTCTTTTATTTTATCTGTTCTAACGTTCTAACCAGCCGCAGCACATGATCAGCAGGGTTCAGTGAATATAACAGCCCATAGGATATACTGTATTCCCACTCTACGGGAATGGTCACTAACCCAGGATGAACATCCTGCCAGCATTCCAGGGATAACAGTATATTTCCGGTCTCGGCGCACCGGTTAAACACGGACATATCATAAAAATGCGGGGTGTCTTCTATCTGTATCTGAGGATGATGTTTCTTAAGATCATCTCTGATATGATCATTGGTATCGGAGTCACCGTGTTTTACCATCATGAGTCTTTCACCGTATAAATCCATGATTTTCAGCTTCTCTTTCTTCGCAAGACGGTGTTCCCTTGAGACTGCACACATCTTTTTATATCTTCCGAGAGGAAGCATATGACATTTATTCAGCCATATCTTAGAATCACAAACACCGATCAGGACATCAAATTTTTCTCCTAATTGTGATATTTCTGAGAGAATGCCTTTGTGGTCATCGTCAAAAGGAACAAGATGCAGTTTATAACCAGGAAAATCTTCATTTACGCGGTACCACAAATCCATAAAGGGTTTTGCAGGGTTTAAAAGGGAGGTTCCCACATAGAATGTGCGGTCCGTACAGTACATGGCCTGTCTGGCATTGGCAATTGATTTTTTAGAAAAATCGAATAAAAACTTTGCGTCTTTATAGATGACCTCTCCGGCAGGCGTCAGACGAATCCCTGAGGGTGTCCGTTTTGTAAGCTTCAGGTCCAGATGGTTTTCCAGGGAATTGATCTGTTTCATAACGGCGGTAGGTGAGATGTACAGGATTTCTGCGGCTTTTGTAAAACTGCCGCAGTCAGCCACAGTTACAAAAGCTGTTAAGAGACTGTTATACATAGGGTGCCTCCATTCATTGTATAAACATATAGTTTATACTATCGTAACGTACTGGAGATTCCAGGTCAAGCTTATGGCAAATATAATGAAGGAAAGATGGATTAGGAAAGTGAGGGAATACGATGGAAATGACAGAATCTATAAAAAAATACAAAGAAAAAATCTTTCAGGGACGTGATTCTGAGCTTTTAGAAACAGACCCGGAGTTTATGGAGCGTTTTGAGCATTTTGCCTTTAGTGAAGTAGTCAATGAGACCAAACTGGATGACAAGATTGGATTTATGGCAGTTTTGGCAGCACTTTTGGGCTGTCAGGGGGAAGAAGCGTTCAGAGAATTACTGTCTGCGGCTGTAAATATAGGGATTACACCCGTGGAAGTAAAAGAAATCGTATATCAGGCAGCTGCATATTTGGGAATGGGCAGAGTCCTTTCGTTTTTAAAGATTACCAATGAAGTGCTGACAGAAAAAGGGGTATCCCTTCCACTGGAAGGACAGGCAGTCAGCACGATGGAGAACCGCAGGGAGACAGGGACACGGGTACAAGTGGAGATCTTTGGGGAAGGAATGCGGGATTTTTGGCAGTCAGGGCCTCAGGAGAGCAGGCATATCAATCGTTGGCTGGCCGCAAACTGTTTTGGTGATTATTACACGAGAACCGGGCTTGACTACAAACAAAGGGAGATGATCACATTTTGTTTTCTGGCGGCACAGGGCGGATGTGAGCCTCAGCTTACCAGCCATGCGGCGGCTAATATGAAGATTGGAAATGACAAGGAGTTTTTAATCAGGATAATTTCTCAGTGTCTGCCGTATATTGGATACCCAAGGAGTTTGAACGCATTAAGCTGTGTGAATGCAGCGGCAGAGAAACAGGAAAAGGGGATGAATATCAATGAAGATAAGAGATAAAAAGGACTTTGACGAGATCAATGTATTTGGGCAGGGTGAGCCTAACGATGGATTTGCGCAGTATTTCAGCGGGGAATCTTTTTTAAATGTACTTAATAACTCCCAGGAGCATGGGGGAATCTTTGCAGCCAATGTTACTTTTGAACCGGGATGCCGCAACAACTGGCATATCCACCATGCAGCGACCGGCGGCGGGCAGATGCTGATCTGTACCGCCGGTGAAGGGTGGTATCAGGAGGAAGGGAAGGAGGCGGTAAGTCTGACACCTGGAACCGTCATCAATATAAGGCCGGAAGTGAAACATTGGCACGGCGCAAAGAAAGATTCGTGGTTCAGCCACATAGCATTGGAGGTACCTGGAACTGACTGCAGGAATGAGTGGTGTGAGCCGGTTTCTGAAGAAGAGTACGGGAAATGTTCATAACTATGATTTGCTGATAGACAGTTCTATAGAAATTGAAAACTGTGGTGTGGCAGCAGTCTGTGAGTATGCAGAAACTACTGAAAATAAAAAATGATTTATGAAAGAATGGCGGCTGCTGTAAAAACAGCCGCTATTATAAGCGTAACATTAAAATCATCATTCATGAATTTAGTTGGTGAAACACGAATTTAATATTATATTTTACAGGTTTTTTACAAAATTTTTCTTGACTTGGAGTTAACTACAAGGAGTATTCTTTATATATGGGATACATAAAGAATGAACTCGATGTGAAAGATGTAAGGAGGATTTGTATGATTTATAAAGATTTTAAAGACAAGAAGCTGTCTGCCCTGGGGCTGGGTGCAATGCGCCTTCCAATTATGAATGGTGATTCAGATGGGCGGATTGATGAAGAGCAGACTGCAAAGATGGTAGATTATGCGCTGGACCATGGGATCAATTATTTTGATACTGCATATGGCTATCACGACGGGCAGTCTGAGATTGTCATGGGTAAGGTATTGGGCAGATATCCGCGGGAGAGCTATTATTTAGCCGATAAGTTTCCTGGGTACGATCTGTCAAATATGGATAAGGTGGAGAGCATTTTTGAAGAACAGCTGAAAAAATGCGGAACGGAGTATTTTGATTTCTATTTGTTCCACAATGTGTATGAAAAAAATATAGATCCCTATATGGATGAAAAATACGGCATTATGGAATATCTTAAAAAGCAGAAAGAAGCCGGTAGAATCAGGCATCTGGGATTCTCCTGCCATGGACGGTATGATACGTTAAAACGTTTTCTGGATACATACGGCGATGACCTGGAATTTTGCCAGATCCAGCTGAATTATCTGGACTGGAAGCTTCAGGACGCAAAAGCCAAGGTGGAACTGCTCAATGAATATGAGATTCCGATTTGGGTTATGGAGCCGCTAAGAGGGGGAAAACTGGCATTACTTTCTGATGAAAACAGTGAGAAACTGAAGGCCTGCCGTACGGATGAGGAGATTCCGGCCTGGGGATTCCGGTTCTTACAGTCCATCCCGGGGGTGACCATGGTACTTTCCGGTATGTCCGATATGAAACAGCTGATGGAAAATACGGCTACATTTGCAGAGGAAAAACCGCTGACAGAGGAAGAAATGAAGGTTTTGATGGAAGTTACAGACAGTATGCTGGATATTCTTCCATGCACTGCCTGTCGTTACTGTACATCACACTGTCCCAAAAAACTGGATATCCCAACGTTGCTCTCCTTATACAATGAGAGCCGTTTCAACATGACAATTATTACACAGATGGCCGTAGGTGCCATGCCAAAGGATCAGCGTCCGGATGCATGCATCGGATGTAAAAGCTGTGAGGCAGTCTGTCCGCAGATGCTGAAAATATCTGAGGCGATGAAGGACTTTGCACAAAAGCTTGAACAGCCGGCAGGACTGTGAGAGACAGAAGAAGGAGAAATATTATGTTAGGAAATTTCAGTTATTCAAACCCGACGAAATTATATTTTGGAGAGGATTCTTTAAATTATTTAAATGAGGAACTTCCAAAGTATGGTAAAAATGTACAGCTTGCCTATGGAGGCGGTTCCATCAAGAAAAACGGGATCTATGATAAGGTGATGGAGATTCTCAAGGCAAACGGGAAAAATGTATTTGAAGACGGAGGTGTTATGCCCAATCCTACGGTAGAGAAGTTATACGAGGGCGTAAAGATTGCCAGAGAACATAAAGCAGACCTTATCCTGGCTGTTGGCGGCGGTTCTGTCTGTGATTATGCCAAAGCAGTGTCCATTTCCGTTCATTGTGAAGAAGATCCATGGGAGAAATACTATCTGCGCATGGAGAACGTGGACAATGAAATCATCCCGGTGGGCTGTGTCCTTACTATGGTCGGAACAGGTTCAGAGATGAACGGCGGGTCCGTCATCACCAATCACGAGACGAAGTTAAAGATCGGTCATGTTTTCGGGGAAAATGTATTTCCGAAGTTTTCGATCCTGAATCCCACATTTACATTTACTTTGCCGAAGTATCAGATGACAGCGGGATTTTTTGACATCATGTCTCATATTTTAGAGCAGTATTTCTCAGGAGAGGATGACAGTACCTCTGATTACATTATGGAAGGACTTTTAAAATCCCTGATCCACAGCTCACGGACTGCCATAAAAAATCCTGCCGACTATGAGGCCAGAAGCAATATTATGTGGATTGCCACATGGGCATTAAATACCTTTGTTGCAAAAGGGAAAACGACTGACTGGGAAGTGCACATGATCGGACAGTCCATTGGCGCATATACCAATGCCACCCATGGAATGACATTATCAGCCGTATCTTTGCCGTACTACCGTTTTCTTCTGCCTTACGGCCTTCAGAAGTTCAAACGCTATGCCGTAAATGTATGGGATGTGAACCCGGACGGCAAGACGGATGAAGAGACTGCAGAAGAAGGACTCTCCTGCATGGAATCCTATATGAAAGAGCTGGGTCTTGTCATGAACATCCGGGAACTCGGTGTGACAGAAGAGATGCTTCCAGGCATTGCAGACGGAACCTTTGTCATGGAAGGCGGATATAAGGTTCTGACACATGATGATATCATAACGATATTGAAAAAAAGTATGTGATTCAAATACCGTTTAAATATTCTTTCAACAGGCTTAAAAATTTTTCGGCCGGTCTGGAGAAGATTTGATGTTTCTTCCAAATGATGCTCATTTCTTCTTCCAGCTTTGGTGCCAGGGGACGGAAGCAAAGACTGCTGCAGGAGGTGTTGATGATCTTGTCAAGACCAACGGCGTATCCTAATCCTTCATCTACAAGCAGAGACGCATTATAGATGAGATTGTAGGTAGCAGCGATATTTAAATCCGTCATCTGGCATTGAAACCACTGTGTGAAATTGCCGCCCCGGTGCTCCTGCTGGGACAGGATTAATGGTTTGTCCTGCAGATCCCCGGGTGTAATCTCTTTTTTTGATGCAAGGGGGGAATCCCTTCGCATGAGTACGCCCCACACATCTTTGTCGGGGAGCTTGAGGGCATTGTATTTTGTCAAATCAACAGTGCCGAAAACGACTCCAAAATCGAGCAGCCCTTTATCGAGTTTTTCCATCACAAATGTAGCATTGCCGCTGGAAATATGAAAATGGATTCCCGGACAGATCTTCTGCAGTTTTCCTGCAGTCTTTGCAATGAGGCGGACCCCATCGGTCTCGCCTGTTCCGATATAAATATCTCCCATAATAATGTCATCGGCCGAAGTGATCTCACATTCGGTCTTTTTTACCAGATCAAGAATCTCTTCTGCACGTTTCCTTAAAATCATGCCTTCTTCCGTAAGTGTTATTTTCCGTGATCCTTTCGTACCACGGATTAATAGCTGTTTTCCTAATTCTTTTTCCATGTTTTTAATCTGGGTGGAGAGAGTCGGCTGTGAAAGATGCAGCGATTCTGCCGCGCGTACAATGCTCTGCTCCTGTGCAATGGCCAGGAAGTAATGCAGTACCCGTAGTTCCATGTGTGACCTCCTTTATTTGATTTGTAATCAGCAGTCATGTTAATGGATTTAGTCTAACATGGATTTATATAGGTTTCAACTATTCAAATGTATTAATAATAAGTATTTGTTATGTAAAAATATCAGTATTATACTATAAGTAAAAAAATAAGGGAGAAAAGATGATATGAACAATCAAATGGAACTGGAAGATTTTATAAATTATGTGAACAGTGGAAAGGCAGTAACTGCCGGCTCAGAAATACATCAATATATGTGTATGCTTTCACAGGAAGCCCTGCGTCTGACTGCTGAAATGAACAGCAGTTATCACTCACCAGAAGAAATAAGAGAGATTTTCATGAAACTCACAGGAAAGCCAGTGGACGTCTCTTTCGGGATATTTCCGCCATTCTATACAGACTGCGGAAAGAATATCACGATCGGCAAAAATGTTTTTATTAACAGCGGCTGCAGGTTTCAGGACCAGGGGGGAATTACCATCGATGACGGGGCTCTGATCGGACATAATGTAGTCCTTGCTACGATTAATCATGAACTTCATCCTCAGAACCGAGGGGATATTTATACAAAGCCGATCCATATCGGAAAAAATGTATGGATCGGCGCAAACGCTGTAATACTTCCCGGTGTCACGGTTGGAGACGGTGCCGTAGTCGCAGCAGGCGCTGTTGCAGCAGAAGATGTTCCAGAAAATACGGTTGTCGGCGGAATTCCAGCCAAGACAATCAAGACCATTTATTCAGCCATAGAGAAAGGAAGGAGAAATCCGATTGAAAAAGGTTTATAAACTTTTACTTGCGGGAGTCTTTATTTTATCTTTAGCGGGCTGCAGCCGTGCGGGCCGGACGAAGGAGAGCACTTCTGGTCAGGAAAAGAAAGTCCTTATAGAACAGTATCTGAGGATAAAAAGCCAAAATGGTCAGAACATTATCGTCAGTCTGAATGGAAGTCCGGCGGCGCAGTCACTCTATAACCAGCTGCCCCTGTCTGTTCGGATAGAGAATTACAGCGACAACGAAAAGATTTTCTATCCGCCCAAAAAACTTGAAACTGAGGGTACACCGCCGGCAAAGGGACCGGCAGGAATCCTCGCTTATTATGCTCCTTGGGGAGACGTCGCAGTTTTTTACGGAGAATGCAGAGGTGCCAGCGGCCTGTATGAACTTGGGGAGACGGTGTCGGGCAGAGATCAGATTAAAAATCTAAAAGGTGAGGTAAAGATCGAAGCAATGACGAAATCAGACAGCAAATGAGCCGGCTGTTTTTGAGCGCATTGTTGTATTTTGATGGAAATTTCATCTGGTCTTACATAACAAGGAAAGACATTGAACAAGAACAGCCTGCCATTTTTGGCATAAACTTATATTACATATTTAATACAAATATAGTTTCTCAAATGCGTATAGAAAGGATTATAATATGAATATAAGCAGTAACTGTAAAAACGAAAAACTTCAAAAGAATTGCTGTGACTGCTGTAATTGCAGATGCTACCGAGGGCCGCAGGGAGAACCGGGTCCACAGGGAGAACCAGGTCCGCAGGGAGAAGCGGGTCCGCAGGGAGAACCGGGTCCACAGGGAGAACCAGGTCCGCAGGGAGAAGCGGGTCCGCAGGGAGAACCGGGTCCACAGGGAGAACCAGGCCCACAGGGGATGCCGGGCCCGCAGGGAGAACCGGGTCCACAGGGAGAACCAGGTCCGCAGGGAGAACCAGGTCCGCAGGGAGAACAAGGGCCGGAAGGCACCTTTAATCCGGGGGATGTCTTGTTTTATATTAATGGCAACGGCGGTCCCATACCTATCAGGTTTGGAGAGGATTTAAACTTTATATCTCCAAATCTGAATATATTTTTGCATGATTATCCAGCCACTGTCGAAATAGATGGTAAGGCAGTGGAAACTGCGTTCGGCGGTCTTTATTCCAACATGGTTCAATCATTTGATTTTTCTGTCAGTGACCAGGTGGAACAGGTACAATTTAACAATTATATGCCATCTTTTAATGTTGGAGCGGGCCAAAATGAAATACAAATTTATATGCCGGGCGAATATGAAATCAATTATATGATCCGTATCGATCCGGCTGAAACAGCAGGCCAGACAATTTCGGCAGGAGTGCGGCAAAACGGCAGATTTATTGACTCCACGCTGCAATACACTACAATTTCTGCAGATGATATCACAATCTTGCAGGGAAGCGTCATTGAATTCCTGGACGGCCAAATTGATTTGGCGTTTTATTCCACCGGAGCCGCAGGCTTTGATCTGACTTCATTGACAAATGCTACTCTTACAGTAGAACGATTATCTCCATTGCCATAAAAAAAAGGTCTTTAAAGAAGCCGGCTGTCATACAGCAGCCGGTTTCTTCTAATATTTGGATGTATTGAAAAGAGACATCCCTGATACCTTACTCTTCGTAAAAATAAAAGGGATAGATTCTGTTCAGACAAAAGCTGTCTGTGTCAGGACAATGCTGAAAAGGACAAAAAAAGAAAGGTCTAACACAGAAAATGGGACTATGTTATAATGAACTAAGATTTTTACTTTTTGAATTAGAGGAGGGAAAGGAGCTTTCATGAAATTATTTATCGTCTGTCTTGTTTTTATAAATGTAATTACATTTTTTATATATGGGAGTGACAAGCAAAGGGCAAAAAAGAACAGATGGAGGATTCCGGAAAAGACATTGATTTTGCTGGCAGCAGCAGGAGGATCTGTGGGAGCCTGGCTGGCTATGCGGATGTTCCGGCATAAGACAAGGAAGCCGGTGTTTATGTATGGCATCCCGGTCATTCTTTTGTGTCAGATGGGACTTTACACATACTTTTTTATTTCATAGGGAGGGTCGTCCTATGGAATAAAAAGGATGCACACTTTTGTTCTAAAATAACAGGAGGGAGGAGGACATGAGACATTTAGATGAGTATTCTTCAAAAAGAATTTCTTACCGGAGGATGACCGTATGTGATATACCGGCAGTCGTTCGGATGAGAGTACAACAGCTGAAAGATGAAGGAGCACAGGCTGATTTTGAGCTGAAACCATATCTGACAGAGTTTTATGAGAGAAATTTAGAAACCGGACTGTATATTTCATGGCTTGCAGTGTGCGGTGAGGAAATCGTGGCTGCCAGCGGAATGTCATTTACAGAGAAACCTCCGTATTATAAAAATCCAACTGGAAAGATCGGTATTCTATCCAGTATGTATACAGTGGAAAAGCACAGAAGAAGAGGGATTGCACGGGTTCTATTAAAGAAAGTAATCGATGAAGCGAGAAATTATGGATGCGGTGTTGTTCATGTGACTGCATCGGATATGGGAGTTTTACTGTATAAAGACTTCGGGTTTCGGAAAAATAAGAATTTTATGCAGTATGAACTAAACTGACAGAAATACATAGACGGAGGATTGAGGACATGATGAAAGGCAGAATCCTGCTGCTGGAAGACGATGAGAGCCTGAGACGCGGCATATGCTTTAAATTAGAAAAAGAAGGATATGAGGTCCTGGCCTGTGCGGGGATTCAGGAAGGCATGAGACTATGGAATAACAGTGAGATTGATCTGGTCATCTGTGATATAACGCTGGAAGACGGAAGTGGATTGGATTTCTGCAGAGAAATACGCAGGATCAGCAATGTGCGTTTCATGTTCCTGACTGCCATGGATCAGGAGATCGACATTGTCATGGGATATGAGGCGGGGGCGGATGACTATGTGGTAAAACCATTCAGTCTTGCCGTTCTCATCTCGAAGATACACGCGGTATTTGCCCGGATGGATGTAAAAGAGGAAAAGATAGAATCCGGGAAAGTCTGTGTCCATAAGACAGAGATGAAGGTCATGGTATCGGGAGAAGAGAGAAGCCTTACCAAAAATGAATGGAAACTGCTGCTTTTGTTTATCTCCCATCCAAGGCAGGTGTTTTCCAAAGGCCAGCTTTTAGAGCAGATGTTTGACATGGACGGCGAGTTTGCCGATGAAAACACGGTAGCAGTCAACATCAGAAGGCTCAGGGAAAAGATTGAGCCAGATCCGTCCAAACCGGAGTATATTAAAAATATACGGGGGATCGGATATTTATGGGATAAGGAGTGTACCGGAAATTGATTGGAAAGAGGGAAAAGATCGGCTGGGTCAGATTTTCTGTCTGTACAGCAGCTATTTTCTTATGTATCTTTGGATATGGATTATTTTCAGAAAACAGAAAGCTGATCCGGGAAGAAAAGCAGCAGCTGGAAACGGCAGGAATGATGGAAGATGGAAAGACTCAGGAAGAGATATTGTATCATATCTTTCAGGGAGAAGAAGAAAAAGCACTGCAGAAAAAGGGAAGACAGGTTTATGCCAGGGCAGGTTTTGAAGAAGAGATGAAAGCAAGGTATCAAAGCCGCATGGTGCAGTACATCGTCCGTTCCGGAGGAGTTTTTTTAGGTGCGTACCTTTTGATCACAGCGGCTGCATATATCCGAATGAGAGAGGCCGTCAGAAGAAAAGAGCAGGAATTCGAACAATTCGGGAGCGTCATTGAACAATTTTATACAGGACATTATCAGGTCGCTTATCGTGAGGAAGAGGGGATGAAAAGCAGACTGTTCAGCAGGCTCAACTCCCTTGGAAAACGTTTGGAAGTGCAGGAGAAGAAAATCCAGGACGAAAAGGAAACCACAAAGTCCCTGGTAACTGACATATCCCATCAGCTGAAAACACCTGTGGCATCCCTGAAAATGTGTCTGGAGCTTTTAGCGGAAGAAGATCTGTCAAAGGAAGAGGAGAAAGAGTTTCTCGGACAGGCAGTGGGGCAGACCCAGCGCCTGGACAGTCTCACAAAAGCCCTTATTAATATTTCCAGAATGGAAACAGGCATGATCTCAGTGAAAAAGATTCAGGCACCTATCATGGATACCATCGCACAGGCGGTCAGCAGCGTGTATGTGAAGGCCCAGGAGAAGAATATCGAGATAGAAGTGGTGAAAAACAGCGATGAGGCTGCGGATATGGCAATCCCCCATGATCCCCACTGGACCAGAGAAGCGATTGCAAATATTTTGGAAAATGCAGTGAAGTACAGCGGAAGGGATACGTGTATCCAGATCCGCATGATGAAACGGACCAGTTTTTTGAGGATAGAAATTGAGGATCAGGGGATCGGAATTGACAGCAGAGACTATACCAAGATTTTTCAGCGGTTCTATCGGGGAACAGCGCCGCAGGTAAAAGAGGCGGATGGATCCGGAGTCGGTCTTTATCTTACCAGAAGTATCCTGGAGGCACAGGGAGGGTCTGTTTCTGTTTCTGCGGGGAAGCAGGGAAGTATTTTTACGATACATGTAAGTCTTACAGATTTGTAAGGCTTTTTCTTTTGGATTGAAAGATGAATGTAAGAGGAGGCATTTATCATAGACAGTAAGAACAGGAGGTATGAAAAAATGCAGAATACAGTTATTCTAGAGACAAAGGATTTATGTAAATATTATGGCAGCGGAGAAAATGAGGTGCGTGCTATCGACCACACATCCCTCCAAATCTATCAGGGTGAATTTGCTGCGATTGTAGGAAAGAGCGGTTCGGGAAAAAGTACACTTCTTCATATGCTTGGAGGACTGGACTGCCCTACAAAAGGAAAGATCCTGATCGGAGATAAGGACATCAGCTGTATGAAGGAAGAAGAGGTAGCTGTTTTCCGGAGAAGAAAGATCGGATTTATCTTTCAGTCCTTTAACTTGATTTCTTCCCTGAATGTGTGGGAAAACATCGTTCTTCCCATTGGGCTGGATGGAAGAAACGTGAATGAGGCATTCGTGAATGAGATTTTGTGTACACTGGGTATCGAAGAGAAGAAGCACAATCTTCCCAATACGCTTTCCGGCGGCCAGCAGCAGAGAGTTGCCATTGCCAGAGCGATTGCGTCAAAGCCTGATATCATACTGGCGGACGAACCGACCGGAAATCTGGACACAAAGACCGGGGATGAGGTAATTTCCCTCTTAAAAATGACGGCCAGGAAATATGGACAGACATTGGTTATGATTACCCATGATGAGGAGATTGCACAGATGGCTGACCGTATTATCCTGATCGAAGACGGCAAGGTGGTGGATTAAATGAAAGCAGTCACACAGTTGTCGAAAAAGAATTTAACGCAGACCAGAAGCAGAAGTATCCTCATCGGGATTTCCATTATGCTGACGACGGCTCTCTTAACGATCATCGGTTTAAGCTGCAATGGAATAATGAAAATGAACAGTCACAACAGCTCTGTCCTCTATGGAGATTTTCATGCCGCATTTACCGGAATCAGTGAAGAAAAGAAGCAGGAAATTTCCGTCAGAGGCGAGATTGAAAAGACAGGCTCCATGTCCTCTGTAGCCACGGTTGAGCTGGGGAAAGCCAGCGGCGTACTTTCCTACTATGACCAGAATGCCCGGGCAATGTCGAACTTAAAGATGACCGGCCAGAGCAGAATTCCCACCGGGGAAAATGAGATCATGGTTCAGAAATCATTTTTTAAGAAGCTGATGAAAAAGAAACCTAAGATAGGAGACACGGTCACAGTTCCTTACCGGATCAATGGGGAAGGAACCGTACTGAGAAAAAAATTCACAATTACCGGCTTTCTGCCTGACAGTGAAATGAATGATCTGAAGCAGGCATACGGGGCCGTAGTATCAAAAGAATTTTTTGAAAAGGCTGTCCCTGTGGAACAAAGATCCTATACGCTCTGTGTAAAGATGAAGAAGGCAGACAAAGTCACAGAAAACGGGCTGAAGGAAAGTATCAATCAGCTGGCAGAGAAACTTTCCATCCCTGAAAAAAATGTTTCTCTCAATACGATTTTTATTATGTGGGATACGGACCCGGGGGCAGAAACCGTGGCTGCGGGAGTATTTATTGCGGCGGTTGTCATCTTATTCAGCATCGTTGTGATCTACAATATTTTCTATGTCGGTATGATACAGAAAGTACAGGAATACGGGAAACTGCGGGCCATAGGAATGACGAAGAAGCAGATGAAACAGATGATCTTCCGGGAAGGCATGATATTGTCCGGCATCAGTATACCTGTTGGACTGATTGTGGGTTATTTTGGAACAGATCTGTTTTTTACGAAGATTGCCGGGTTCAGCAGTGTAAACGAGTCCATCAACGAAGCGATCGCAAATACTCAGCTGTTCAGCATACCTGTTTTGGCCGGAGCAGGGATCCTTTCGCTGATTACCGTCTGTCTTTCCGTGAAACGGCCGATGCAGATTGCAGCCAAAGTGTCTCCGGTGGAAGCGGTGCGGTATCAGGAAAACACCGGGAAAAAGAAACAGAAGAGGAAAGGATGCAGGCAGGTAAAGCTGATCGGTCTTACCAGGGCAAATTTGTCAAGCAACCGGAAACGGACATTGATGACCATCCTTACTATGGGGCTGAGCTGTGTAATGTTCGTCACCATCGCTAATCTGTGCGGCAATATGGATCCGGCCTATGAGGCTAAAAAAGATGTGAAAAAAGGGGACTTTTATCTGACACTGGATACGAAACTGGATGATAAAACCTATCCGGAGAAAAATCTGAACCGGGTCCAGGAACAGGGACTCATGAATGCTTCGGTAGTAGAGAAGATCAAAAAGATCGATGGTGTTACAAGAGTAGAAACTGGTAAATGGGCCGCAGTAAAAGTCCGTGGTAACGAAGAAGAAGGAACTTCAGTCATTCAGATCTTATCCAAAAAGGATTTTAATGCTTTTGTAAAAAGCGGATTAGAGCGCGGCAGTGCGGACTATGAGCAATTAGTAAAAGAAAGCGGAACCGTCTATCTTTGGGATCACTTCTTCGATGAAAATGGCTATCACATCGGAGACAAGATATCTATGGATCTGCTGGACGGAGAGAGAAAAGTGCCGCTTACTTTAAAAATCACCGGTTCTGCAAATGCACATTTGGAAGCCAGCTGGGCTATGACAGAGGAGACATTTAAGAAACTCCGCGTGAAAGGGAATCTGACCAGCGAAATTTATATTTCCTGCCTTCCGGAAAAAAAGACGGCAGTGGAAAAACAGCTGAGGAATCTGACAGGAGGCAGCGAGTTTTATGACCTGCTCTCTTACGATGATGCATACCGCACTGCGCAGCTTGGCATCGGGCTTCTCAGGGACTCTTTATATGCCCTGCTGTTTGTCATTGGGATCATTGGATTCATGAATATGGCCAATACACTGATCACAAGCATTGTTACCCGGAAAAAAGAACTGGGAATCCTGCAGGCATTGGGTATGACCAATCGGCAGCTGGCCAGAATGCTCCAGATGGAAGGGCTGATTTTTACGGCGGGGACTCTGCTGATATCGTTTACCTTTGGAAATGCCGCCGGATACATGCTGTTCCTGAAATGTAAGGATACCGGAATGATCGGTATTAATGACTATCATTTTCCTATGGCCGAGATCCTTGTGATGGCAGGCATCCTTCTGATGCTGCAGATCATTCTGTCCGCATTTATGAGCAGAAAACTGCAGAAGGATTCTCTTGTTGAAAGGATCAGATACGAAGAATAATTTATGAAATAAAAAATTTCCGAATACTTTTTAAAAGTATCCGGAAATTTTTTTAAAGTATCATATTTCTCAGCATTTCAAGTCTCTGCTTTTCCTGGCCGGTCATAGTTTCCGAGAGAGCGTCTATGATGATGCCGGTTTCTTCGTTGGTAAATGCGATGCCCTGTTCTGCCAGGCGGCTGGAGGCCGCCATAAGATCAGGCAGGATGTCTTCCAGGTTTTTGCCCCGGCATTGGTTCACGAGAAGTTCCATGATTTCTATTTTCTTTGGGTCGATGCTCTGGACCGCGCGGTTCATTTTCCATTGTTCATTCATGCGGGATACCTCACTTTTTCAGAATTTGATTGATTTGATTTAACAGGTCACTGTTGGGTGCATTTGCTGCTTCCTGCTTTTCAGGCTGAGACTGGGACATAAACAGCGGCATTAGTTTTGCCATCATGTCTGAATCGGCTGAAGAATTGCCGGGCGAAGCATTGGCATTTGGATTTGCCTGCAGAAAATCCTGATAGGACTGGTACATTTTTGCCATTTTCATCATCTGGAGTATCTGATCGATTTGTTTTGAGGTTTCCTTGGGGGCCCGCATTCTCATCGCGGTAAGCATCATTTCCAGAGAAGCATTGTTCTGGTCCAGTCCGCATGCGGAGAGAGTATCCTCATCGTCAAAGTCTTCCATGATGTTTTGCAGTTCATGGAGTTTGATGTAAAGAGCTGCAGATTTTTTCAGAGTGGGAGGGAGATAAGGGAGCGCGTCTTCCAGCATATTGGACGAGTCGTCACGGAAAAAGTGCTCCCAGTGGGTTTGTTTTTGATCCATTTTGTCACAACCTTAGGTTTCATTCTCATATCCTATATTATTAGGAGGTGAAGAAAATTATGAGTGAAATTTTTGTAGAAGAAGAAAATACCGTTTACGAACTGGATGAGGAATGTCTCAGAAGAAAAGGAGAAATGGGATTTTCAGGACAGAGAAATGGAATCATGAAAAAGCAGAGTATGGAAGGCGGAAGCATACTGATTTTGATCGCTGCCCTTTTATGCTGTTTTAAATAATAGATATTTCAGTGTCCGGAGGATCATTTCCGGACACTTTTTATTTTACGGCACGCAAAAAGGGCAGCAGGTTTGTTACCCGCTGCCCTTGGTTTATCAGGACATATCAGATTAGCATCCGCATCCGCAGCCACTGCCGCCGCCGAATCCGCCTCCGCAGCAGCACAGTAAGATGATGATCCAAAGGATAGAATCACATCCGCATCCGTCTCCTCCTCCGAA
Source organism: Anaerostipes sp. AF04-45 (assembly GCF_003461725.1). Classification (NCBI taxonomy): domain Bacteria; kingdom Bacillati; phylum Bacillota; class Clostridia; order Lachnospirales; family Lachnospiraceae; genus Anaerostipes; species Anaerostipes sp. AF04-45. Next base: position 20,871 of record NZ_QTXQ01000004.1, read on the forward strand.
TCCGCCGTCGCCTCCGCAGCAGCATAATAAGAGAATAAGAAGAAGACAGTTGTTTCCTCCGAATCCTGAATTGCATGATGTTCCGCAACCTGTTGCAGCTAAATCACTCATGTTGTTTCCTCCTTGATTATATTTACAGTTTATATTATTCGGTCTCTTCCAATGTGTGCCGAAAAAAGAAAATCTTTTTATTTGCCTGCTGCTTTTCTGGGGGAAAACGGGGTTTAAAGAATTGTAAACCAAATGTAACAAACGTAATGAGAAGGTATGTTATACTCTAACAATGAGATACAAGCAGGGGAAAGGAGAGAGTATGAGGTATTTTAAAAGATGGGCAGCATGGCTGATGTCGGCGGTTCTTTTGGGAACATCGGCTCCCGCTGCGGTCAGCGCGGCTTCCGGCAAAGACCAGGTGACAGAGATGAAAAAGCTGCTTTCCGGCAGACAGGAAGCAGGATATGAGGAGGGAGAAGCACTGGTCATGTACCGGACGACGGCATCAGGGCAAAAGGGCAGATCCGCTCCTTTTTCCTCCGGAATAAAGGTTAAGCAGGCCTGGAACTTTTCGGCGGATACCAAAAAGAAGACGAGGAGCGCTTCTCAGAATTCCGCAGTTTCCATTGCCAGAGTGACTTCACAAAAGAGCACGGAGGATCTGGTCAGACAGCTGAAGAAGGATCCGCAGGTGATTGCCGCACAGCCCAATTATAAGATTAGGATTTTGGGAGGCAGCGATCCCTATTTTGACTTTCAGTGGGCAAATAAAAACAGCGGTCAGAATGGAGGCAGTACAGGGAAGGATGTCGGCTATGATCAGTTTTATGACAAGACATCCGGGTCCAAAGGCAAAGAAACGGTTGTGGCGGTAGTTGACACAGGAATTGACCTTGAACATGAGGATCTCAGGGACAGGCTGTGGACAAACAGGTCAGATGTGCTCTACGGCAGACATGGCTATGATTTTGTCAACCATGATGCAGATCCTTCCGATGATTACGGTCACGGAACCCACTGTGCCGGTATTATTGCGGCTCAGGCAGGCAACGGCAGGGGCGTTGCGGGTATCAGCCAGAGCAGCGATGTTAAGCTGATGGCACTGAAGGTGCTGGACGAAGACGGAGACGGTGAATTATCTGACGTGATCGATGCCTATTATTACATCTATAAGCAGCAGATGGAAGGTGTCAATGTGGCGGCTATAAACAATTCCTGGGGAATCGATGAGGCTGACGAACAGGAATTGATGAAATATTTGATCGAACTTGTAGGAAAGAAAGGGGCGGTGACAGTCTGTGCCGCCGGAAACGACAGTGAGGACAATGAAGGGAACGCATCCATTCCGGCAGGCATTGACAGCGATTATGTGATATCGGTTGCGGCATCCAATGAGAAAGACGGACTGGCGTCCTATTCAAACTATGGGAAAGAGTCTGTACATATGGCCGCGCCGGGAAATCAGATTTTGTCTACGGTCAATGAAGACTGTTTTAATCCTTCGATTTACAGTGACGGGGAGAGAAATTCAAACTGCCAGTTTTATAAAAACTATAATGACGGTGATGTCTCAGAGATTAAGACAGAGGGATCAGGCAGCATCGGAAAAGGTACGGTGGCGGTTTCTGAGGACAGTGACTATTTTGGAAAAGAATCTGCCGGAAAGTCAGCGAAGATTTCAGTGAAGAATGCAGAGCCCGGAGATATCTATACGGTATATCTTCCTTATGACAGCGCCAAGGGCAGCACAGATTCCTATTTGAGCACGATGCTCAAGGCTTCCAGCAGTCTGGCAGTGGAAGACGGGGCCGGACTGGTCATAGCAAAGGACTATAAGCTGGATGAAGAAGGTCAGATCGAAGATCCTCTGACGTCGGAAGATGTCACCATAAACATGATAACGGGTACGATCCCTATGATGGCAGCCAACGGCGAGTCGGATGTATGGGGACATCTGTCCTATCCAACCCGCAGCACAACAAAGAATGAAAAGCGTGCGGTTGGTATTTCACTGGTAGTATTAGAGAAGCAGAATTTTACGATCCGTCTGGATGACACTGCAGTCAGCAAGGCAGGTGTATTAAGCCGGGATTTCGGGAAATACGATTTTTCCAGCGGGACATCCATGGCTGCCCCTCTGGTGAGCGGTGCGGTGGCAAACACTTCCTGGTACTATGGGAAGAAGGATGCACTCTCCAACAGGGAGACAGTCCTTGGAATGACAAGAACAGTGAAGGATCTGCCCGTGATTACCAGGGGAGTTCTGGACGGCAGGAAGCTGTCTGATCAGAATGCAATCCTCACCGGCGCAGCAGTTTCCGGGGGCAGAGTCGTTCTCTCAGGGAAGGGATTCGGAACTGGAGGTACTGTAAAGGTCAACGGTAAGGCAGAAAAGGCAGTATCCTGGAGTGATACAAAGATCGTTCTGGAAAACAGACAGTTAGTAAACCGGGTGGGCGAAGTCGAGATCCTGACCGGCAGCGGAAAATCTGTCACTGGTTCATTTTATTTTATAAAAGGTAAAAACGGGCCGAAAAAAGTCTTTTCAGCCGAGGATATTACAGACGGCGGGGGTGCAGTCTCCGACGGCAGGAAGATGTATTATCTGGACAAAGAGCTGAATCTTTATGTGATGGATGAGGAGGAACAGGAATTTTCCAGAATATCCTCTATGGCACGGGAGAAAGCATTTGCAGGCATAAAGAAGGGAGAACTGGACCGGTCAGATCTCAGTCTGGATTCAGCACCGGTCTACTGTGACAGGGCTGTCTATGCGATAGCCGAGGCGGATTTGGGATATGAGACAAAAAGATCTCTTGTGAGCTACTCATTTCAGACGAAATCGTGGTCGAGAGTTGACTCCTATGTGACGAAAACAGGCGGGGCCAAACTGGAGGGATCAGCTCTGACCGCCTACAATGGGAAGATTTATGTGATCGGAGGCCGGAATAAAAAGACCGGAGCTATGGAAAAGAGTGTCTTTTGTTACGACAAGGAGAAAAAACAGTGGTCCAAAGCCCCGGGACTTCCGGAAGGGCGCTGCCAGAGTGTGGCCGTCCAGTCGGGAAATCAGCTGATCCTTACCCTGGGCAGCAGCGGAAAGAAAGGGGAGATTCCAAAGAATCTTGTTTACAGCGATAAGAGCAGGAAATGGGTGAAAAAATCAGCTTCTCTGATACCAAAAAATAAGGGCGAAGAGATCTATACGGCCATTGTGGGCGTATGCAGAGATGGTCTGGCCTACGTGGGGCTTAATACAGACGGCTGCGGAAATGTGTTCCGGTATTCTGTTTCCAAAGATCGTTTTGAAGCCATGGACTATCAGGCAGCCTTTGAAGAAGATCTCATAGGAACCACTGTTGGCTCAAGGTTTCTCTTCATGCCTGTGACGGAGCAGGAAGATTTCGATTATAAAAATTTAAACAGGAAGAAGACATCGGTTCAGGCTAAAGCACAGAGCGATGTAGACGACGAGGATTATGACGACAGCTGTACGGTGTATTCTTATCCTGTAACTTCCGGGCTTGTGACGGTAAAAGCAAAAACTAAGCATGGAACTATCTCCGGAAAAGGAGGATACCTGCCGGGGCAGAAGGTAACGGTAAAGCCGAAGGCCGCAAAATATTACTGCTATAAGCCTTCCACTATGAAAGCGGCAGGCAAAAAGGTGAAAGGCAGCAGCTATTCCTTCCGCATCACGGGAAATGTAACCGTGTCCGCAGTATTTAAAAAGACTGTGGTGAAACTGAATAAGAAAAAACTGACTCTCAAAGCCGGAGATAAATACCGTCTCAATGCAAAAGTAAAGACAGTTGGTAAAAAGAAGTCGGTTACATGGAAGACAAGTAAGAGCAAATACGCCACGGTTTCTAAAAAGGGCGTGGTAAAGGCGAAGAAGGCGGGCAGAGGAAAGACGGTTACGATCTATGCCAAGGCAAAGGATGGTTCCCGGTCCTATGCTAAAATCAAAGTAAAAATCCGATAACAATATAAAAAAGATCCCTGTGTTTCGCGCGATAAGGTATAATAAGAGATGCAGGGATTTTGTCTGTGCTTTTTCAAAAATTATGATCAGGAGGAATGTTTATGTTTAAAGACATATTACATAATGTACAAAAGCATCCGTCTCTTGTCCATTGTATGACAAACTATGTGACGGTCAATGATGTGGCCAATATTGTGCTGGCATCCGGCGGTTCGCCGATCATGGCGGATGACAAGGGTGAGGTGGAGGAGATCACGAGTATCTGTACCTCACTTGTGATCAATATCGGGACGCTGAACGCGAGGACCGTTGAGGCGATGGTGCTGGCAGGGAAGAAAGCCAATGAGCTGGGTCATCCGGTGATCCTTGATCCGGTGGGAGCAGGCGCATCCTCTATGAGAACGGAGACTGTTAAGAGACTGTTAAGAGAGGTTCGCTTCAGCGTGATCCGGGGAAATATTTCCGAGATCAAGACGGTATTTGAAGGCAGCGGTGCCACTCTTGGTGTGGACGCCAGCGAAGCAGATGCCGTGACGGCAGAAAACCTTTGGAAAGCAGCGGATATGGCAAAGTGTCTGTCTGCACAGACCGGTGCAGTCATTGTGATCACAGGAGCCATTGACATAGTAGCCGACGAGCACAAGGTTTTTGTTTTAAGAAACGGCAATCCGATGATGGCAAAGATCACCGGAACCGGATGTATGCTTGACGGAGTCGTCGCCGGATTTGTGGGGTCCAATCAGGACAGGGTTCTGGAAGCAGCAGCGGCAGCAGTGTGTGCCATGGGATACTGCGGGGAGAAGGCCAGGACAAAATGCGAAGGAACTTCTTCTCTGAGGATGCATCTGATCGACGCCATGAGCAGCCTGACGGCAGAGGAATTAGAAAGGGGTGCAAAGGTTGAGAGTAGAATCTGAGGCAATGACCCTCTATGCGGTGACAGATTCCGCATGGACAGGCGGGCAGACATTGATGGAACAGGTGAAAGATGCACTGGACGGAGGTATAACATTCCTCCAGCTCAGGGAGAAGGATTTGGAGTATGATGCGTTCTTACAGGAAGCAATAGAGATGGCAAAGCTGTCCAGGAAGTACGGGGTGCCGTTTGTTATCAATGACGAGGTGGAGATTGCCCTTAAATGCGGAGCAGACGGTGTTCATGTGGGGCAGGAGGATATGGCATGCCGGAATGCCAGAGATATTCTGGGGCCGGATAAGATCATAGGAGTATCGGTCCACAATGTAAAAGAGGCATTAAAGGCACAGGCCGACGGAGCAGATTATCTGGGCCTTGGAGCCGTGAAAGCCACGCCCACAAAGACCGATGCCAGGGTGGTGGAGTTCGAAGAGATAAAAAAGGTATGTGATGCAGTGAACATACCGGTCGTAGCCATCGGAGGGATCAAAAAGGATAACATGATGGAACTGAAAGGCAGCCATGTGGACGGGATCGCAGTGGTCTCTGCCATTTTCGGAGCCGAGAACATTAGAAAAGAGACGGAAGAATTGCGAAAGAAAGCAGAGGAGTTGAGAATACGATGAAGACAGTATTGACCATTGCGGGATCTGACTGCAGCGGCGGGGCAGGGATTCAGGCTGATCTAAAAACCATGGCCGCCCACGGTGTGTACGGCATGTCGGCCATTGCGGCGCTGACGGCACAAAACACCACAGGGGTTGCGGGAATCTATCATGTATCCAGAGATTTTCTGGAACAGCAGCTGGACTGTATTTTTACGGACATTTATCCGGATGCGGTGAAGATCGGTATGGTTTCGGAAAAAGAACTAATCGAGGGAATTGCCGGAAAACTGAAACAGTATGGTGCAAAAAATATTGTCCTGGACCCGGTTATGGTGTCTACCAGCGGCAGCAGGCTGTTAAGCGGGGATGCCATCGGGACCTTAAAGGAGGTGCTGTTTCCGCTGGCTGATATCATTACGCCCAATGTGCCGGAAGCGGAAGTGCTCTCTGGAGTCAGTATAAGGACAAAAGAGGATATGGAAGAAGCCGCGTCAAAGATCGGAGAATATTTTGACGGATATATCCTGATGAAAGGCGGACACTCGGTGGAAGATGCAAACGATTATCTTTTTTATCACGGAAAGAAAAAGATGTTCCGCGGCACGAGGGTGGAAAATGAAAATACCCATGGGACAGGCTGTACGCTCTCATCTGCTATTGCTTCCAATCTGGCAATGGGATGTGATATGGAGACGAGCATTCAGAATGGAAAAGAGTATATTACCGGCGCACTGCTTGACGGGCTGGACCTGGGAAAAGGCAGCGGTCCTTTGAATCATATGTATCGGTTGAAATAGATTTTTTATCTAAAACAGATCAAAAAACTGCTGCTTCATGACAAACGAATAAAGTCATGGAGCAGCAGTTTTTAAAGTCTACTCGTGATTCATGCACAATTTTGCGCGTTTGATATCAGGAACCGCAGTTAAAATAGGAAGCAGGATCGCTGCGACGACCAGGCCGGAGCATCCCTGTACCGCATTGGAAGGAACGCTTAAAAGTGCCGGTCCCACGCCCTCAGTGATATAAGAATGAATAAAATAGCCGGTTACCACAAAAAAGATATCTGCCAGCCCGCAGGGAATCATGGCAATGAGTTCTTTAACTCCGTGGTTTGTCAATATTTTGTAAAGGGTTGCTGCAGTCAATGCTACTAGGAATTTGACAATAAAAGTCGTGGGAGCATAGTAAGCATAGCCGGAGAAAATGTCGGCAAAGGCGGAGCCGATACCGGCGGCCAGGGAACCGTACTTTTTCCCTAAGATCACACCGCTCAAAATAACGAAGGCGTCCCCCAGATGGATATATCCGTGAGTGGCAGGGGTGGGAATCTGGATAACCATGGTTCCCACGCAGCAGAGTGCGGTAAACAGAGCAGTATATACAAGTTTTTTTGTTTGATTCATAACATCAGTCCTCCTCTTGCGAAATCATATCGATTATTTTCATTTATCTTAATACAATATGTGGCATCTTTTAAAATGCCAGTTATAATGTTTTTGATGGTGCCAGACTGTTTTTCTTTCCTAAAACATGATCTTATGATATAATCTCCTAAAAAGATTCAGGAGGAAAGTATGATTAATTTGTATGAAAAAGGTGCTTATTTAGTGAACGGCACCGAATTGGTAGATGAAGATAACACAGAAAAATTAGCACAGCTTACAGGGTCTGCACTGTCAAAAGAAGAAGCCAGACAGAATACCATTGCATATGGAATCCTCAGCGATCACAATACATCCGGAAACATGGACAAGCTGATGATTAAATTTGATACATTGACTTCCCACGATATTACATTTGTAGGGATCATACAGACGGCGAGAGCGTCAGGGATCGAGAAATTCCCGGTTCCTTATGTGCTCACTAACTGCCATAACAGCCTCTGTGCCGTGGGCGGGACGATCAACGAAGATGACCACATGTTTGGGCTGACTGCAGCAAAGCGCTACGGCGGCATGTATGTGCCTCCTCATCAGGCTGTCATCCACCAGTTTGCCAGGGAGATGCTGGCCGGAGGCGGGAAAATGATTCTCGGGTCCGACAGCCATACCCGCTACGGAGCACTGGGAACAATGGCCATGGGCGAGGGAGGACCGGAGCTGGTAAAACAGCTTCTGAACCGTACTTATGACATTAATATGCCTTCCGTGGTAGGTGTTTACCTCACCGGGAAACCTGAAAAAGGGGTAGGCCCTCAGGACGTGGCTCTGGCCATTATCGGAGCCGTGTTTGAATGCGGATATGTTAACAATAAGGTGATGGAGTTTGTAGGACCGGGTGTGGCAAACCTGTCTGCCGATTTCCGGATCGGCATCGACGTTATGACCACAGAGACTACCTGTCTTTCTTCTATATGGAAGACCGATGACACGATCAAAGAATTTTACGAGATACACGGAAGAGAAAAAGATTACAAAGAATTAAATCCGGGAGCAGTCGCATACTACGACGGAATGGTGGAAGTGGATCTGTCAAAGATCAAGCCGATGATCGCCATGCCGTTCCACCCGAGCAACACCTATACAATAGAAGAAGTCAATGCAAATCTTAAGGATGTCCTGGCAGAAGTTGAAAAACGTGCTTTGGTCAGCCTTGACGGAGCCGTAGACTACTCTCTTCAGGATAAGATCAAAGACGGAAAGCTGTATGTGGATCAGGGGATCATCGCTGGATGTGCAGGAGGCGGATATGAGAATATCTGTGAGGCAGCCAATATCTTAAAGGGTGCCAGCATCGGCTCCGATGAATTCACCCTGAGCGTTTACCCGGCAAGTACGCCTGTATTCATGGAACTTGTAAAGAACGGGGCAGTGGCAGACCTGATGGCTACAGGCGCAGTTGTGAAGACGGCCTTCTGCGGACCGTGTTTTGGAGCAGGGGATACACCGGCCAACAATGCGTTCAGTATCCGCCACTCTACAAGAAACTTCCCGAACAGAGAAGGCTCCAAGCTGCAGAGCGGACAGATCGCATCAGTTGCACTGATGGATGCAAGATCGATCGCAGCCACTGCGGCAAACAAAGGTTACCTGACTCCGGCGACAGACATTGATACAGACTTCAGCGTGCCGAAGTATTTCTTTGACAAGACGATCTACGAAAACCGTGTCTTTGACAGCAAAGGTGTGGCAGATCCTTCCGTGGAAGTACAGTTCGGGCCGAACATCAAGGACTGGCCGGAGATGTCTGCACTTCCGGAGAATCTGGTATTGAAGGTCGTGTCTGAGATCCATGACCCAGTGACAACCACGGATGAACTGATCCCGTCAGGGGAGACTTCTTCTTACCGCTCTAATCCACTCGGACTCGCAGAGTTTACACTGTCCAGGAAAGATCCGGCCTATGTGGGACTCGCAAAGGAGATCCAGAAAGCACAGAAAGCCATAGAGGCGGGGAACTGTCCTCTGGATGCCGTGGAAGAATTAAAATCTGTGATGGAAGCGGTTCATACGAAGTATCCGGAAGCCGGCGAAGGAAATATCGGCGTCGGAAGCACGATATTTGCAGTGAAGCCCGGTGACGGCTCTGCCAGAGAACAGGCGGCTTCCTGCCAGAAAGTCCTGGGAGGATGGGCGAATATCGCCAACGGATATGCAACAAAGCGCTACCGTTCCAATCTGATCAACTGGGGCATGTTGCCGCTTACGATCGAAGAAGGAGAACTTCCGTTTAAGAATAAAGACTTCTTATTCCTGCCTGGTATCAGAAAGGCAGTAGAGAACAAAGACAGCAGGATCAGGGCTTTTGTTGTGGAAGACGGAGGACTCAGGGAGTTTGCTCTGACTCTGGGGGAACTCACCGATGACGAAAGAGAGATCATCCTGAAGGGATGCCTGATCAATTACTATAAAGAGGAGAACTGAGGAGCAGTATAAATGGTCGGAACTATTTGGGCGCTGATACCGCCTGTCATTGCCATTGGACTGGCATTGATCACAAAAGAAGTTTACCTTTCCCTGATGGTGGGGATCGCCTCCGGGGCTTTGATGTTTGAACATTTTCAGCCTGTGGAAGCGATGAATACCATATTTGAAATCATGACCGGAAAGATCGGGAGCAACTGTGATATCCTGATCTTTCTCGTGATGCTCGGTATCCTGGTGGCCCTGATTACAAAATCAGGTGCCTCCAGGGCATACGGAAAATGGGCGCTGAAGGCAATCAAATCAAAGAGACAGGCTATGTTTGCAACCTCTCTTCTGGGGACGGTTATTTTTGTGGACGATTACTTTAACTGTCTGACAGTGGGAACCGTCATGAAGCCTATCACAGACAAATATAAGATCACCAGGGCAAAGCTTGCCTATGTGATCGATGCCACCGCGGCTCCTATCTGTATTATCGCACCGATTTCCAGCTGGGCCGCTGCGGTGGGATCTTCCCTGCCTTCGGGCAGCAATATCGACGGATTTTCCCTGTTCGTAAAGGCAATTCCGTTTAATTACTATGCACTGCTGACACTTGTATTCCTTATATTTTTAATGATCCTGAATGCTGATTTTTCTAAGATGAAGCGGTATGAGGAGGAGAAAGGGAATGAGACACACGATCAAAAGCATGAGGCAGATGTTCCGGTCGTCGGAAAAGGACAGGTAAAGGACCTGATCCTTCCGATTCTGTTTCTGATTGCTTCCTGTATTGGATTTATGCTTTATACCGGAGGATTTTTTGAGGGAAAAGATATTATAACGGCATTGTCCGAATGCAGCAGCGGAAGAAGTCTTGTATTGGGGTCCTTTTCAACGCTGATCTTTACATTTCTTCTGTATATTCCGAGGAAGGTCGTGGCCTTCGTGGATTTCTGCGGGAGTTTCAGCCAGGGATTTAAGTCGATGACATCGGCCATCATGATTCTTTGCCTGGCATGGACTCTTTCCGGCATATGCGGAGAAGAGTATTTAAGGATCGGACAGTTTGTCAGCAGGATTATCAGCGGAAATACATCCGCAGCGGCTGTGCTTCCGGCCCTGTTTTTCCTGGCTGCTCTGGGCCTGTCCTTTGCCACGGGAACTTCCTGGGGAACATTTGGAATTCTGATTCCTATCTCCGCAGCTGTCGTGGGGAATGATATTTCTGCGCTGACGCTGCTGGTGGGGTCTGTTTTGTCCGGAGCCGTATGCGGAGACCACATTTCTCCGATCTCCGATACAACGATTCTGGCCTCTGCGGGAGCCGGATGCCGCCATATTGACCATGTTGCAACACAAATGCCTTATGCGCTTATTGTGGCAGTCTGCGCTGTAGTCGGATACCTGACGGCGGGAGCGTTGAATAACGGATTTTTAGGCCTGGCGGTTGCGGCCGGAGCCCTGGCTGTGGCCATGGCTTCCATCGTGTGGAATCTAAAAAAGAAGGCTTAGAGGTGATAAGATGAGCAATTTGGCCACAAGAGCAATAGAAGAAATAGGAAAAGTGATCATCGGAAAAGATCATATCATAAGGCAGGTCATGACTGCGATCCTGGCCAACGGCCATATTCTGATCGAGGATATTCCGGGTGTGGGAAAGACTACGCTGGCGATTGCATTTTCTAAGGTTCTGGGTCTGGATTATCAGAGGATACAGTTTACGCCGGATGTGATGCCTGCGGATATTGCCGGGTTTTCTGTCTATAAGCAGGGCAGTGAATCCTTTGAATACCAAAAGGGGGCGGCCATCACCAACCTTCTCCTGGCAGATGAGATCAACCGGACTTCGCCCAAGACCCAGTCGGCTCTCCTTGAAGCCATGGAGGAAGGAAGAATCACCGTAGATGGGGTGACGAGAGAACTTCCCGATCCATATGTGGTCATTGCCACACAAAACCCTCTGGGAGCGGTGGGGACCCATTCACTCCCGGAGGCCCAGCTTGACCGGTTTATGATCCGGATTTCCATGGGATACCCGGACCGGGAGAGTGAGGTGGCGATGCTCAAACAGGAGAGAGTCAATGTTGCCATCGATTCTCTGGAAGAGATCATACAGGTGACGGATCTCATACTGATGAAACAGCAGGCGGAGCGGATATATGTCCACGAGGATCTGTACCGGTATATTGTCGATCTTGTATGTGCCACCAGAAATCATCCGGATCTTAGCATGGGGATCAGTCCCAGAGGAACTATCTCTCTTCTTCAGATGGCCAAGGCAAATGCATATCTCGATGACAGAGATTATATGGTACCGGATGATATTAAGCAGATTTTCTATGCCGCATCCGCCCACCGTGTCATGAAAAGCAAAGAGGCGAGGATCAAACGCAGGACGGTCAGGGAGATTCTTACGTCCATAGCCGAAGAGATCCCTGTCCCAGAGAGCAGATAAGGAGCATCCATGATCATTGGAATCATCATCCTAAGCGTGATTTATGTTATCTTATATCAAAATATCATCGGAGGATGCCTTCTGGCATCCTTATTTGTTTTGGTGTTATTTTCCTGGTGGAACGTGCGGAGGAAGACATCAAAGCTTAAGATTGAAGTGTCTCTTGACCGGAAAGCGGCTTCAAGGAAGGAAGAGATTCATTTAAAGGGAATCTTTGAAGGAATCCGGTGTCTGGATGCCGCAGAGTGCGAGGTGACTTACCAGGTGCGCTACTGGCTCATGGGCCGGAAAAAAGTCATAAAGGAGAGATTTGAGTATTCCGGGAAGGAGTCAGAGGGCTTTTTGATCCCGCTTAAATTTGACCACTGTGACGAGGTGCACATAACGGTAGCTAAAATAAAAATGCGGGATATGACGGGCCTGTTTTGGGCAGATAAATTTGTAAAAGTCAAAGCCGGGGTGCTTATCATGCCGGATGCGTATCCGCTGGGCCGGATGTCAGATCAGTCGGTGGAGGCAAAGACCATGGACCCGTATGAGTATGACGGCCTCAAGGAATACCGGCCCGGAGACAAAGGCTCCAGGATTCACTGGAAACTGCTCGCGGGAAAAAATCTGCTGATGGTGAAGGACACGGAGGAAGAAAGGGAAGAAAAGCTCTTAATTTTTCTAAGTCTTCCGGAGCGGGGAGAGGCATATGATGATTTTTTTGCTGTATTTTTCTCTGTCTCAAAGTTTTTTTTAGAGCAGGGAATGCCTCAGACAATTTACTGGGGGACAAAGGAATACTACCTGGAACGGTATCAGCAGTATGAAGAATTGTTTGGGGAGATGTTTGCCTCAGACTTCGACGGAAACTTTGAAAACAGGGAGTATGAGGGAATTCATATTTATATGAGAGAGACAGAGCCTGACCTGATTTATGTCGAAACAGAATCGGAGACGAATACAGTTGACAGGAGCGGGCTGGAACAGGGAATCTATGATCTGGAATTATTTTAAATCAGACTGCAAGGGGTCTTTTTATATGAAGGAAAAAATTCAACCATATATGAAATATATATTTCTGAGCATGATATTTCTTGGCTTGACAGACAGTGTGTTTGTCGGGTTTTTTACGAGAGCCTTTCAATATTATCTGCTTTGTGCCGGTGTGGCGATCCTGACAGTGCTCTGCGTTTTGTTAGAAAGGTATCCGAAAGCCGTCTTTGGCGCAGTCGGCTTTGCGGTAGCGGCTGCATTTTTTTTAAGGAGCGCTCTTGCCAATGGATTTCAGGTGATCAGCAACCGGATGGCCGATGCAGTAAATCAAGTGTTTGATATGGGATTTTATTATTACGTGGATATCCGGCCTGAGTATACGCGGCGGGACAGTATCCTCTTTATCCTGCTTTTATTCCTGCTGGGCAGTGTGGTATTTCATTATCTGACGAAGAAGACGAAGATCTTTGCGGCAGTGGTATCTGCCGTCGAAGCCTGTCTGCTGATCCTGACTCCGTACTCTATCACGGGACCGTTTCTGCTGTTTTTATGCGGATTGACTGGCTATGTCCTTTGGACACGCAAAAAGACATTCAGCGCATCGGTCATATCCGTATGCCTTCTTCTGGGGGCTGTCGCAGTATCCGGAACTGCCGGAGAGCCTGCAGAAAGCAATCCGGTGAAGGAGACGGCACTGGAACTTGTAAGGACGCTGTCACAGGGCAAAGATTATCAGGTGGCAGGAGGGATCGGAAGCGGCGATATCGGAAAGATCGGTTCCGTGGCGCCCAGGGGAACGAAGCTGTTTCAAGTAAAGCTTTCAAAACCGGAGACGCTGTATCTGAAGGGATTCACAAGCGGTGTTTATGAAAAAGGAATGTGGAAAAAGGAAAAGAAAGACGCAAAGGTGATTCTGGGAGAGAACAGCCTGGATCTGCCCTACCAGTTTTTTGATCTGAAGATTCCTGAGCTCAGCCTTGAACTTTTAGATACCGGTCTTCAGAAAAAAACGGAAAATGCAGAGATCCGCTATCAGAAATTTACGGATGAATATTATCTTTGGCCTTATTTCAGCAGTATTTCTCCGGAAAAGGGGAGATACTACGGAGATTACAATATAAAAAGGAACGGAAAGAGGGAAAAGGAAACGCTTACATACTATCCTGTATCCTTAGACAATATCCTGAAGGCAGACGGGAGGATCACCGATGCCCTTCTGGACGGACAGACCGGGGATGTAACTTTGGAAAGGGAATATTTTGAGGCGATGGATTCCTACAATCAATATGTCAGGAGCCAATATTTGAAGGTTCCCGGAGATTTAAAGAAGAAGCTTACAAAGAAATTTCCGGAACTGCTGCAGGTGGTCTCCATGAGGAAAAAGACCGGGATGATTCAGACACTTTTGAGAGAGAACTATCAGTATACAAGCGACTCCGGAACTACCCCGGAGGGGAAAGATCCCATCTGGTATTTTCTGAATGAGAATAAAAAAGGCTACTGTACGCAGTATGCCTCCGCTGCGGTCATGATGTTCCGTTCTGCGGGGATTCCTTCCAGATATGTGGAGGGATATCGGATTGATGAAAGGAAGTTTAAGAGGGATCATACGGCCCAGGTTACGGATTTTTATGCTCACGCATGGCCCGAAATATACGTAGAGAATGTGGGGTGGGTTCCGGTGGAAGTGACCAATACCCGGAATCTGCTGTCCGAACAGGATCAGACAGAGAGGGATGCATCATACACAGAACACGGGAAGGATTCCTTTTTGAAAAAAAATCTGGTTCTTCAGAGCCTGGCTGCACTGCTCTTATCTTTTTTCGTAATTGTTACAATTGTTAAGATTACGGCAGAAATTATCCGGTACAGAAACTGGAGAAAGAGCACGAACAAGGAGAAAGTCATAGTTTATCAAAATTTAATAAATTCTTTGACAGAAGGCAAGAAGCTGGACGAAAAATATGTCCTGACTCTCGAAAAAGTGCGTAAAATCTCGGAAAAAGGCAGATTCAGCCAGCATGAAATCACTGACGAAGAACTAAGATATGTGAAGAGATTTGTCGATATATTAAAGAAAAAAATATAATTGTTACACAAATGTTAAAAAACTCTTGACAGTTTTATTACATATAAGCTACAATAGCAACAGTGAAAGAAATACATGAAACATTATTGTAGTATTTGTATTGATTGATTAGGAGAACACATGAAACGTTTGGTAGTAAAAGCAATGGTAGTCATAATGCTCACTGTAGTGGGATGTTCAGCGATCGGCGGAACAAGAGAGACAGAAGCTGCTTCCAATAAAGGGCAGAAAGTTGTGAATTATGCAAAACGCTTTGTCGGTAATAAATATAGATATGGCGGAACCAGTTTGACGAGAGGAGCCGACTGTTCCGGATATGTAATGTCTGTTTACAGAAAATTCGGAAAAAGACTTCCGCACTCTTCTTACGGAATGAGAAAAGTAGGAAAGAAAGTAAAAGGCGGAATCAAGAAGGCGAAGCCGGGAGACATCATCTGTTACAGCGGACACGTAGCAATTTATATGGGAAAAAATAAAATTGTCCACGCAAGCAACTCTGCACCGTATCCCAGAGGGGGAATCAAGATCTCCAAGAATGCAAAATACAGAAAGATCGTCGCAGTAAGAAGAATTTTTAAATAAGTATACATAAATATAAAACTGTTGTATTAGTATTTATACTACTGATACAGCAGTTTTTTTGTTTCGCCCTTGATCCGTGTGTGATCATTGCACTTTTATACCTTGTATGGTAAAATTAATTAATATATATATGGACAGAGTTGGTGCCGGGATAAGAATTTTTATTCCTGTCCAATGTGGAAAGCAGTAACAAAGGCGGTGCTGTGGATGGAGAAGATAAGGCGTGAGGTCCAGGAAGCCCTGGAGATGATTCCAGGCGGAGTGTGTGTGTATTTGTATAAAGAAGGTCGGATTTATCCGGTGTTCCGCAACTCCTCATTCTATGAAACATTAGGCTGTTTTGAGGAGTATACCGGGGAAATAAGCCGGGAGACGGCATTTCAGGGAATACACAGGGAAGACCTTCCGGAAGTGAAGGAAAAAGTAAACAGATTATTGCGTAAGGGCACGGCATTATCACATACCTGCCGTATTTTTAATGACAATCAGGGAAGATACCGGTGGGTCCATATCGATGGGTCCGCAGAGCACGGTGAAGATGGCAGCGTGCTCTTTTATGCTGTTTACAGAGATGTGAGTGAACAGATACAGCTGAAAGAGGAATTGGTCCGTTCCAATGAACAGATGCAGGATATTATAAATTTGATTCCCGGAGGCGTGGCGATCTACAAAGTATCTGATTTCTTTGAGACCGTATATTTTTCGGACGGTGTATCGGAGTTATCCGGATATTCAGCTTTAGAATACAGGGAGCTGATCAAAAGGGACGCTGTTGAGATGACCTGCCGTGAAGACAGAGAAATGATCATCTCCAAGGCAGGGGAAGTGGTTCAGACAAAAGGAACTTCAGAATTTGAATTCCGCAAAAAGCACCGGAATGGGCAGATTGTCTGGGTCCATGTACAAATGAAGTGGATTGGAGAAGAAGATGGGTGCCCGCTTGTGCTCTGTGTATTTCATAATATTACCGATCTTAAAGAAGCTCAGCTGGAGAAGGAACATCTGATTAACTCTATACCGGGAGGGATTGCCAGCTATCGGGTGGAAGGGGAACGATTCATACCCGAGTTTTATTCTGACGGTGTGATGATGATTTCAGGCCATACACGGATGGAATTTGAAGCAATGGTCCGGCGCAATGCATTTGATGTTATTTATGAGCCAGACAGGAAGAGAGTGCTGGAAGCCGCAAAAACTGCTCTTATAAGCGGGGAAGTGCTGGACGTCTCATATCGGATGTATCATAAAGATGGAAATCTGATCTGGATTCATTTAAATGGCCGGCGCATGGGGCCTTTGGCGGAGAAGATGAGATTTTATGCCGTGTTTACCGGAATGTCTGCTGAGGCCAGGCTGTTTCAGGAGATTGCTAATGAAACGGCCGACGGCATCTATGTGATTGACAGATCGAACTTTGAACTGCTCTATGCAAATGAATCTTTAAATCTTTTTATGGAAAAAAAGGAATGTACCGGTCAAAAATGTTTTAAAGTCCTCCACGGTAAAGACAGTCCTTGTGAATACTGCAACATTATACAATATGAACCCGGAAGCGAAGAACATGAGATAAAGATTCCCGGCTCAGACAGGGTGTACAGCGCCCGCTGCCACAAAACAGTTTGGAATGGAATTCCCGCCTATGTGCAGTATGTTAAGGATATCACACAGACGGTGAGAGAGCAGGAGAGGATCAGGAATCAGTATAAAGACCTGCTTCTGAAGCATTACCGGACTCCCGGTCCCGATGCACTGGTCGTGGGGCACTGCAATGTCACGAAGAGCAGGATTCTCGATATTTTAGATTATACCGGTTCGGATCTGATGGAAACCTTCAGTGACGACAGAGAATGTTTTTTTATGGGCCTTTCAAGTCTGGTGACGGATGAGAAAGAACGGAAAACATTCCGGGAGACATTTTTAAATGAGCCGTCTCTAAAGGCCTTTGAGCGGGGAGACTTAGAGCGGAAGCTTGAGTGCTTTGTCCGCCTGCCGAAGGATCAGAGGGGCAGATATGTACAATTTAATATGAATATGGTAGCAGCGCCTGACAGCGGAGATATCACAGGGATTCTGACGGTAACGGATATCACCGAGCGGAAGATTTCGGATCTGATCCTCAGGCAGCTGTCAGTGACAGGATGTGATTTTGTTGTCGATGTTGATCTGACCGCAGACCGTTATAAATTGCTTTCCTGCAGTGAGAATGCATTCTGTGTTCCGCCGCATAGGGGCAGACATTCCGAATGGACCGCCTATATGCTGCGGTCAAGGGTTGTCCCAAGAGACCGGGAGCAGTATAAGAACGGGCTGGAACCGGAAAAAATGATGAGCAGGCTTCAAAAAGACGGGCCGTATACATTTGCCTTTTGCATCTCGGATGATAAAGGGGATATCAGAACAAAAAACATGACAGTTTCAGCCGTCGATCTGAGACTTGGCAGGGTCTGCCTGTCCAGAAGCGATATCACAGACTCCATCCGGGAGCAGCAGGGACTGCTCCATATGATTGCGTATACATTTGAATTGGCTGCGTTCATTAATTTAAGCAGCAGAAGCCTGACATTATATACGAGGGAGAGCGTACTTGACAATTTACAGCCCCATTATGTAGAAAACTACGACAGGACAATTCTTAAATTTGTTGAGCACCACGGTACTTCAGAACATAAGGAAGAAGCACGGACACAGTTTAGGATTGAGACAATGACGGAGCGCCTCAGAGAGAAGCCTAACGGTTATGATTTTCTGTTCTCCTATGAAGGAGATAACGGGGAACGTTTTAAGCAGATCAATGTCCTGTGGGGAGACGTAAATCATAGGACACTCTGCCTGGTGAGGGCGGATGTGACGGAAATGCTGACTGCGGAGAGACAGGCGAAAAAACGGTTGGAACATGCGCTCGCATCGGCAGAAGAAGCCAATAAAGCAAAGAGTGATTTTCTCTCTGCTATGAGCCATGATATCCGGACCCCTATGAATGCGATTATGGGGATGACAACACTGGCATCCGCCTATCTTGGTGACGATGAACGGGTGGCCGGATATCTGGATAAGATAGAAGTGTCTTCAAGGCACCTGCTCAGCCTGATCAACGATATTCTGGATATGAGCAAAATTGAGAGGGCACAGATCACTTTGAATCTCTCGAAGGTATCTATTCCTAAACTGTTGGATCAGCTTTCTGTTATGATTTTATCTCAGGCAGAGGAAGCAGGCCTTACACTTAGCATACGGGCGGAAGGGGTGAATCATGAAGATTTTTATGGAGATCCTCTCCGCATCAATCAGATCCTTATTAATTTGCTGAGCAATGCTGTAAAATTTACAAATAAGGGAGGCATGGTGGAACTGCTGGCAGAAGAAGTTGAAACAGAAGGATCAGCCGGGCGTGTGAGTTACCATTTTACGGTCAGAGATACAGGGATCGGCATGCCGGAGGAGTTTGTTTCCAAAATCTTCGAGCCGTTCAGCCGCAGCGGAAATGCGGCGCATATTGAGGGGACAGGGCTTGGTCTCAGCATTACAAAAGGACTGATTGATCTGATGGGTGGAAAAATTTCTGTGGAAAGCTGGATCAATGAGGGATCTGTTTTTAGAGTGGAATTAGAGTTTGACCGGGCACAGGCAGAAAACAGTTCTTATATAAAGAATGCAGAGCCGTCATTCAGCCTTTCTTCCGGGAAAAGGGCATTTTCCGGCTGCTGTTTTCTGGTGGCCGAGGATAACGCCATTAATGCAGAAATACTTTGTGAACTGCTTGGACTTTGCGGAGCAGAAACTGTGCTCATGACGGATGGAGCTAAGGCGGTAAAGGCATTTCAGGATACAGAGCCGGAAACATATGATGCCATTCTCATGGACATCCAGATGCCTAAGATGAACGGATATGATGCCGCCCGCGCTATCAGAGGAATGGAGCGGGAGGATGCGGAGGAGATACCGATTATTGCCATGACGGCCAATGCTTTTAATGAGGATGTTCAGAACGCATTTCAGGCGGGGATGAATGCCCATATAGCAAAACCTATCGATTTAAATGTACTTATGAACACACTGCAGAAGGTTTTGGATGAATCAGGAAAGGAACTGGAAACTTCCGGAGAACAGAAACGGAGGAAATGAAAAGAAGAGTATTGGCGGTCATATTAAGCATAGCATGTTTGACTTCTATATTTACAGGGTGCAGTTTAAAGAAAAGCAATGAGAGCAAAAAGAAGACAGTAGTGACACTTGTCTATAATCAAAAGTTAAATAATTTTGAAAAATATGTGGAAAGTAAACTTCCTGATGTAGATCTGCAGTGGGAACATATGGCTTCCAGTCCGCTGAGCACTACGATCAAACGGCGGTTAAAAGCCGGACATGGCCCGGATTTGGTTGTCTCCACCCAGCCGGCAGATGAGGAGAGCTCAGCGGATGTGCTTCCTCTGGACGGATATGAATTCAGTGACCGTTATGAGAGCACTATGCTGAAAAATCTGACAGTAAATGAAAGGCTTTATTACCTGCCTATGCCGGGACAGTATAATTGCTATGTGATCAATAAGACCTTATTTGAGGAAGCAGGTCTTAGTCTGCCAAAAAATAATCGGGAGCTAGTATCGGATCTTGAATAATTCCGTAAGAAAAAGATTGGCCTGTCTGATACCGGACACGTTTTTGGCATTAGAGAAATGACAAATGAAAATATCGGAACCTTTCTTGCGGGCTGTATAACACCTGAGTTTTTGGGGAATGCAAAAGGGGTAAAGTGGCTGGCCGCCTATGAAAAAAAGGAAGGGAAGATGACGGGTACATGGGAAAAAGCATTTTCTTTGTTTGAACAGTTACAGAAAAAGGATCTGATGAACCTGGAGCCTCTGCGCAAGCAGGGCAACTTGATCAACAATACAATCTATATGGGCAGAGGGAAAATGATCGCAGCCTATGGAAGTTCGGCATTTCTTGAAGAGTGCCGGCAGATGAATGAAAAAGAAGTGAAAGCGGGGACTAGTAAAAAGTATGAATATGTAATGCTCCCTTTCCTGGGAGAAAAGAAAACAAAGAATTGGACGCTGACGCTTCCGGCAGGCTATGTTGGACTTAATTCAGCTCTGAAAAAGGAGGGTAATGAAGAAAAGATGGATGCCTGTCTTAAGGTAATGGATATTATTTCTACTCAAAAAGGGCAGGAAGCGCTCATGAAAGATTTAAGGCTTGATAACTCCTATTTAAAGCAATTTGACAGAAGTGACAGTAAAGCTCCTTCCGGACTTGAGAGCACAGTTAAGGACGGATACGTCTATTATGTAAAATTTCCGGGGAAAGTGGTGGAGTATCTGGGATTGCAGGGAACACAATATCTGAGTGGACAAAAAAGTGTAAAAGATGTTTTGGCGGCTGTGGATGATTACTATCTTAACGGATCAAAGGAGGCTGATCAGGACCTTACGGTTGTGGGTACCTCCCCGAAAGATTTTATTTATCAGAATTATAACACTCGGCTGAAGGAGACGATTCTTGGAAATCTCGTGGCCGACAGTATTGCCGATTATTCTGATGCTCCGATTGCCGTGGCAAATGGAGGGGGAATCCGGGCAAGCTTATACAAAGGCAATATTCTTGGAGATGATCTGAAGGCAGTATGTCCTTTTGATAACCAGATTCTTGTAGTAAAAATGACAGGTTCAGTGCTCAGGGAGATGCTGGAGCACAGTTTATCCGAAATTGACGGCAGCCGTGGAATTCCGGGAGGAAGATTCCTGCAGGTATCCGGTATCACATTCACTTATGACAGCGCCAAGCCGGTCGGACACAGACTTTTAGATGCAAAGCTGAAGGATGGGACAAACATCGAGAACAAGAAAGACTATACTGTGGCGATCACAGATTATATGGCAGGTTCCAAAGGATATTTAGAGGGCAACGGCGACGGATATACGATGCTCAATCTTTTCAGTGAAAAAGACCCGAAAGCAAAAGGTGTTACGCCGGTAAAACAAAATGTGGGTACTTACCGTGATGCTATGCAAAATTTTATTCAGAAACATGCGGATGCTTTGGAAGCTGTCAAAGCCGAGGGGCGTATTACAGACATCAATGACGATTAGGGAGGAAGTTTATGGCCAAAAAATCAAGCAGGCATATGGGAAGCAGTGCGCCGGCGTTCATTTTGATATTAATCTGTGCTTTCCTGATGTTCTTTATGCTGCAAAAATTCCAGAGCCGGACAGATGACACTGTTTCCAGTATCAGCAAAGCTTATCTGAGTGAGCTGAGCAGTCAGACGGTAGGTCATTTGAAGACGAGTCTGGACAGCCAGTTTGCCCAGATCGTCACGACTGTGGACAGTATCAATGAAGCTGACCTGAAAGACTTGAATTCGCTGCAGCGGTTTTTGAAAAAACAGATGAAGAACAATCGATTTTCCTATGTGGCCGTGCTGGACAGCGATGGTATGTGCTATACTCCTGATGATGTTTACTCAGCCATATCAAAGATCAACTCTTTAGATACGCTTTTAAGCGGAAAGGGAAGATTAATTTCTTCCAATGAAACGATTCTTGGAGACGACATGATCTTACTTGGAACTCCGGTTTCTGATATTAAATTCAGAGGGAAGCAGATTACCGCGGTTTTGGTCGGAATGGATACCCATATACTCAGTGAAAAACTGGTTCTTCACAAGGACAATACGAATTCTTATGCTGATGTCATATCGAAAAAGGGTGCATTTGTTATGCGTTCCGCCAAGGGAGCTTAGACCCGGGCAGGTGTGAATTATTTTGGAATGCTGGAGAACAGGGCCGTTCTTGACAAGGGATTCTCTCTCAAAAAAATGCAGGATCAGATTTCCGGCCGCAGAGAGGGAATGGCAGCGCTTTCGATTGACGGAGTACATGAATATGTCTATTACGGTCCTATTCCGGAAACCGAATGGACGGTATGCGTGACGATGCGTTCCGGAGGGGTAGATTCACAGATTGAATCTCTCAGTGGGTTTATGTCCCGCAGTACAGTGGCGGCTGTATTGTTTATAACGGCTCTCATTATGGGCTTTTCTCTGGTGTACATTCATCTGATCCGGCGCAACGCAGAGCTTCTGGCAGCAGAGAAAAACAGGGCGGAGGAGGCATTTAAACATGCGGAAAAGGCAAATCTGGCAAAGAGCGAATTCCTCTCAAGAATGTCTCATGAGATCAGGACACCAATGAATGGCATTATCGGCATGACGCTGATTGCCGGGCAAAATCTTCAAAATTCGGCGAAGATCAGCGACTGTCTGAAAAAGATCAGCCTTTCCTCAAAACATCTCCTGGCACTTATCAATGATGTTTTGGATATGTCAAAGATTGAAAGCGGTAAGATTGAGATCAAAAACGAAGTATTCGACTTTAAGGTTTTCATTGAATCTTTGACGACGGTTTACTATGCTCAGGCCGTGTCCAAAAAATTGAATTTTGACACGATTCTGATTGGAGAAGTGCGGGAAGAATTGATAGGAGATTCTTTGAGATTGAATCAGATTATTACAAATCTGCTTTCCAATGCTATTAAGTTTACACCGGAGGGCGGGAATGTGACGCTCAGAATTCAGGAATTAAGAGAAGAAGATGAGCTGGTTTGGTTCAGATTTCAGGTAGAGGACACCGGATGCGGCGTAGCACCGGAAAATATGGAAAAAATATTCAATGCTTTTGAACAGGAAACATCAGATGTGGCACAGAAATATGGAGGCACGGGTCTGGGACTGTCTATTTCCAGGCGTTTTGCCTCATTGATGGGCGGCAGTCTGATATTGAACAGTGAAGTTGGAAAAGGCAGTGTTTTTACGGCAGATATCCCATTTCAGATTTCAGAGAAGAAAAAAGCTCCGGCCGTTGATTATGGAAAACTGAGAGTTCTGGTCGCAGACGATGATATGGTCACTTGTGAGCATGTCTCACTGCTCCTTAACAATATGGGGATTCGTTCTGCATGGACGGATAATGGATATGATGCCGTATCACGTGTAGAACAGGCTCATAATAAAGGCGAGGATTTTGATGTGTGTTTTGTGGATTGGAAAATGCCGGGCTTGGATGGGCTGGAGACTACACGCCGTATACAAAACATTGTAGGAAATGAATGCACGTCTGTCGTACTGATCACTGCCTATGATCCGGGGGAGATTGAAGAGGCGGCGAAGGAAGCGGGAGCAGTCGGGGTTATCAGCAAACCTTTATTTGAAACGACGCTGTCGCAGGCATTTGAGTCGATAAGAATGACAGATCCGGCCAATCCGCCGCAGTCTAAGAGAGAAGCGCGGCACGACTTTACAGGCAGACATATATTAATTGCAGAAGATAATGAAATAAACAGGGAGATCGCGGTGGAACTGGTTGCCATGTCCGGTGCAGAAGTAACTGCAGTTGAGAACGGGGAAGAAGCACTGAACATCTTTAACGCTTCAGATCCGGGATTTTTTGATCTGATTCTTATGGATATACAGATGCCTGTCCTTGACGGTTATGAAGCTGCCCGCAAGATTCGTTCCCTGGAACGGCCGGACGCAGGGACTGTGCCAATCTTTGCTATGACGGCAAATGCGTTTGCTGAAGATATGGAGAAAAGCAGGCAGAGTGGTATGGATGACCATATCAATAAGCCGATCGATTTGAATGAATTGTTTGACAAGATGGCCAGCAGGCTTTCCTAAATATTGGGGAAACTTGACAGTGGAATGAGGAACGATTATAATTTTCAGTAATGAATGAACAGGAAAAGAAAAGGAGATATACATGAAAATAAGTCCAAAAGTCCGGGAATTTTTGTGCCTGACCGCACATCCAGAGGGCTGCCAAAAAAACGTTGAGAATCAGATTACATATGTAAAGAAGCACAGTGAAGTTAAGAACGGGCCAAAGAAAGTCCTGATCATCGGAGCGTCCACCGGATACGGACTGGCATCAAGGATCAACGCGGCATTCGGATGCGGTGCTGCTACGATCGGCGTCATGTTTGAGAGACAGGCTGCAGGAAAGAGGACTGCTACGGCGGGCTGGTATAATACAGCTGCATTTGAGCATGCGGCAGCCAATGAGGATCTGTATGCCAAGACAGTCAACGGCGATGCATTCTCAAAGGAAGTCAAAGATCAGGTGATCGATCTGATTAAGAAAGATCTGGGAAAAGTCGACGCCGTCATTTACAGTCTGGCCGCACCGAGAAGAACGGCCGAAGACGGCACCGTGTACCAGTCTGTGCTAAAGACGACAGGAGAAGATTTTACAAATAAGAATCTGAATCTGAAAGACAACACGATTGGAGAGAAAACCATCGAGGCTGCCACAGAGGAAGAAGTGGAAGCGACGGTGAAGGTGATGGGCGGAGAGGACTGGAAGGCATGGATTCGGGCCCTCACAGATGCCGATGCCATTGAAGAGGACGCTGTTACATTCGCCTATTCTTATATCGGACCGGAACTCACTTATCCCATTTATTTTGAGGGTACCATCGGCGCTGCAAAGAAACATCTGCACAAGACTGCAGGTGAGATCAGTGAAGAATTTAAAGAAAATGGAATCAGTGCATATATTTCGGTCAACAAGGGTCTCGTCACTCAGGCGAGTTCTGCAATTCCGATCGTTCCCCTGTATATGGCGGTGCTTTACAGTGTCATGAAGGAAAAAGGACTCCACGAAGGATGCATCGAACAGATTACCAGACTGTTCGGAGAAAAGGCTGTGTTTGGACAGGCAGAGACAGACGGTCAGGGGCTGATCCGTCTGGATGACTGGGAGTTAAAGCCGGAAGTACAGGCAGAAGTGGAACGGCGCTGGGAGAAAATCAATACAGAAAATGTCAGGGAGTATGCCGATATTGAGGGATACTGGGAAGACTTTTACCAGATGTTTGGCTTTCATATGGACGGAGTGGATTATGAAAAAGATCTGGACCCTTCCGTGAATATCCCGAGTATACCGGACGCAGAATAATATATGAATGAAGTAATCATTACAAGGCTCGGAAGACATATTGTCAGTGCATGGCTTGAGGACGGAGAATTCGCGGAATTTTCCTCTGAACCGGCTGAGGAAGGCAGTCTGGTCGGAAATATTTACAAGGCCAGGGTGAAGAATATCGTAGGAAATATTCACGGAGCTTTTGTGGAGATCGACGAGGGCAGGCTCTGTTTTTATCCTCTGGACGAACGAAGAAAACCGGGAAAACTCAAAAACGAAGAAGAAATCCTCATTCAGGTAAAAAAAGACGGTACAGATAAGAAGGAGCCGTTAGCCACAGAGAACATTGAACTGACCGGAGAATATCTTGTGCTGTCCTCTGACAAGCCGTTTGTTGGCATATCAGGGAAAATTCGGGACAAAGAAAAAAAAGAAGACTTAAAGAGATTTGTCTCTGCTTTTGTCACCGGGGAGTATGGATTTATTGTGAGAACAGAGGCTGAAAATGCGGATCAAGACAAAATCGGGAGAGAAGCAGCAAGTCTGGCTGAGAGATATGTTCAGATCCGGGAGAAACAGCAGTATATGAAGCCATGCCGGCTTCTGGCCACAAATCAGAGTTTCTCATCCCGTTATGTGTTTGGACTTTCTCCTTCCCGGGCGGAACGTATCATCTCCGACGATGAGGTGATCTTAAGAGAGGCAGAGGAGAATGGATATCAGGTCCGCCGGATGGACAGACAGGATCAGTCTATCGAGAGAGGATACCGGCTTTCTCACGCACTTGAGGCAGTGTTTCATACGAGAGTGTGGCTCAGGTCGGGAGGGTTCCTGATCATCGAGCGCACAGAGGCCATGACAGTGGTCGATGTAAATACAGGAAAGTCGATCGGGCGTGGACAAAAGGAAGGCCATATCATAAAAATCAACCGGGAGGCGGCAAGGGAGACGGCCAGACAGATCAGGCTTCGGAACTTATCCGGGATCATTCTCGTGGATTTTATTGATATGAAAGAAAAAGAAGAAGAGGGCAGGCTCCTCTCCTATATGCAGAAGATGCTGAACCGGGATTCCAAGAAAGCGGTGGCCGTAGACATGACGAAGCTTGGACTAATGGAGATTACGAGAAAAAAGATCAGGAGACCCCTAGAAAAAGAAGATTTTCTGTAAGATTATTGCTTGACATGGAAAAAATAAGTTGCTATACTGTAACAGTATGCCGCACAGCGAGGTATAAGAATCTGCAAGGATCACCAAAGCTGGCGAGTTTGATTATAGGAGGTGCCATAGATGTACGCCATTATTGCAACAGGAGGAAAACAGTATAAAGTAAGCGAAGGTGACGTGATCAAAGTTGAAAAACTTGACGCGGAAGTCGGAGCAAAGATTACTTTTGATCATGTTTTATTAGTTGGTGGGGATACTGTAAAGGTAGGAACACCGAACGTAGATGGTGCAAAGGTTGAAGCTTCAGTTGTAAGCGAAGGCAAAGACAAAAAAGTCATTGTTTACAAGTATAAGAGAAAAACCGGATACCATAAGAAGAATGGTCACAGACAGTTATTCACACAAGTGAAGATCGATAACATTGTTGGATAATAAAGGACCGAGAGGATGACACAGATTACATTCTACCGGGACCATAAAGGAAAGCCTGTGGGCTTTCAGGCGAAGGACCATGCCGGATATGCAGAGGAAGGACAGGATATTGTCTGTTCTGCGGTATCTGCACTGGTCATCAATTTCCTGAATTCTTTTGAACAGCTGACAGAGGATGCCGGCACATGCCGTACATCGGAAGATGATGCGGTGATCGAGTTCAGAGTTTCAGGTACATGTTCTGAAGAAGGACAGATTTTATTGGATTCTCTGGTTCTTGGGATAACCAACATTGAATCGGAGTATCGTCCATATATTCACGTAGTATTTGAGGAGGTGTAAGACAATGATGAAAATGAACCTTCAATTTTTCGCTCATAAAAAGGGAATGGGTTCCACAAAGAACGGAAGAGATTCTGAGTCTAAGAGATTAGGTGCGAAAAGAGCTGACGGACAATTTGTAAAAGCTGGAAATATTCTTTACCGCCAGAGAGGAACAAAGATCCATCCGGGAGTCAACGTAGGCCGCGGTGGTGATGATACTTTATTTGCATTGACAGATGGTATCGTTCGTTTCGAGAGAAAAGGCAGAGATAAGAAACAGTGTTCTGTACACCCAGTTGCATAATTGTCGACTTAAGTTTGTACAGGCAGACAGTTGAATGTTTAACGGCTTCAAATTTCACAATTTGGAGCCGTTTTTTTGAAAATCAGAAAGGAAAAGCCGATGTTTGCAGACAGAGCAAATATATATATCAGATCAGGAAAAGGCGGCAGCGGCCATGTGAGTTTCCGAAGAGAGCTCTATGTGCCCAACGGCGGTCCGGACGGCGGAGACGGAGGACGCGGCGGCGACGTGATCTTCGCTGTGGACGAAGGGATGAATACTCTGGCAGATTACCGTCATAAACGAAAATATAAGGCCGGAGACGGCGAAGAAGGCGGAAAGAGACGCTGCCATGGCGCAGACGGAGAGGACATTGTACTGAAGGTTCCGCCGGGAACGATCATAAAAGAGAAAGAAACAGGGAAAGTAATCCTTGATATGTCAAATAAAAAAGAACCGGTAGTGCTTTTAAAGGGAGGCCGCGGAGGAAAAGGCAATCAGCATTATGCCACGGCCGTGATGCAGGCACCTAAATATGCCCAGCCGGGAGGCAAATGCCAGGAACTCGAGGTGACCCTTGAACTAAAAGTAATTGCCGATGTGGGACTGGTAGGCTTTCCAAATGTGGGGAAATCCACGTTCTTATCAAGGGTCACCAATGCAAGGCCCAAGATTGCAAACTATCATTTTACAACACTGAATCCTAATCTGGGGGTCGTAGACCTGGCGGGAGGAAAAGGCTTTGTCATCGCCGATATTCCCGGAATCATAGAGGGAGCTTCTGAGGGAGTCGGCCTGGGATTTGAATTTCTCCGCCACATCGACAGGACGAAGGTCATGATTCACCTGGTGGATGCGGCTTCTGTGGAAGGCAGAGATCCGATTGCGGATATCCGGGCCATCAACGGCGAACTGGAAAAATATAATCCGGAGATCTTAAAGAGACCACAAGTCATTGCGGCCAATAAGATCGACGCTATGACCGAAGAAGACCGGGAAACCGTGCTGGATCTGCTGAAGGAAGAATTTGCAGAGAACGGCATTGAAGTATTTCCAATCTCGGCTGTTACCGGAGAGGGAGTCAAAGAGCTTTTGTGGCATGTGAGGAAGCTTTTAGATGAACTTCCGGAAGGCGCGATGGAATTCGAGCAGGAGTACGACCTTGACTTCGAGGAAGAAGAGGGCGGAATCAATGTGGCAAACCCGGAAGAAGGAGTCTTCACGGTGGAAGGCCCGAAGGTAGAGCGAATGCTCGGCTACACAAACCTGGAGTCAGAGCGGGGATTCGATTTCTTCCAGAAATTTTTGAAACGAAACGGAGTCCTTGAAGAGCTGGAAGCCATGGGAATTGAAGAAGGGGATACCGTAAAATTATATGATTTAGAGTTTGATTATTACAAGTAAGGAGAAGCAATGACGAGTAAACAGAGAGCTTATTTAAAAAGCCTGGCAATGAAGATAGATCCTGTCTTCAGGGTTGGAAAAGACAGCATATCCCCGGAACTGATCGAGGGGGTAAGAGAGGCCATAGATGCTAGGGAACTGATAAAGATCGCAGTTCTTCAAAACTGTATGGATGACCCGAAGGAAGTGGCGCAGACTTTAGCCGAGCGGACCAGATCAGAAGTGGTCCAGGTTATCGGAAAGAAGATCGTGTTATATAAAGAGTCCAGGGATCACAAGAAGATCCAGCTGCCGAAATAATATCATGGAAGGGGCTTTTCGGAGGGATTATGAAGAAAATAGGAATTCTTGGCGGGACATTCAACCCGATCCATCACGGACATCTGATCCTGGGGCAGACTGCCCTTGAGGATTTTGGGTTGGACAAGGTGCTGATCGTCCCGACCAAAAATCCGGCCTACAAAAAAATATCTAAAAATGTAGAGATCGAAGACCGTGTTAATATGGTCAGAATGGCCATAGAGAACCATCCCGGCTTTGAATTTTCTGACATTGAACTGGACAGGGAAGGATATACTTATACAGTAGATACACTGAGAAAGCTTACCAGACTGCATCCTGATGCGGAGTACTATTTTATCATGGGCGCAGATTCTCTGTATCAGATCGAATCGTGGAAAGATCCGGGACAGATCTTGTCAATGGCAACGATTTTGGTTGCATCCAGAAATGATTCCAGGAGTGCATTGGATGCACAGATTGAATACATTCAGGACAAGTATCAGGGACGTATTTATCATTTGGACAGTCCAGATTTGGAAATCTCATCGAATGAGATCAGAAAGAGGGCGTCCAGAGGACAGAGCATCCGCTATTTTGTACCGGAAAAAGTCAGACTTTATATAGAAAGAAATGATTTGTATGGAACTCAATGAAATAAAGAAAAAACTGTCGGGAAACCTGAAAGAGGGCCGTTATACACATACGCTCGGTGTGGCCTACACCGCATCTGCAATGGCAATGGCAATGGGAGCAGACATTCAGAAGGCATTCAGGGCAGGGCTGCTCCACGACTGTGCCAAAGGATATTCCATAGAACAGCAGATGAAATTCTGCGGTCAATATGGGATCATACTCACAAGAGAAATGAAAAAAAGTCCGCAGCTTCTTCATTCTGCACTGGCACCGTATATAGCAAGGGACTGCTACGGCAATGAGGATGCAGAGATTGCATCTGCGGTAGAATGTCATACAACCGGAAAGCCGGGAATGAGTCTTTTAGATAAGATTATATTTATTGCCGACTATATAGAGCCCGGCAGAAAAGACATACAGGGTCTTTCCGAGATCAGGCGGCTGGCATTCTCGGATATCGACCGATGTCTTCTTAAAATAATTGAAAATACCATGCAGTATCTGAAAAGCAGGGATCAGGCGATTGATCCAAGGACCACAGAGACTTATGAATACTACAAGGAGGGTGATCACACATGAATCAGTCTTTAGAAATGACAAAAATTGCGTATCAAGCGTTAGAAGAAAAGCTGGCCGAGGAGATCAAGGTCTTAGATATCCGCCAGATCTCCGTCATTGCCGATTATTTTATCATCGCCAACGGAAAAAATAAGAATCAGGTGCAGGCGATAGTCGACAATGTACAGGATGCTTTGCAGAAAGCAGGATATGAGATGAAACAGATGGAGGGATATCAAAATGGAACCTGGGTTTTGATTGACTTCGGTGATATTGTAATTCATATCTTTGATCAGGAAAACCGTTTGTTTTATGATCTTGAGAGAATCTGGAAGGACGGGGTGGAGGTCTCAATGGAGACCGGTGTCTAGCCCGCTGTTATAAAGAAAAAAATAGGTGAAGATTGCTGTCGCAATGGCTGAAATAATATGGCTGTGCGGCAGTTTTTTTCTTTTATAAAATTAAAAATTAAGAGACTTTTCTTTGGGTTATGATGTATAATAAAGGTAAATTAAAGGGGATTCTACAGGGAAGCATAGTATAATGGAGGGGATAGAATGAAGGGGATAAAAAAGCCGCTTATTATTTTGCTCGTCTTAATATTGTCAATACGTACAACAGGAGCCATAATGGCTGAGAATGGCGGAGCTGATCATATAATGCCTAAGGAGGAGGACTATATGTTCAGCGCAGGGGCGATTACTGGTCTGAGTACCGACTTTTTAAGCGGATTGACAGATGAGCAGAAACAGAATATTCATTTGGTGATTCCGGGTACGATCAACGGACAGACGGTAACATCGATTGCAAAAGATGCTTTTAAACTCAGTTATAATACAAAGTATTCAGGGTGCAGATTCGTAAGCCTGGATCTTTCAAATGCATCAGGGCTTACCAGTATTGGAGAGAATGCATTTTACGGAGCTTCCGGCATAAGTGGATCACTGAAAATACCTTCTAAGGTGACGGCGATCGGCAACAGTGCTTTTCGGGGATGTACCGGATTTACCGGAACACTTGTGCTCCTGGGAATTTAAAGACGATCGGAGATTACGCATTTTTTGATGTGGGACTTGGAGGAACTTTACAGATACCCGATCAAGTAACCTCCATCGGGTCAAATGCATTTAAGATCAGCGACAGCAGCCTCGTCGGTTTCTCAGGGAAGCTGACAATACCGGCAAGTGTTGAAAGTTTGGGTTCCGTTGCTTTTTCCGGAAATAAAAAGATAACATCGGTTGAATTTGAGGGGAACAAGCTGACTCAGATACCGGATTCTGTTTTCCGTTACTGCGGTCTGAACGGCGCGGTTGTGATACCGCCTTCTGTCCAAAAGATAGGAAGAAATGTATTTGATTCCACTAATTTAAAAACGATCTATCTGCCAAAAAGGACGGATGAAAGCAATACAGCGTTTATCAACTCGGGTACGTTCGGCACGTTCTCAAACAGCAAACTGACGGCAATCGTGTGTCATAAAGAGGATTTCAGTGTGGTTTGCAGTACATTAGGATCTCAGTTCAGCAAAAAGACAGGATATGAAATTTCTGTCAGTTTTGTAAACGGAGGAAGTGCTGAACCGATTGATCGGCTGTATAACCTTCCCTATAATTATACGAAAGATGATCAGGGAGTGTGGAGTGCAGACAGTACATACAGGTTTCCGCAGATACAGGGGAAAAAGTGGGGGCTCACAGAAAATGCAGTCAGCCCGGTGTCTGAAACGGATATTATAAAGCAGGAGAAACTGTATCCCATCAGTGCACTGGAAGATCCGGTCATTACCTTCGGAGACGGAATTGATAAAGTATATGACGGTGAACCGGCAGCGTTAAAAGTGACGGCGGAACACCCGATGGCAAAGCCCATAGGGAAGGCGAAAACAGGGGATGTAGTGTTTTATTATACATGGTCATGGGGAACGATCACATCATCTTCGGCAGTTTTAAAAGGCTTTGATGAGAATACTTATAATGTGACAGATGTCAGGGAACCAAGATTCCCTATTTCGTGCGGTGTTCGTGTTCAGGCGTGTCTTGTAAATGGCACGAAAGCAACTCTGTTCTATACAGTTGATCATGATTTTACGGTGCATCTGCGACAGGCTGAACCGGAAGTGAATCCTGTATATCCAAAAGGAATGACAAATATCTCGGAAGGTATGCCTCAGATTACTCTCTCAAAAGGAGATACCAAGGGTACTATAAGCTGGGACAAAGACCAGATCTTTGAGGTTGGAAAAAAAGAGTACCGATGGACCTTTGTGCCGGATAAAAATACGGACGGAAATTATAATTATGCCTCTAAATCTGGTACAGCAGTGCTGAATCTGGTGGATGGAAAAGTATTCAAAGCCACAGTGCATCAAGCAGAACACGGACACATCACTCCGGAAGGCGAGTTTGAGACTGCGCAGGGAAGCCTGACTGAGTTTCGAATTAAACCGGATGCGGGTTATCGGCTTAAATCTGTCAGCATGAATGGCCGAGATGTAACCGGAGAGATTGAAAATGATGTTTATACGCTTCATAATATTCAGTCAGACTATGAGATCAGTGCAGTATTTGCTCCACTGTCAGCGGCAGATATGAAGAAGATTGCAGATCAGCTGCCGCAGGCTGCCAGCGGAAAGCCTTTGAATGAGGAAGAAAAAATTTCGATTCTGGATGCGAAACAGCATTTTGATGCTCTGCCGGAAACATCACAGGAAGAAGTTCCGGAGGCATCGAAGAAAAAGCTGAGAGAAGCAATTTTAAGCCTGCCCCAGGTGCAGACCGAAGTGAGCGGCAACCTGCAGCTGAACGATCAGTCTCTGCTTCTGGATAATATGACTTCCGCGGATGTACAGAAGCTTTATCAAAATGACAGAAGCTTTAAAA
Source organism: Anaerostipes sp. AF04-45 (assembly GCF_003461725.1). NCBI lineage: Bacteria > Bacillati > Bacillota > Clostridia > Lachnospirales > Lachnospiraceae > Anaerostipes > Anaerostipes sp. AF04-45. Next base: position 54,217 of record NZ_QTXQ01000004.1, read on the forward strand.
TTGAAGTAGTGGCCGCAGATACGAGACCGGATCGGGGAGAAGCAAAAGCGATAGAGGGACAGCTTCACGGAGCCACTATATATAAAAATATGGATATCCGAGTAATAAAGACCGTTGTGGAAAATAATAAAAAAACGATAGAGGACCTGTCAGTCTTGCGTTCTCCAATCCGTATTGTATTTGATATACCGGAAGAAATCAGAGCTCCTCAGTCAGGAGCCGAAAGAGAATTTTTTATCATAAGAGCACATAAGGCGGACGGAAAGATAACAGCAGAACTGCTGACGGATCAGGACGACAGCGACGCTACAGTTACAGTGGACAGTGATCAATACTCTGTCTATGCGATCGCCTATAAGGACAGTGGAATTTCAGGGAAGGATCCGCAAATACAGACACCAAAAGAAGAACGGTACGAGGTAGTGTTTGACAGCCGGGGCGGCAGCAGCGTGCCGAGTATAAAAAATATTAAATATGGTGATCACATTCAGGCTCCGCATACTCCGAACAGAAAAGGTTTTTCGTTTACAGGCTGGTATAAACAAAAGGAATGTAAAGATAAATGGAATTTTAATGAGGATATCATCACAGAAAACAAGGTCTTGTACGCGGGGTGGAAGGAGTCCGCAGATGTGGGAGGGTCACTGAGTGTTACGAATAACAGCAGCAAAAAATCAAAATTTCTGCCGAAAACAGAAGATTCTATGACTTTTAATAGTGCAGGGCGTATGGGAATAAGTATTGTTATAATGGCGCTGCTGTATAGAAAGAGAAGAAAACTTTAGATAATGAAAAAGAAGAAAAGCTGAATGCGGCTTTTCTTCTTTTTTGTATGTAAGACTGCGTAATGTATAACTGTCGGATCATGACATGCTGCGGTAAAGGCCGATAACCTTTCCTAATATAGAAACTTCATCTACAATGATCGGGTCCATAAAATCGTTTTCCGGCTGAAGGCGGTAATGCCCGTCTTCCTTGAAGAATCGTTTGACGGTGGCGGAATCTTCTATGAGGGCTACGACGATATCGTTATTCTCAGCGGAAGGAGTTTCCTCGACGATCACCATGTCACCGTCATAGATGCCGATGTTGATCATGCTGTCGCCTTTCACATGGAGCATAAAGGTGTTTTTGGAGCCAATAAACTCAGGAAGCATGGGAAAGTAGTCTTCAACGTTCTCAGTAGCGATGATCGGCTCTCCTGCAGTGACGGTTCCCACTATAGGAATGTTCACTACCTCGCGTCTCGTGAGCTGGAAGTCATCGTCTATGATCTCAATGGCTCTTGGCTTCGTCGGATCTCTTCGAATATAGCCCTTGCTCTCTAAAGACTCCAGATGGGAATGAACGGAAGATGTGGACTTCAGACTGACAGCGGCACAAATCTCACGGACTGCGGGCGGATATCCCTTTTCCAGTATCTGAGATTTTATATATTCTAAGATTTGTTCTTGTTTTGGGCTCAGCTTTTGTTTGCTCATAATGTGCCTCCTTTATTTTCTTGTTATTATCTTACCATATATTACAGATTGAAACAAGTGTTCCCGAACAAATTTTCGGAAAGACATTGACAAACGAACGCGCGTTCGTTATAATAGAACTATAAACAAATGTTCGATAGGAGGATGCGTTATGAAAACACTGAAGATAAAAGTTTTGATCACAGTCTTATTTATTGTTACGATTTTGGGTATCGCCGGTGCTGTTGTGGCGGAGAGCCGGCAGGTGGCGGGGGCTGCCGACGGCAGAGAGAAGTATTTTACCAGTATCCGGATTAAAAAAGGGGACAGTCTTTGGAGTATAGCAAAAAGCCGTATATCGGAGGAATACAGTTCTATTGGTGAGTATGTGGAAGAAGTATGCGAGACCAACCATATCTATGACGGGGAGATCAAAGAAGGTATGTACCTGGTTGTCCCATATTACAAATGATTCTGTGATGAGTATAAGATTATGAATTACTTTGGAAGCTGAATAAAAGGCCGGAACAACTCGGCATTGAGTTGTTCCGGCCTCCTGTAACAGATAAATTTCTTATCGTTTGCTCGGATATGTAGAAAAAGAGTTTACGATAGCGTTGTACACGGCTTTTCCATAAGTACCAGTATTGCTTTTCATTTTTTTTGCTTCTGTCTTGTTAGAGATGAAGCCGATTTCTGTAAGGCTGGAAGCAGTCTTTGTATTTCTCAGGACAGCCAGTCCAGTCCTGTTTTTAAGTCCACGGTTCGTAAAGCCTGTGGCAGGCCGTACATATCCATGAATCTTGTTTGACCAGTTGTAGCTGGTAAGACCTGAGGTTGACTTATAACCTTTGGAGTTATAGAGAGTCTCCGTCCCGTGGGCGGAAGGAGTCGCTGAGTTTATGTGGACACTGATAAAACGGTCAGCCCCTACATTGTTTGCCAGATCTGAGCGGTATGACAAAGATGGGTACCAGTCGGACAGCCGTGTGTAGTAGACTTTATATCCGGAATTCTTGTCAAAGTATGATTTGGCAGACTTGACGATTTTAAGTGTCAGATCCTTTTCCCTGAGCCCGTTTCCGGTAGCTCCGGAATCAGATCCTCCGTGGCCCGCATCCAACACGACGATACGGTTATATATCTTCTTCGGTGAATCATACTTTATATAGATATAGTCGGACGTCTGTGAGACTGCATAAGCCTTTATCACGTCTTTTCTCGGACGGATATAGATATTCGTATAGCCGCCGCTGTATGTGACCGTATAGGAACGGAAGTACTTGTCCGTTTTTATGTAGCGGTTGGAACTGGAGCTAAAGTGTGTCTTATAGTTGCCCTTTACCTTAATGATCAGCCTGCGGTTATCGTAATCGTCCGAGGTTGAGATGGCAGATGACGCAAGCCCTTTTGGCTTTTTTATCCTCACACTGTAGTTAGATGCAGAAGCAGTGATCCTTGTCCCGGGAGTGATACTTGAAGTACCAGAGGAAGAGGAGGCTCCTGAATTTGAACTGCCCCCTGTATTAGTGGAAGGCAGTTTCTTCGTTGTTATCAGGCCGCTTTTCTGTGAACCGCTCCATTTGTAACTGTGGCCTAAGTTCTTTGCACAGAACGCCCCTGGCACATAGATATAATTCTTTTTCTTTGCGTAAGAATATACTTTCCTTGCCGGAGTAGGCATCTTTGTCTTTTTCCCGTTTACATAGGCATACATGCTGTCGAGTGTCATGACAACAGATTTACTTCCACGTTTCAGCGTAACTTTTTTTGTTTTAGACGAATAGCTGTAAGACACCCCTAAGCTTTTCTGTTTTTTAAATAGCCAGTATGCTGAATACATAGAAGTGTTGGCCCGGGAGAATCCGGGGGCATAGGTTTTTACTGTTTTGCCGTTGACTTTTACATTTCGGCATTTCTTTTTCTGCTTTTTTCCTGCAATCTTTAGTGTATAATACTTGCCTGCTTTTGGTACAGAGGCTGCGTTTACGGTGGATGCAGGGATCGTAGCTGCTGTCAGCATCATAATTGATAAATAAGCGATAGATTTTTTTAAATTATTCATACTTTCCCGTCCTTTCGCGTAAATTGTAACATAATCGTAATAAAAATGCAATAATCATATAAAAAATCCCATAATATTTTGCTTTTTGGAGGACTCTCCAAAAGAAATATCATGGGATTCCGGATGAGGCTACGATCGTCGTCATTCAGTAATACTAAAAGGAAGCCAGGATTCCATCATAAAATGCCTTTCCGATCTTTGTATAATTGTTTTTCATGGAGGACGCCTCCGTAGGGTTGGATATGAACCCTACTTCTCCGAGAGTTGCCGCAGTTTTGGAATAAGTCAGGACAGCGACTCCGTTTACTCCGGGGACTCTTTGCTTTAAACCGCGGTCTGTAAAACCGGTGGCACTTCTGATTTTCTTATGTACATCACTGGCCAGGGCTTTGCCGGTCAGACTGCTGTACGGGGAAGGAGCTTTTCCGCCTTTTGGGTTATAGAGTGTCTCGGTACCTTTTGCTGAATAACTGATTTTGCCTACATCGTTGATATGAACACTGACAAAGCGGTCTGCACCTACGTTGTTTGCCATCTGATACCTCTCCGAAAGAGACGGATACCAGTCAGACAGTCTCGTATAGTAGACTTTATAATTGGCATTCCGATCAAAGTAATATTTCGTTTTCTGTACGATGGAGAGTGTCATGTTTTTTTCCTGAAGACCGTTTCCAATGGCTCCCGGATCGCTGCCGCCATGTCCGGCATCTACGACAATAACCCTTGAGAACATAGATTTCGGGGCAGCATATTTCACATAGATATAATTAGAATCCTGTGTAATGCTGAATCCTTTGATAGAGCTTGTCTTCAGGTAGATCTTGGTCTTTCCTCCTGTGTAAGATACAGAATAGGTCAGGCTGTCTTTTATATTCCGGTTGGCAGAAGAGGAAAAATGGGTTTTATAATTGCCGTTGATATTTAAGATAAGCCGTTTGTTCCAATAATCATCTTCTGAAGTAACTGCTGAGGATGACAGGCCCGACGGTTTTTTTAAACGTATGGAATAATTGCCGCTGCCTGCGGTTATTTTTGTCTTCGGTGCCGTGGTCTGTGAGGCAGACGGTGCTTGGGCGGATGGTGTTCCGGATGAGGGAGAAGACGAAGAAGATGCCTTCATCACTCCGGACAAGAGCCGGTTGTTCCAGGTGTATGAGATGCCCAGCTTTCCGGCCACAGTCTGTCCGGGTACCATGATATAGTTTTTCTTTTTTTTCACATAACGGACTTTTCTGGGGGCAGCCGGAAGAGTGAATGATTTACCGTTTAAAGTAGCTTTCTTGCTGTTCAAAGTCATGACAACCGTCTTGCTGCCTCTTTTCAGAGTAATTTTTTTCGTTTTGCTTGTATATTTATATGAAGTACCAAGAGATTTGCACCTGCCAAAAATCCAGTAGGCAGAATACATAGAAGTAGATCCGTCCAGAAAGCCGGGCATGTTTGTTTTAATGACTGTGTTATTATATCTTGCGTTCAGAGCTTTCTTTGTGTAGGTTTTTTTGTTGTGTGTATATTGTACTTTAAATTTTGTCCCCGCGCTGATGGCAGAAGCAGGATGGATGCTTGAGGCAAGCATCAATGCTGACAGGCCAAAGCACAGAAGTGTTTTTCGATTCATATGGACTCCCCTTTTCCTTTTTTATTCTCTTTCTGCTATTATAATATATTTTTCTGTCTGAAACAACAGCGTAATCATTAATGGAAGATCATGGAACGGGAGTATCCGGTTTCGCCAATCAGCATTCGGCGTGCAAAGTTTAAAGGCCTTTGAAGTAGTGAGTGACATGGGAGACGAAGCGACCCTGTTTTCTTTGATCTGAAGATTTTAAAATATTGTCATAATTCTTGTTAAAACAGCAAAAAGGCCCAGAGAATCACATATTCAATGAAAAAACTATTTTCAATCTATATTAAAATATGGTATTCTATTATATAAGTTCGCTTCAGGAGGGAGTTGAAACCCCCTATATTATAGAAGAAGAACAATTAATGTAATAGCGACAGGAGAAGAAAATGAAAGTAGAGAACAGCTTTCGCCGGGGAGCTTTGGATTCCATTCCGATAGCGCTTGCGTATCTGGCAGTTTCTTTTGCTTTTGGAATCGCCGGGAGTGCCAAGGGTGTTCCTGTCTGGGCGGTAACGCTGATCTCTGCCACATGCCTTACATCAGCGGGCCAGTTTGCAGGACTGATTTCCATTACCGCAGGAGGATCTCTGATCGAGCTGGTTCTGTCTCAGGTTATCATCAACCTAAGATATTCTATTATGTCTATTGCGATTGGACAGAAGCTTGAATCAAGGACAAAACTTTGGAACAGATTTTTGATGGCATTTGGAGTCACCGACGAGATTTTTGCCATGGCCTGCGGCCGAAAAGGTGAGATAGGTCCAAAATATTTTTATGGACTCATGAGTTTCTCATGGCTCGCATGGACGTTAGGTACCTTCCTGGGAGCCACTGCAAGCGGGCTGCTGCCCCAGATGGTGATGAACGCGCTGGGGATTGCTATCTATGGAATGCTGACTGCGATCATTATTCCGCCGGCAAAGCATAATAAAAAAATAGTGGCAGTTATCATTGTGTCTGTATGTTTTAGTTTATTATTTCATTATGTAAAACTGTTTTCTTTCATTTCCAGTGGATTTTCCATTATTCTCTGCACGCTGATCGCAGCGGGGGCAGGGGCTGTATTGTTTCCGGTGAAGGAGGAAGAGGAATGAATCTTTGGAGATTATTTTTGTATATCATTGCAATGGCAGTGACTACATATCTTGTAAGAATGATTCCGCTGACGGTCTTCCAGAAAAAGATAACCAATCGTTTTTTTCGATCGTTTCTTTTCTATGTGCCATATGCTGTTTTGGCAGCCATGGTCATACCGGCAGTGTTTTCAGCTACAAAGAGTTTTGGATCATCCGTCACAGGTTTTGCGGCAGCGGTGATTCTCTCATACAGAGAAATGAACATCGTCACGGTAGCCTGTTTAAGCTGTGCGGCAGCTTTGGCAGCGGAGATGGTATCAGTGATATTATAAGGAAGAGGAGAAGACTATGAATTTTAATGTAGCAGTTATCAAAGGAGATGGGATCGGCCCTGAGATTGTAGACCAGGCTGTGAGAGTTCTGGATGCAGCGGCAGAGAAGTCGGGACATGAATTTACATATAAGCAGATTTTAATGGGAGGGGCATCCATTGACGCCTATGGAAAACCTCTCACAGAGGAGACACTGGAGACTGCCAGAAACAGTGATGCAGTCCTGATGGGGTCGATCGGAGGCAACACTACCACATCGCCGTGGTATCGGCTGCCTGCTGAGCTTCGTCCGGAGGCAGGGCTTCTTGCCCTGAGAAAGGGATTGGGGCTGTTTGCAAACATCCGTCCGGCTTATTTATATGAAGAGTTAAAGAAGGCATGTCCATTGAGAGACGAGATCATCGGCGACGGTTTTGACATGGTGATTATGAGAGAATTGACAGGCGGACTTTATTTTGGAGAGAGAAGCACCGAAGTGGTGGACGGCATCCGGGTAGCGAAAGATTCTCTCACATACAATGAAAATGAGATCAGAAGAATTGCAGTCAAAGCCTTTGATATCGCCCGCAAGCGAAAGAAACATGTTATCAGTGTTGACAAGGCCAACGTATTGGACTCTTCAAGACTCTGGAGACAGGTAGTGGAAGAGGTTGCAAAGGACTATGAGGATGTAACTTACGAGCACATGCTGGTTGACAACTGTGCCATGCAGCTGGTCAACGACCCAAAACAGTTTGATGTGATCCTGACAGAGAATATGTTTGGAGATATTTTATCAGACGAGGCCAGTATGATTACCGGGTCCATCGGGATGCTCTCATCGGCCAGCCTTGCAGAGGGCAAATTCGGATTATATGAGCCGAGCCATGGTTCTGCCCCTGACATCGCAGGAAAAGATATTGCCAACCCGATCGCTACAATCCTGTCGGCAGCCATGATGCTCAGATATTCGTTCGATCTGGACGCAGAGGCCGACATGATCGAAATGGCAGTGAAGAAAGTGCTGAAAGACGGATACCGCACCGTGGATATTATGTCCGACGGAATGGTCCAGGTGGGAACCAAAGCGATGGGAGATCTGATCATCGAGAGGATATAAGACAATATGATATAAAGTGCCATAGGCATATAAAAAGCCTCCGGAATCCCGGAGGCATAGATAATATTTAGGAGGAAGTGCGATATGAGTAATACTTATACAAATGGAGAGAATTTTGCTCCTCAGAGATCGTTGTTTAATGCATTGGGTTATACCAAAGAAGAGATGGAAAAGCCGCTAGTCGGTATCGTCAGCTCATACAATGAAATCGTGCCGGGACACATGAACCTGGATAAGATCGTAGAAGCAGTAAAAATGGGAGTCGCTATGGCAGGCGGAACCCCGGTCGTCTTTCCGGCGATTGCAGTCTGTGACGGAATTGCCATGGGGCATATCGGAATGAAATATTCTCTTGTGACAAGGGATCTGATCGCTGATTCCACAGAGGCAATGGCACTGGCCCATCAGTTTGACGCCTTGGTCATGGTCCCCAACTGCGACAAAAATGTTCCGGGACTCTTGATGGCAGCGGCACGCGTCAATGTACCCACAGTGTTCGTCAGTGGCGGACCAATGCTCGCAGGACGTGTAAAGGGACAGAAAACCAGTCTGTCCAGCATGTTTGAGGCGGTGGGCTCCTATGCTGCCGGTTCTATCTCCAAGGAAGAACTGGATGAATTTGAAAACAAGGCATGTCCGACCTGCGGTTCCTGTTCCGGCATGTACACGGCAAATTCTATGAACTGCCTGACAGAAGTGCTGGGCATGGGACTGAAAGGAAACGGAACCATTCCGGCAGTATATTCAGAGAGAATCAAGCTCGCGAAGCATGCAGGAATGAAAGTTATGGAGCTTCTTGAAAAAAATATCCGCCCGAGAGACATCATGACCGAAAAGGCATTTTTGAATGCACTGACTGTGGATATGGCACTGGGATGCAGCACCAACAGTATGCTCCATCTGCCGGCCATCGCCCATGAAGCAGGCGTAGAACTGAACCTGGAGCTGGCAAACGAGATCAGTGCGAAGACACCAAATCTCTGCCATCTGGCTCCGGCAGGCCATACTTATATAGAAGATTTAAATGAGGCTGGCGGCGTTTACGCAGTTATGAATGAATTAAATAAGAAAGAACTGTTACATACAGATCTGATCACCGCAACCGGAAAAACGGTGGCAGAGAATATTGAAGGGTGTGTCAACAGAGATCCGGAAGTCATCCGTCCGGTGGAGAATCCATACAGCGAGACCGGCGGAATCGCAGTGCTTAAAGGAAATCTTGCACCGGATTCCGGTGTCGTAAAACGTTCTGCCGTGGCTCCGGAAATGTTAAAGATGGAAGGGCCTGCAAGAGTGTTCGACTGTGAGGAAGATGCCATCAAAGCGATCAAAGGCGGAGAGATCAATGCCGGAGATGTGGTAGTCATCCGCTATGAGGGACCGAAAGGCGGACCGGGAATGAGAGAGATGCTCAATCCGACCTCAGCCATCATGGGCATGGGACTCGGCTCCAGTGTGGCGCTTATCACAGACGGACGTTTTTCAGGGGCTTCCAGAGGCGCATGCATCGGACACGTTTCTCCGGAGGCAGCGGTCGGCGGACCGATCGCCCTTGTGGAAGAAGGAGATATGATCTCCATCGACATTAATGCAAATACACTGAATGTAAAAGTGTCTGACGAAGAGATGCAGAGACGAAGAGAAAACTGGGTGCCGAGAGAGCCGAAGATCACAACAGGATATCTGGCAAGATATGCGTCTCTTGTGACTTCCGGAAACCGCGGTGCCATCTTAGAAATCAATCAGGACAAATAGAGAGGTATTCTTATGAAGCAATTGACGGGATCACAGATTGTTTTAGAGTGCTTGAAAGAGCAGGGGGTCGATACGGTTTTCGGCTATCCGGGCGGTGCCATCTTAAATATCTATGATGAATTATATAAGCAGCAGGACTGCTTTAACCATATTCTTACCGGACATGAGCAGGGCGCTTCCCATGCGGCGGACGGTTATGCCAGATCCACCGGAAAGGTAGGCGTGTGTTTTGCAACTTCCGGTCCGGGAGCCACGAATATTGTTACGGGGATTGCAACCGCATATATGGATTCTATCCCTATGGTGGCGATTACATGTAATGTAGGAGTCAATCTTCTCGGAAAGGACAGCTTCCAGGAAGTAGACATTACAGGGATCACGCTTCCCATCACAAAACATAACTTTATTGTCAAGAATGTAGAAGACCTTGCAGACACGATCCGAAGGGCATTTAGGATTGCCCAGACCGGAAGAAAAGGGCCGGTCCTCATCGACATTCCGAAGGATGTGACGGCAGCAGTCACGAATTATAAAGAACACAAGCCAAAAGAAATCAAAAGAAAGATTGATAATATCAAAGAAATGGATATCCGGCAGGCCATTGAACTGATCGAATCGTCCAAAAAACCGTTTATACTTGTGGGCGGCGGAGCCGTGCTCTCGGACGCATCGGAAGAACTCAGAGAATTTGTAGAAAAAGTCCACGCTCCGGTTGCCGATACACTGATGGGCAAAGGCGCCTTTGACGGGACAGATGCCCTGTATACCGGCATGCTCGGCATGCACGGGACCAAAACGTCCAATCTGGGAGTCTCGGCCTGTGATCTGCTGATCGCCATCGGAACCAGATTCAGCGACAGAGTATTGGGCAATCCGGATTCTTTCGCAAAGAATGCAAAGATCCTGCAGATCGATATCGATCCTGCGGAGATCAATAAAAATATTATGGCACATACCCATATCATCGGTGATATCAAGGCGGTACTCACGATGGTAAACCGCAGGCTCGGACAGCAGAACCACAATACCTGGGTAAAGAATGTCATGGTGGATAAAGTAAATTATCCTTTGACCTATGACAAATCGAAGCTTTCCGGTCCTCAAATCGTAGAGGCGATCTACAATCGAACAAAAGGGGATGCGGTGATTGTTACCGAAGTGGGACAGCACCAGATGTGGGCAGCCCAATTCTATCAATATAAAAAGCCGAGGACATTCCTGACATCGGGGGGGCTTGGAACTATGGGATACGGTCTGGGAGCCAGCATAGGAGCAAAAGTGGGCAGCCCTGAAAAGACCGTTATTAATATCGCAGGAGACGGATGTTTCCGTATGAATTTAAATGAACTTGCAACGGCGACCAGATATAATATTCCGATCATTGAAGTGATCATCAACAACAGTGTGCTCGGAATGGTACGCCAGTGGCAGAATCTGTTTTATTCAGAGCATTATTCTTACACGACCTTCGAGGATCCGGTGGACTTTGTGAAGGTTGCGGAAGGTATGGGTGCGCTGGCGAAACGGGTGACGACTCTTGAAGAGTTCGAGTTTGCGTTCGAGGAGGCACTCGAAGCAGGAAGACCGGTTGTTCTGGACTGTCATGTGGATCTGGACGACAAAGTCTGGCCGATGGTGAATCCGGGAGCCGCAATCCAGGAAGCGTATACAAAAGAAGACTTGGAAAAAACAACAAAGTAAATTTGGAGGATTATGAAAATGGCAAGAGTGTATAACTTTTCAGCAGGTCCGGCAGTGCTGCCGGAAGAAGTGTTAAAGGAAGCAGCAGAGGAGATGCTGGACTACAAAGGCTGCGGCATGTCTGTAATGGAGATGAGCCACAGATCTAAAATGTTCTCTGACATCATCGAGACGGCGGAAGCTGACTTGAGAGAATTGATGAACATTCCTGACAACTATAAAGTATTGTTTTTGCAGGGAGGAGCTTCTTCACAGTTTTCTGCAATCCCGATGAACCTGATGAAAAACAAAGAGGCAGACTTCATTATTACGGGACAGTGGGCAAAGAAAGCATATAAGGAAGCCAGCCGATATGGAAAAGCAAACATCATCGCTTCATCTGAAGACAAGACTTTTACATATATTCCGGATTGCTCTGATCTGAACATTTCTGAAAATGCAGATTACGTGTATGTATGCTATAACAATACGATTTACGGAACTAAGTATCAGCAGGTGCCGGATACAAAAGGAAAGATCCTGGTTGCAGACATGTCTTCCTGTATTTTGTCTGAGCCGGTAAATGTGGAAGATTTTGGAGTCATCTACTTTGGAGTACAGAAAAATGTAGGACCTGCGGGAGTTGTAGTTGCAGTCATCCGGGAAGACCTGATTACGGACGATGTGCTTCCGGGAACACCGACTATGTTAAAGTGGAAGACTCAGGCAGATGCCAAATCTTTATATAATACGCCTCCGTGCTATGGAATTTATATCTGCGGAAAAGTATTCCAGTGGCTGAAAAAACAGGGCGGACTTGAAGCAATGAAAAAGCACAATGAAGAGAAAGCAAAGATCCTCTATGATTTCTTAGACCAGAGTGAAATGTTTAAGGGAACTGTCGTAAAAGAAGACCGTTCGCTCATGAACGTTCCGTTTGTCACTGGTGATGATGAGATGGATGCCAAGTTTGTCAAAGAGGCGAAGGAAGCCGGATTTGAAAACTTAAAGGGACACCGCACCGTCGGCGGAATGAGGGCAAGTATTTACAATGCAATGCCGAAAGAAGGCGTAGAGAAGTTAGTTGAGTTCATGAAAAAATTTGAAGAAGAAAACAAATAAGGAGTGTTGAAAATGTATACAGTAAAATGCTTAAACCCTATTTCAAACCGCGGTTTGGATTTATTTACAAGCGAGTTTGAGGTAATCGACGATTTAAACGCTGCCGATGCAGTTTTAGTCCGCAGTGCATCTATGCATGATCTGGAAGTGCCGGATTCTATGCTTGCAGTGGCACGTGCGGGAGCGGGAGTCAACAATATTCCGCTGAATGAATATGCTGAAAAAGGAATCACCGTTTTTAATACGCCGGGTGCCAATGCAAATGGTGTGAAAGAATTAGTAGTTGCAGGGCTTCTTTTGGCTTCCAGGGACATCATCGGCGGTGTGAACTGGGTAAAAGAGAATGCAAAAGAGGCAGATCTTGCAAAGATGATCGAGAAGAAGAAGAAAGAATTTGCAGGAAATGAGCTGAAAGGAAAGAGCATCGGTGTCATCGGGCTCGGAGCCATCGGTGTTCTGGTTGCAAATATCTGCAATCGTCTCGGCATGAATGTCTACGGATATGATCCGTATGTATCTGTACGTTCTGCATGGAGTCTGTCAAGAATGGTAAACCACAGCAGTTCCTTAGACGAAATCTATGAGAAATGTGATTTTCTGACCATCCATGTTCCGTATATGGAGAGCACAAAGGGAATGATTGGAAAAGAAGCTGTCCAGAAGATGAAAGACGGAGCGACCATCTTAAACTTTGCAAGAGGTGAGCTGGTGGACGATCAGGCGGTACTGGACGGACTCGCATCCAAGAAGATTAAACATTATGTGACAGACTTCCCGAATCCGGCAGTAGCAGCGGCAGACGGCGTGATTACGATCCCTCATCTCGGAGCTTCCACAGAAGAATCTGAAGAAAACTGTGCGGAGATGGCAGTCGATCAGCTGATGAACTATCTGGAAAAAGGAAACATTGTAAATTCTGTTAACTATCCAAACTGTGATTTGGGAGACATCGAGGCAGAATGCAGGATTACGGTTCATCACAAAAACCTTCCGAACATGATCGGACAGCTTACATCAGCTCTGGCAGAAGAAGGATATAATATTGAAAACATGCTCAACAAGTCCAAAAAAGATTATGCATATTCTATCTTTGATGTGGAGAAGCGTCCTTCAGAGAAAGTGCTTTCAAAAATGAAACAGATCGATGGTGTCATTCGTTTAAGAGTATTATAGAGGTGAAAAATATGAGTGAAAAATTAAGAGTCGGAATTCTTGGCGCTACCGGAATGGTAGGTCAGAGATTTATTTCCCTTCTGGAGAATCATCCCTGGTTTGAGGTGACTACGCTGGCAGCCAGTCCGAGATCTGCCGGAAAATCTTATGAAGAGGCAGTAGGCGGGCGCTGGAAAATGGACACCCCGATGCCGGAGGCAGTGAAGAAGCTTATTGTAAAAAATGTAAACGAAGTGGAAGAAGTAGCATCTGAAGTAGACTTTGTTTTCAGTGCGGTGGATATGTCAAAAGAAGAGATCAAGAAGATCGAAGAAGACTATGCGAAGACGGAGACACCGGTAGTTTCCAATAACAGTGCACACCGCTGGACGCCGGACGTACCGATGGTTGTGCCGGAAATCAATCCGGAACATTTTGATGTCATTGAAAGCCAGAAGAAACGTCTCGGCACAAAGAGAGGTTTTGTTGCCGTAAAGCCGAACTGTTCGATCCAGAGCTATGCACCGGTCCTCACCGCATGGAAGGAATTTGAGCCGTATGAAGTGGTAGCAACTACATATCAGGCGATTTCCGGGGCAGGAAAGAATTTTACAGACTGGCCTGAGATGGTTGGTAATATCATCCCGTTCATCGGCGGAGAAGAAGAGAAGAGTGAGCAGGAGCCGCTTCGTCTCTGGGGGCACATCGAAAATGGAGAGATAGTAAAGGCAGAGTCTCCGGTCATTACGACCCAGTGCATCCGTGTTCCGGTATTAAACGGGCATACTGCGGCAGTATTTGTGAAGTTTAAGAAGAACCCTACAAAAGAACAGCTGATTGAAAAGCTTGTAACATTTAAGGGGATTCCTCAGGAATTAAGTCTTCCGAGTGCGCCGAAACAGATGATCCAGTATTTAGAGGATGACAACCGCCCTCAGGTAAGCATGGACGTGGACTATGAGAACGGAATGGGCGTATCCATCGGACGTCTCAGAGAAGATACCGTCTATGACTATAAATTTGTAGGATTATCCCACAATACGGTCCGCGGAGCGGCCGGCGGAGCGGTTCTCTGTGCAGAGACTTTGAAAGCCAAGGGATTCATTGCAAAAAAATAAAAAGATGTAACGAACCAGCCATTAAACAGTTTAATGGCTGGTTTTTTCTTCCACAAATTACCTCGGCAGAGATGTTACAAATGTTACAAAAACAATTGTATTTGTTCACAATTTATATTATAATAAGATTGTTTCAATGTAAAAACATTTTACGGAGACAAAGGGAGAGACAGATGAGTAAGAAAAGGATAAGATGGGGGATTTTAGGACTGGTACTGGGTCTGGCAGTTGCTTTTCCGGCAGGAGGGAAATTAAAGGCCGCCATGACAGTTGTAGAAGTAAAAAAGACAGGACAGGTCGTCGATGAGTTTCAGGGAGTGAACGCGGTTTACCGTCCGGGAAAGTGGGACGGAAATGACAAGACTTATTCCTGTGCGGCCCTGGTTAAGAAATATTATCAGGCCAGATATGGATTTACACCGTACAATCTTTTTTCCGGAGCAACGCCGGAGGAGTATGAAAAAGGCGGTAAGTTCAAAAAGGTTTCTTCACCAAAGGTGGGAGATATCGCATCGGCAGGCACACACTGGGCTATTGTTCAGAATGTTTCCGGAAACAATGTCACATTGCTTGAGCAGAACTGGAAGTGGCAGGAAAAAGGCAGGACCTATGCCAAGGCGGACAGAGTCGTATCAAAGGGTGAGATGAAGTATTTCCGTTACTATGACAAAAGCGGCAGGGAAGTGTCAAACGGCAGCAGTCCGGTGGCATCATCTACGTCCAAACCAAGGACATTGAGTATTAACAAGACAAGCCTTTCGGTCAAAACCAGAGCTACTGCAGCCCTGAAGGCAACGATCGGCAATAAGAGGAGCGGAGATAAATTGATATTCTCTTCTTCCAATAAAAAGATTGCCACAGTCTCCTCAAAAGGAGTGATAACCGGAGTCAAAACGGGCACATGCTATGTAACGGTTAAAGTCAATGGAACCAGCCTTTCAAAGAAGTGCAAGGTCAAAGTATCCCTTGGTTCCAGAATCATAAAGCTGAACGCCAGCAGGCTGACACTGATGAAAGTAAAAAAATATCCTTTGAAAGGTGTCATTTATAATAAACGGTCCAAGGACAAACTGAAGTATAAGACAAGCAATAAAAAGATCGCCACAGTCTCTTCCAAGGGAGTTGTCAAAAAGAAGAAAAAAGGAAAGGCAACGATAACCGCATGGATTCCGGGTACATCCACGAAGAAAACATGCAAAGTTACCGTAAAATAGAGTACATAGGGAAACACGCACTGCGTGTTTCTTCTGTTTTAAAGCCGAAGATATAAAAAATACTTATAAATAACAGGAGAAGAACATAAGATGATAGCATCAAGCGTGAATTGGAATGTCGTATTGAATCATTATACAGATCAGATTTTAGATTTTGCACTGAATATATTGGTGGCACTGATCATTGTCGGTGTCGGGTTTAAGCTGAGCAAATGGCTGGTTTCTCTGTTTCGGAAAGGAATGGAGAAGCGGAAAGTAGATCTCGGAGTTGTAACCTTCAGCTGTTCCTTCCTGAAAATTGCCCTGAGGTGCATTGTCATATTCATGGCAGTAGAGCGTCTGGGAGTGAAGGGAACATCTATTGTGGCTCTGTTCGGATCAGCCGGTGTTGCCGTAGGTCTGGCCCTGCAGGGGAGTCTCTCCAATATTGCAGGAGGAGTTCTTCTGCTGATCCTGAAACCGTTCCAGGTGGGAGATTATATTGTGGTGGACGGCACAGGCTGTGAAGGTGAAGTGGCATCCATGGACATTTTCTACACAAAGCTCAAGACCGTGGACAATCGGGTCATCGTGATCCCAAACGGAACACTGAGCAACAGCAATTTGATTAATAACACAAAGCAGGACAGCAGACTGATTGATTTGAAGATTGGGATTGCCTATGACAGCGATATACAGAAAGTAAAAGAGACGATGCTCGGTGTGGCGAAAAAAGAGCATATGACCCAGGATGAAAATATTCAGGTATTTGTCAGTGATCTGGCCGACAGTTCCGTGATCATGGGGCTGAGGGCATGGGTATCTACGGAGGTGTATGTTTCCACTAAGTGGTCTTTACTGGAGCATATCAAAGATGCATTTGACCGGGAAGGCATTGAAATACCTTACAATAAACTGGATGTCAATGTTACGGAAATAAAGGGAACAGATCGGGAACAGGCTACAGTATAGGGACGAAAATATCCATAAGAAATGGAGAAAATCTGCGGTTTACAGATTTTCTCCATTTCTTTTTTGAAACAAAAGATTGTTTACTTTCTCAGTGATCCAGATTTCACTTTCTGTGATTTCGATATCGTATCCGGCAATGACCTGCTGATCGAACCGGTGTATTATTTCATCAAACTCCGGAGCATTCTCCTTTTTCTTAGGAAACCGTATTTGGGTTTCAAAGCTGTCTGCAAACTGTAATCCTGTCAATTCGCCGAGTTTAAGCCACTCCTCTTTTGTATAGAACTTGATATGTCCGTCTTTTTTCATCTGCATATATGCATCCACAAACCGTTTGTCATCATTATCATTCGGAGCGGGATCGGCAAGAAATAATTTTCCGTTTGGTTTCAATACCCTGTTGATTTCATGGAAAGTATCGGCGATTTGCGGAAAATGATGCAGGGCGTACCGGGTAATAACCAGATCAAATGTCTCATCGGCAAAAGGGAAGGCAAGACCGTCATAACTTAAAAAAATCAGATTTCTTAAGCCCTCGGTTTCAGACCTTTTTCTGTTATGATTCAATGCGTTTTCCACGATGTCCAGTCCGGTAACTTCGGCTTCCGGATATTTCCCGGCAATGGGAAAAGCCAGATAGCCTGTCCCTGTGCCGAGATCAAGAACATTCATTCCAGGGCTTATATTCAGGAAATTTAGGATCAACTCCAGATGATTTTGGTCCTGAGTCTGTTCATTGTAAAAGGTTCCTGACTTAAAACTTTCTTCAAATCCTTTTTTTGTACGTTCTATGCTCTCATATGAATCACGTTTCACTGTATCTTCACCTCTGAAATTTCTTTAGCTGTTCCTGAATCTTTTCCTTTGTTCTCTTCAGCCAATAGAGGACCGAATTTTGTTTGACATACACAAGGATTCCGGCAACGAGCAGAAGGACTAGGGGCAGGAGGAATTTCAGTGCATTTAATAAGAAATGACCCGAAGTGCTTCCTTCATAGTTTACAGTAAAAGAATCGCCTGTGAGTTCTACCTTATGAATAGAAGCTACTGCCTCGTCTCCCTCCATCAGGGCGGAGATCGGTTTATCCGCTACGTTCTGTGCCATTTTAATGTTTTTGGAATGATCTGCGGTCACAGAAATATCAACAGAGGAATCTTTGCTCACGGAGGCAAAAGTGAAAGTGCCTTTGGCTTTCTTATTGTTCAGATGCAGTCTGAATTTTCCGGTATAGCCGGATGTCTGTCCGCGGAAAAGGGTCTTCTTGGTCTCATAGGAAGAAGAACTGCCCTTCCAGATCTTTTTCAAATCTGCATCGCATTGGTCTACGGTGCCTTTCTGTGTGAAAGAGAGGCGGTAGTCATCCTCTTTGTCCAGTGAAACATTGGAGACAGTACTGCCCATAAAGGCTTCTTTGAGTTTAGCAAGTTCCCGTTTGTTACAGACAGAAGAGAAAATAAAGCTGAAACTTCTTCGGATATCATTTTTATTTTTGTAAACTTCCGCAATCTCATACTTTCTCACCGGCTGTCCAAAGGAAGATGAGAAATTTACTTTCTTTTTGCCTGTTTTTCCGTCGATCAGAGTCTGTTCGCCGCTGCCGGAATAGGCGGCGTTGGAAATATGAGTGTAGGTGACGGGGACTTTTCCGGATTCGTCTGCAAAGTTTTTAAAATCTAATGTCTCTTCATAGTCCAGGAGGAATTCAAAGGGGCTGCCGCTCTTTGTCTCTACCCGGTATGTGCCTCTCGTATCTGATGTGTGAAGCACCTTTCGTGTGACGGCGCACAGATCGGAAAAATTATCTTTGGTAAAGGTGATGATCAGGGTTTTTCCGTCTTTTTCATTTTTCCAGCTTTTCTTATAAGAGGAGCCGGAAAAATAGCTGTTGACGGCAGATGAATGTTTTTCCAGGGTTTCTTTCGGCAGCCTGAAGGAAATCGTCCTTTTGAGTTTTCTGCTGCTTGTCTCCCGGGTTTTGATATCAATGGATGTGACAGGTACATAAGTCATTTCATCAATGCTGATCTTTTCATCTGTCTCGTATTTTTTTCCTGCGAACGTAAATTCTGTGCTCTTCAGGTTCCACAGGTCATTGACAGATTTCTGATCCACATACCCCTTCTCATAGAGAGCTGTATAGAGCCAGGACATCAGATCTTTCGTGGAGAAATTTTCTGAATAGCGAAGTCCCTTTGCAAACGGAGAATCTGCATAGCTGTAACTGATCTCCGGGGCAAAATTCAGCAGGGACTCGACTTTTTTTCTGTAATCTTTCAGGGAAGAAAAGTCCATGCGGAAGGTGTAGACCGTGTCGTCTTTTTCCGTGGTCTGCTTATAGACAAGGGCTTTCGGGCAGGCATCCCGTATGACCTTGTCTAAATCTTTTTTGGAACCGGAAAAATATCTTGCCAGATCGGCAGAACTGACCGTACAGGTCATGAGCCTGTGTCCGGAAAAATTTTTATTCAGTTCCATGCGGCTGTTCAGCTCGAGTCCGCATCCCCACAAAAAAATGAGAGAGAACAGCATAAGAGACAGCAAACATTTCTTTTTCATTTACAATTCCTTTAAATATGCTTCGTTTATTTTGATTACTTTTTTCATCGCATCCTGTCCCGGAGCTCCGATGGTATTTCGCTTTTCTACGCAGGTCTTCATGCTGATCGCATCATAAATATCTTCCGCAAAGGCAGGGCTGATCTCCTGATATTCCTCAAGAGAGAGCTCATCTAGGGAAATGCCTTTTTCAATACATAAAAGCACCAGCTGACCTACGATACCGTGAGCGTCCCGGAAAGGAACTCCGTGGTTTACCAGATAATCCGCTGCATCGGTGGCGTTGGTAAAGCCGTTCTTTGCGCTGTTTTCCATGCGGTCTTTATGAAACGTCATCGTCTTTATCATTCCTGTGAACAGGCTTAAACAGCCTTTTACCGTATCAATGGCATCGAAAGTATATTCTTTATCTTCCTGCATGTCTTTGTTATAGGCCAGCGGAATTCCCTTCATAGTCGTGAGGATGGAATTAAGAGCCGCATAGACACGGCCGGTCTTTCCGCGTACCAGCTCTGCGATATCCGGGTTTTTCTTCTGCGGCATAATGCTGCTTCCGGTACTGAAGCCATCGTCGATGGACACAAACTGGTATTCATTGGAGTTCCATATAATGATCTCTTCACTGAACCGGCTCAAATGCATCATAACAGTGGAAAGAGCAGATAATAGTTCTATGATATAATCCCGGTCGGAAACAGAATCCATGCTGTTTAAGGTTGGCCCGTAAAAGTCCAGAAGATCTGCGGTCATTTTTCTGTCCAGCGGATAGGTTGTCCCGGCGAGTGCTCCGGAACCTAACGGACAGTAATTCATTCTCTCATAGATATCGGTAAGGCGGGAGTAGTCCCTTTTGAACATCTCCATATAAG
The DNA here is from genome assembly GCF_003461725.1 of Anaerostipes sp. AF04-45. NCBI lineage: Bacteria > Bacillati > Bacillota > Clostridia > Lachnospirales > Lachnospiraceae > Anaerostipes > Anaerostipes sp. AF04-45. The sequence continues at coordinate 74,294 of NZ_QTXQ01000004.1, forward strand.
CGCCCGCGTGATGGGCAAGTGTCACCGGCTGTGCCTTTTGCAGATGGGTAAAGCCGGGCATAAATGTATCAAGATTGTCTTTCATGATCTGATGCAGATTTTCCATAAGATCCTTTAAAAGTTCCTTGAGAGAAGTGATTTCGTCTCTGGTATAAAGTTTCATGTCCAGAGCCACCTGATCGTTTCGGCTCCTTCCGGTGTGAAGCTTCTTTCCGGCATCGCCGATGCGGTCGATTAAATTGGCTTCCACAAAACTGTGAATGTCTTCATACTCACTTGTGATCTCAATGGTTCCTGACTCGATGTCTGAGAGGATACTGTTTAAACCGCCGACGATCTGGTCTCTCTCAGCCGCTGAGAGGACACCGATACTTTCAAGCATCGTAACGTGTGCAATGCTGCCCTCGATATCCTGACGGTAAAATTTCTGGTCAAATCCGATGGATGCATTGAAGTTGTAAACCAGCTGGTCGGTTTCCTTGGTGAACCTGCCACCCCATAATTGTGCCATATGTATTTCCTCATTTCTTATTATTTTGTCTTTTGATAAATTCTAACCATAATATTTTACACTATAAATGCAATATTTACTATATTTTTATTGGAAAAAGAGCGTATATCAAAACCCGGCATCGCACACAATATTTAAAAAACGGGTGAATAGAATGGAACGAAGATTAAAAATAGAAAAGCATTTAATTTTATTTGTTTTGGGCGGGATGGGATATTTCTTCCTGGAAGTTTTAGTGAGGGGATATTCCCATTATACGATGTTCCTGTGCGGAGGAGCCTGTTTTTTGTGCATCGGGCTTTTAAACGAGAGTGTAAAGATCAAGATGAGCTTTGTAAGCCAGATGGTTCTCTCTACGTTTATTATCACAGGGCTTGAGCTGATCACGGGGCTGATCGTTAACGTATGGCTTGGCTGGGATATTTGGGATTACTCTGATCTGCCATATAATTTTAAAGGGCAGATCTGCCTTTTGTACTCGGTGCTCTGGTTTTTTGCGTCCAGCGTGGCGATTGTCATGGATGATTTTTTAAGGTATAAACTGTTTCATGAAGAAAAACCTCATTACAAAATCCTTTGATTCTTTCCAGCAGTCAGAAGGAGGCTGTCTTGCCTTCTTCTGATCATATTTTGGGCAGACATCAGGCTCTTTTTATGATATTATTGTCAGGAAAGTATAGGCAGGGTGGAATTGCGGTGAACCGATTTCTTATCAAACTATAATAAAATCATAAGTATTTTCATAAGAATTAGCCAGAAAGAGTTTTATATAATGGTAGCTGCGAGGTGATTCTTATGAAAAAAATACCGACAGTACATAAAAAATTGGCAGCTGTCCTGCTGTTTGTCTTATTGGTGGGCTGTTTTCTGACGGGTGTTCTATATATATCCGGAAAAAAAACAGCCAAAAAATCTGTATATAAAAATGGAACGGTCCAATACAATATTTTCTATAATAACAAGGAAGAAATCAGACGGATGGTAAAGCAGGGCTTTGATCTGAATGACCCTGATCAATCTGCAGCCAATACCCCTCTGCTTATGGCGATTGATGCTCTCGACCGGAACCGGATGTACGGTATGGTGGAATTTTTGATCGGGCAGGGGGCAGAAGTGAATGCGGATTATTCTGCAGAAAATGATATTGTCTTTCGCCGCAGGACTCCGCTCTATGAGGCCATCTCCTTCGGAGACCGAAAGCTGCTCAGTCAGCTTTTGAAGGCCGGGGCAGATGCGGCTTATCAGGATAAAGACGGGACAACGCCGCTGATGTTTGCCTGCTATATGGCAAATGGAAACGTAGATCAAAACTCGGTGGATATCATCCGGAGTCTTCTGTATGCTGGTGCTGATCCGTCTGCCGTAAATAAAGACGGAAAAACAGCCGAGGACTATTTTGAAATGGGACGAAAGAACATAGAAGCCGAGATGAAAAACAGCCGCTTAACCGACGAAGAGAAGAAACAGAGCCGGCGGTATCTGGGAAAGATCCGGGTTCTGCTGGACCGTGCGGTCGTCAGCCGGCGATAGAAATGAGGATGGAAAATGAAAAAACAATTAGTAATCGCAGAGAAACCTTCGGTGGCAAGGGATATCGCCAGAGTTTTGGGATGCAGGCAGAAGGGATCTTCCTTTATGGAGGGGGATCAGTACATCGTGACCTGGGCACTGGGTCATCTGGTGACTCTGGCAGATCCGGAACAGTATGGGAATCAGTATAAGCAGTGGAGCATGGATACCCTTCCGATGATGCCAAAACAGTGGAAACTCGTGGTGATCGGGAAGACGTCCAGACAGTTTCAGTCTGTCAAAAAGCTGATCTTCAGGGAGGATGTGTCAGATATTATCATCGCGACAGATGCGGGGCGCGAGGGCGAACTGGTGGCCCGGTGGATTCTCTTAAAAGCAGGGAATAAAAAGCCGGTAAAACGGCTGTGGATTTCATCGGTCACGGACAAAGCTATCCGGGAGGGATTTTCGAGGCTGAAACCGGGAAAAGAATATGAAAACCTTTATCACGCGGCTGTGGCAAGGGCAGAGGCGGACTGGATGATAGGAATCAATGCAACGAGGGCACTGACCTGCAAGTATAACGCCCAATTATCCTGCGGCAGGGTACAGACTCCTACGCTTGCCATGATCGCGGAAAGAGAAGAGGAGATCCGCAGTTTCCGGCCGAAGAACTTTTACGGACTGAAAGCTGTCAGCCATGGCCTGACATTTACGTGGAAAGAACATAAGTCAGGGAGCAGTCAGAGTTTTGACAGGGAAAGAATAGAAAAAATAAGGAAAGCGGCGGACGGAGCACCTCTACTTGTTCAGAGGGTATCAAAAAAGCCGAAGAAAACCTATGCGCCTGCCCTCTACAATCTGACAGACCTTCAGACTGACGCAAACAAACGATTCGGATTTTCTGCCAAGCAGACGCTGAATCTGATGCAGAGTCTCTATGAGCACCACAAGGTCCTGACTTATCCGAGGACGGATTCCAGATATCTGACTGCCGACATGGCAGATACCATAAAAGAGCGTCTGAAAGCCGTGAGTGTGGGCCCATACAAGCAGTGGACCGCAAAGCTTATGACAAAACCGGTCAAGGCCTCGGCTTCGTTTATCGATGACGGCAGGGTATCGGACCATCATGCTATCATTCCGACAGAACAGCCGGTATTTCTGAGTGATATGAGTTTTGAGGAGCGGAAGATATTTGATCTGGTAGTGAAACGTTTTCTCGCTGTTTTGTCACCGGCCTGTGAATATGAGCAGACGTCTGTTTCCGGAAAAATCCAGGGAGAGACATTTGAGGCAAGAGGAACGGTCATGGTCAAAGCCGGATGGAAAGATCTTTATCGGGAAGAGGACGACAAAGATGATTCCCTGCCTCAGGAAAAACTAAAAATCTTCAAAGAGGGTATGAATGTGAAGGTGAACTCTTTAAAGATCACGGAAGGGAAGACCAGTCCGCCTGCCCGGTATACGGAAGGAACCCTGATTTCCAAAATGGAGCGGCAGGGCCTGGGCACGGTGGCCACCAGAGCGGATATTATTGAAAAGCTGTTTTCCAGTTTCCTTCTTGAAAAGAATGGGAATGAAGTTACGGTTACTGCAAAGGCAAAGCAGCTCTTAAAGCTGGTTCCGGAGGACTTAAGAAAAGCAGAACTGACAGCCCAGTGGGAGCGCAGACTCACGGCGATTGCCGAGGGCAGGGAAGACGACAGAAAGTTCATGGGAGAAATCAGCGGTTATACGAGACAGATCATTGATGAGATCAAACATGCCGACGGAACATTCCGCCATGAAAATCTTACCCGGCAGAAGTGTCCGGAATGCGGAAAATTTATGCTGAAAGTAAAAGGGAAACACGGTACATTTCTCGTGTGTCAGGACCGGGAATGCGGATACAGAAAAACACTTTCAAGGACAACCAACGCCAGATGCCCTGTCTGCCATAAAAAGATGGAGATGGTCGGAGACGGAGATGCCCAGAAGTTTGTCTGTGTGTGCGGGCACAAAGAAAAACTCAGTGCCTTCAAAGAGCGGAAGAAAAAAGAGGGCGCCGGAGTCAGCAAAAAGGAAGTGAACCGGTATCTGAAAAAGCAGCAGAAAGAAGCACAGGAGCCGATCAATAACGCCTTTGCGGATGCATTAGCGAAGCTGAAACTTTAAAAACACAGCAAGGGGAGTGGTATGAAACAGAAGAGAAAAAGATGGAGCCGGTGGCTGAAACTGCTTTTGATCCTTATATTTGCAGGGATTCTGACTGCAGGAGGGATCAACTGGTTTATGATTCACCAGTCTAAAAAAGATATAGAAACAGCCCGTCAGCTGGCCTTGGAACAAAAAGGGAAAAAAGCAGATGCAGTTGTCGTGCTTGGGGCAAAAGTGAGAAAAGACGGCAGCATGTGCCTGATGCTGAAAGAACGTGTTGATTTAGGGATCCAGGCTTACAAACAGGGACTTGCGGACCGGATCATTATGAGCGGTGACCATGGGGCAGAAGGATATGATGAGGTCAGTACCATGAAAGCATATGCCATAAAACAGGGAATCCCGTCCGAACATATCTTTAAGGATCATGCAGGATTTTCTACCTATGAGACAATGTATCGGGCAAGAGACGTTTTTAAGGCGAAAAGTATTGTTGTGGTCACACAAAAGTATCATCTGTATCGTGCCGTCTATGATGCAAAAGCGCTGGGACTTGAGGTGAAAGGAATTTCCTGCGATAAGGCTGTCTATAAAGGAGACAAAGCAAGAAAATTCCGGGAAGCCATTGCAAGGATCAAGGATTTTGGATATACCGCAGTAAAACCGAAACCTAAGTATTTAGGAAAAGCAGTTCCGGTCAGCGGAAATGGAAATACAACGGATTAGAAAACTGCCGGGCAGCTGAAAATATACAGCTGCCCGGCAGTTTTCTAATCATCATTATTTACTTTGTACTGGCAATTAATCAGCAAGTCCCTGGTCTTTTAATGCCCTTACTTTCATTGACAGGCCGAACAGACGGATGAATCCTTCTGCGTCGTGGTGGTCATAAAGGTCACCTGTTGTAAAGCTAGCCAGTGATTCGCTGTAAAGAGTATGAGGAGAGGAAGTACCCGCTTTGATGATATTTCCTTTGTAAAGCTTGAATTTTACTTCTCCGGTCACGTCTTTATCGACGGTCTCGATGAAAGACTGTAAGCCTTCTCTCAGAGGACAGAACCATTTTCCTTCATAGACAAGATCGGCAAATTTACCAGCAACGATTTTCTTGAACGCCATAGTATCACGGTCCAGTACAAGTTCTTCTAACTGCTGATGAGCTTCCATCAAAATTGTTCCGCCTGGAGTCTCATAGACACCGCGGGATTTCATGCCGACTACACGGTTTTCAACGATATCGATGATACCGATGCCGTGTTTTCCGCCTAATTCATTTAATTTACGGATGATATCGGAAGCCTTCATCTTTTCTCCGTTAACGGATACCGGAGCGCCGGATTCAAATCCGATCGTTACATATTCTCCTTCTTCCGGAGCCTGTTCCGGAGAATTTCCCAATACAAGCAAGTGATTGTAGTCGGGCTCTACCGCCGGGTCTTCTAATTCCAGGCCTTCATGGCTGATGTGCCATAAGTTCCGGTCACGGCTGTAACTGTTTTCTGCAGAGAACGGAAGGTCAATACCGTGGTCTTTGCAGTACTGGATCTCATCTTCACGGGAATCCATCTTCCATGTGTCCAGCTCACGCCATGGGGCGATGATCTTGATGTCCGGAGCCAGTGCCATGATGGATAACTCAAAACGGATCTGGTCGTTTCCTTTACCGGTAGCGCCGTGGCAGATCGCAACAGCACCTTCTTTTCTCGCAACTTCCACGAGTTTTTTAGCGATAACCGGACGGGCGAAGGATGTACCTAATAAATATTTGTTTTCGTAAACCGCATCGGCTTTGACCGTTGGGATCACATAGTCGTCAACGAATTCGTCAACAACATCTTCTATATATAACCTTGTGGCTCCGGAAAGCTTTGCCCGCTCTTCCAGACCGTCTAATTCATTTCCCTGTCCGACATCCACGCAGCAGCAGATGACTTCATAATCATAGTTTTCTTTTAACCATGGAATAATCGCGGTGGTGTCCAGCCCGCCGGAGTATGCCAAAACAACTTTTTCTTTCATTCTTGTTCCTCCTCATATAGTTCATACCATCAGATTTTTATCTGTGTTCTATCCAATAATATACGGGATAACAGGAGAAGATGCAAGGACTTTTTCATATAATAATGCATAAAATTTCAAAATAAATGAATATACACAGCAATAAATGAATAAATATTCATAATCCTTTTACGGTGAAAAGATTTAAAAACTCTGATTTATCGGTAAAAAAGGTGTTGCATATTACATTACAGAGATGTATAATTATAAACAATTCGTAAACGCAGGAAAAGAGGAGAATTTTATGATAAAAGCAGGAATTATAGGATCTACGGGTTATGCCGGACAGGAACTGGTCCGTCTGCTGATGCAGCACAAGGATGCAGAGATTGTTTGGTACGGCTCCAGAAGCTACATAGATCAAAAGTATTATGAGGTCTTCCATAATATGTTCGAGATCGTGGATGCCGACTGTATGGATGACAATATGGATGAACTGGCAGAGAAAGCGGATGTGATTTTTACGGCGACCCCGCAGGGATTGTGCAGTTCCCTCGTCTCAGAAGAAGTTTTGTCTAAGACAAAGATCATTGATTTAAGTGCAGACTTCAGAATCAAGGACGCCGACCGATATGAAGAGTGGTATGGGATCAGGCACCCCAGCAGGGAATTTATAAAAGAAGCAGTCTACGGCCTGTGTGAGATCAACAGGGAAGATGTAAAGAAAGCCAGACTGATCGCCAACCCGGGCTGTTATCCGACTTGTTCTATTTTATCCATTTATCCGCTGGCAAAAGAGGGACTGATCAATATGAATACCGTCATCATCGATGCCAAGTCCGGAACCTCCGGGGCGGGAAGGGGCGCAAAGGTCAACAACCTGTACTGTGAAGTCAATGAAAACATCAAAGCCTATGGAGTGGCATCCCACAGGCACACGCCGGAGATCGAGGATCAGCTCGGCTATGCGTGCGGACAGCCGGTGGTACTGAATTTCACTCCGCACCTGGTTCCGATGAACCGGGGAATCCTGGTGACAGCCTACGCTTCCTTAAAAGAAGAAGTTACATATGAACAGGTAAAAGATATTTACGATTCCTATTATAAAGAAGAAACATTTGTCAGAGTGCTTCCCGAGGGCGTATGTCCGGAGACCAGATGGGTAGAGGGCAGCAATTATGTAGATGTGAATTTTAAGATTGATCCGAGAACGAACCGGGTGATCATGATGGGTGCTATGGATAATCTGGTGAAAGGAGCGGCTGGTCAGGCGGTCCAGAATATGAACCTGATGTTCGGACTCGATGAGACAGAGGGGCTTAATCTGGTTCCAATGTTCCCGTAGGAGATGGAAAAGGAGATATATTTATGAAGATATTAGACGGAGGGGTGACATCCCCGAAAGGTTTTTTGGCAGCAGGACTTCGTGCAGGAATTAAGCCCGGAAAAACCAACAAAGACATGGCTATGATTTTAAGTGAAGAGCCCGCGGCTGTGGCAGGGACATTTACGAGAAATGTTGTGAAGGCAGCTCCGGTGCTCTGGGGACAAAAACTGGTGAAGGACCAGGAGACGGTCCGGGCAGTGGTTATCAATACGGGGATCGCAAATGCCTGTACCGGTGAAAAAGGTTATGACAATACGGTCAGGACAGCGGAAATGGCAGCGTCAGAGCTCGGTGTTTTAAAAGAAGAAGTTTTAGTGAGCTCTACCGGAGTGATCGGTCAGCAGCTTCCGATGGAAGCCATCGAAAAGGGAATCAGGCTTTTGGTTCCTGAGTTAAGGCATGACCGGCAGAGCAGCCGGGATGCGGCGGAGGCGATCCTCACCACCGATACGAAGACAAAAGAGGCAGCAGTTTCCGTGGAACTCTCAGGCACGGAGGTGACCGTTGGGGGCATCTGCAAGGGCTCCGGCATGATCCATCCCAACATGGGAACCATGCTCGGTTTTATCACCACAGACACCGCCATCGAAAAGACATTGCTGTTAGAACTCCAGAGAGAACTGATTGAGGATACTTTCAACATGATTTCTGTGGACGGAGATACGTCCACCAATGACACCGTATTTGTGCTGGCAAACGGAATGGCCGGAAACACAAGGATCACAGAGAAAAATGAGGACTATGAGACTTTTAAAAAGGCCCTGCTCTATGTAAACCGGGAGCTTGCCAAAAAGATTGCCGGAGACGGTGAGGGCTGTACAAAGTTATTTGAAGTTCAGGTACACCATGCACCGGATAAGGCTTGTGCCAAAACCCTGAGCAAGGCAGTAGTCACATCCAGCCTCACAAAGGCGGCCATTTACGGAAAAGACGCAAACTGGGGAAGAATCCTCTGTGCCATGGGATATTCGGGAGCGGCGTTTGACCCGCTGAAAGTGGATATCTCATTTGAGAGCAAAAAAGGAAGTCTTGCCATCGTAAAGGATGGGGTTGCCACAGATTATTCGGAAGATGCGGCTACGGAAATTTTATCCGAAGATGCAGTGACAGCGGTGATCGACATCCGCAGCGGAGAAGAGGCGGCCACGGCGTGGGGCTGTGACCTGACCCATGAATATGTATCTATCAACGCAGATTACAGGAGTTAAGGAGAGAAATTATGGACGAAAAGATGTTGGAAGAAGAATCATTAAAAGCAAAGGTGTTGATCGAAGCTCTGCCTTATATCCGTTATTTCAGCGGAAAATATGTGGTTGTCAAATATGGCGGAAGCGCCATGCTGGACGCAGATCTGCAGAAAAATGTGATCCGGGACGTGGCCCTTTTAAAATTGATCGGTATGAAGCCGATCATCGTACACGGCGGCGGCAAAGAGATCAGCAAGTGGGTGAAGCTTTCCGGAAAGGAACCTGAATTTTACAATGGACTCCGTGTCACAGACAAAGATACGATGGAGATCGCTGAGATGGTGCTGTTTAAGGTGAACCAGGAACTGGTTGCCATGATGGCCCAGCAGGGCATTAAGGCCGTCGGACTTTCCGGAAAAGACGCGGAGATGATGAAGGTTGAAAAAAAGGAAGTTCTGGGGAAAGATCTCGGCTATGTGGGAAATGTAACAGAAGTCAATACAGACCTTTTAGAGGCGCTCATTGAGGACGATTTTGTTCCGGTGATCTCTCCCATCGGACTTGGGGAGGATTACGAGGGCTATAACATCAATGCGGATGACACGGCCTGTGCCATTGCTTCTGCTTTGAACGCAGAGAAGCTGGTTTTCCTTACGGATATTGAGGGGGTTTTCATTGACCCTGAAGATAAGAGCACACTGATCTCTGAAATGGATTTGACCCAGGCCCATGAATTCGTAGACAAAGGAGTCGTTGGCGGGGGCATGCTTCCGAAGCTTAAAAACTGTATTGAGGCCATCGAAAACGGTGTTGCAAGAGTGCATATTCTGGACGGACGCCTGGATCACTGTCTGCTGCTTGAGTTCTTTACACAAAAAGGTATCGGAACGGCGATCTTAAAAGATCCGATTTTTTAGGAGGAGAACATGAATCATTTTATAGAAGACGGAGAAGCATACATATTAAAGACTTACAACCGTTTTCCCGTGGTTTTAGACCGCGGGGACGGCGTAAACTTATATGATACCGACGGGAAAGAATATCTGGATTTTGGGGCAGGGATCGCTGTTTTCGCATTGGGGTACGGAAACAGGGAATACAATGATGCTTTGAAAGTCCAGATCGACAAACTGATCCATACGTCGAACCTGTATTACAATGTGCCCTCGATTGAGGCTGCAAAAAAAATCGTGGAAGCCGCGAAGATGAAAAGAGTATTCTTTACCAACAGCGGTACAGAGGCCATCGAGGGAGCGCTGAAAGTCGCAAGGAAATACAAATATCAGGAGGACCCGGACAAGGAATATGAATTCATTGCAATGAAGCAGTCCTTCCACGGCAGAAGCCAGGGGGCCCTGTCTGTGACAGGCAATGAAAAGTATCAGGAAGGCTTTGTGCCGAAGGAATTCCGTGCGGTGTTTGCCGAATTCAATGATCTTTCCGATGTGGCTTCCAAGGTGACGGATAAGACCTGCGGCATCATCTGCGAGGTGGTACAGGGAGAAGGAGGCATTTATCCTGCCGACCCTGAATTTTTAAAGGGTTTAAGGGAACTCTGTGATGAGCATGACCTTCTGCTGATCTTTGACGAGATCCAGTGCGGCATGGGACGGTGCGGTTCTATGTTTGCCCATGATCTCTATGGAGTAAAACCGGACATACTGACCCTTGCCAAGGCCCTTGGATGCGGTATTCCTGTGGGTGCATTTGTCGCAGGTGAAAAAGCAGACGGGGTTTTAGTGCCCGGAGACCACGGAACGACTTATGGGGGGAATCCTCTGGCGGGAGCAGCGGTTAATGCTGTCTTTGACCAGTTTGAAAAGCTTGATCTGGTCGCACATGTCCGGGAAGTGGGCGGCTATCTGTGGGACAAACTCGAAGAACTGAAAAATGAGTTCAGTTTTATCACTGCCCACAGAGGCATCGGACTGATGCAGGGACTGGAGTTTTCGGAAGAGAAACAGGCCGGGCAGATTGTATCGAAGGCTCTGTCCAACGGACTGATTCTTATCTCTGCCGGAAACAATGTTTTGAGGTTTGTACCGCCCCTTGTCATTGAAAAGGAACATGTGGATATGATGACTGAAAAGCTCAGAGCCTCTTTTTAAATGTATAATCAAAAACTTCCAGGGATAAACTATGGGTAACAAATCTTTGGAGGTTTTTTTATGATTGGATTTATAATAGCATTAGTATCAGGTGCCCTGATGAGTATTCAGGGTGTATTTAACACCGAAGTTTCAAAGCAGACCGGATTGTGGACAGCCAGTTCTTTCGTGCAGTTTACCGGACTGCTGACCTGCCTTGCCGTCTGGATCTTTGCGGAAAGGGATCAGAGTTTTTTAAGTCTCATGAAAGTGTCGCCGAAATATGTGCTCCTGGGAGGAGTCATGGGTGCGGGCATTACCTTTACGGTGATCAAGAGCATCGGTTTACTCGGACCGGCAAAATCTGCCATGCTGATTGTGGCTGCACAGCTGATTGTCTCATACCTGATCGAGGTTTTCGGACTGTTTGGGGTCGAAAAAACAGGGTTTCAGTGGATGAAGCTTGCGGGCGTCGTATTGTTTGTTGCAGGCATCTTAATTTTTAAATGGAAATCATAGGGCTCTCCTGAAAGATGTCCTTGTAAAAATGAGGCAGATTAGTTACAATAGCAATAGAGATTTTACGCATGGTTAGATGGCGCTTTGTACAGTTAAGGAGGTCCTTAGATTGTATAGAGCAAAAAAGTTATGTATGACCGGTATTCTGCTTCTGACATTCTGCATCGCGGGATGTGCACAGAAGTCCGGAATGGAGATAAATGATGGGTCCGAGCCCCAAAGAACCGAAAAAGCTTCTGAGAAGGAGAAGATCTGCGTCTATGTCTGCGGCAGCGTGAAGAAACCTGGAGTTTATGAACTTCCGGAGGACGCAAGGATTGTCTCCGCCATCGCTTTGGCAGGAGGATTTACGAAGGATGCCTCAGCCGCAGGTGTCAATCAGGCAGAACGGATCAAAGACGGGCAGCAGATTTACGTGCCTTCGAAAAAGGAAGCCGGGAAGAAGGAAGATACATCTTCACCGACTGGAGGTTCCGGGACTCAGGACAAAAGGGTGAACTTAAACAGTGCATCCAGAGAAGAGCTGATGACCCTTACAGGGATCGGAGAGGCCAAAGCTTCCGACATTATTTCTTACAGAGAAGAAAACGGAGGCTTTGAAAAGCCGGAGGATATCATGAAGATCCGGGGAATCAAACAGGGCATCTACCGTAAAATCAAAGACATGATAACAGTTTAGTTTGAGGTGAAAATATGAAAAAGGTACTGGTTGTTGATGACGAAAAATTGATAGTAAAAGGAATCAAGTTCAGCCTTGAGCAGGATGAGATGGAGGTAGACTGTGCCTATGACGGAGAGGAAGCCCTGGGACTTGCAAAGGAAAATCAATACGATATCATCCTTCTGGATGTGATGCTTCCTAAGCTTACGGGATATGAAGTGTGTCAGGCCATCAGGGAGTTTTCGACCGTACCTATTATCATGCTGACAGCAAAGGGCGACGACATGGATAAGATCCTCGGACTTGAGTACGGCGCGGATGATTACGTAACCAAGCCGTTTAATATTCTGGAAGTGAAGGCGCGGATCAAGGCCATTTTAAGGAGAAGTGTCAGCCACGCTGCTCCGGCAGAGACACCGAAGGTGATCGAGAGCCGCGGATTAAAGATTGATTGTGACAGCCGCAGAGTCCATATCAACGGCAAAGAGGTTAACTTGACGGCGAAAGAGTTTGACTTGCTGGAACTGCTCGTGTTCCATCCGAATAAAGTATACAGCAGAGAAGATTTGCTGAACACTGTTTGGGGGTATGATTATCCGGGTGATGCCAGGACCGTGGATGTCCATATCAGGCGTCTGCGTGAAAAAATCGAAGTAAATCCGGGAGTTCCAGACTATGTACATACTAAATGGGGGGTAGGTTATTATTTCCAAGCATAAGAAGGACAGATTCTCCTACTTTAAGAGCATGCAGTTCCTCATTTTTATGTCAGTGCTGGTGATCACGGTATTCGTGGTGGTGCTGTTCAGCAAGCTTTTAAACGACTCCTACAGCGAGAAGGCAGAACAGCAGAAGATCGATGGAATTGTAAGCCAGTGTCAGTGGCTGGCTGGTCAGGTTGTCGGAGTGGATTTTTTGATTGATGACAGCTCCAACTCTATTTCCAACCAGACCAATGAACTGGCGGCGGGCCTGCATGGACGGATTATTGTCGTAAAGAGTAATTATAAAATAGTAAAAGACACAATGACAGATTATCAGGATAAGTTTTATATCTCTGACGAACTGCTGAACGTCATGAAAGGAAATAAGAAACGCATTGTCTCCGAGGTGGGCAGCAATGTAGAGATCATGATTCCGATCATGAACAAAGGGAACAGGAAAAAGAAGGTACTGGGAAGTGTCATCGCAACGATTCCGAAGAGCGATATTGTCGCTGTGTCCAATGAGATGAAGCAGCAGAGGAATATGCTGGTGGTGGCGTTTATCATCTGCGGTATGTCCGCCGGGGCGCTGCTGAGCTACTGGCTTACAAAAGACTACCGTAAGATTCAAAAGGATCTGGATTTTATTTCTTCCGGACATGAAGATGAGATGATCAGCGTCGTGGGATGCACCGAAGTTAAAAACATGGTTACGGCCATGAATGAGATTCTTGCCAAGGCACAGGTTCTTGAGAATTCACGTCAGGAATTTGTTTCCAACGTTTCTCATGAACTGAAGACGCCTATGACTTCCATGAAAGTTCTGGCCGATTCCCTTCTTCAGCAGGGAGAGACGGTGCCGGCGGAACTCTACCGTGAATTTATGAATGATATTGTGGCTGAGATCGACCGGGAGAATGTAATCATATCGGACCTTTTATCTCTGGTTAAACTGGATAAAAAGGCAGCTAAGCTGGAGATTTCCAGCGTCAATATCAATGAACTGCTGGAGATGATCATGAAGCGGCTGAAACCGATTGCAGGGCAGAGGAACATTGAGCTGATTCTGGAATCTTTCCGTCCGGTAACGGCCGAGATCGATGAGGTAAAGCTGACCCTGGCGCTCTCCAACCTGATTGAGAATGCAATCAAGTATAACCAGGACGACGGATGGGTGAGAGTGTCTTTAAATGCCGACCACAAATATTTTTATGTGAAGGTAGCGGATTCAGGCGTCGGCATCCCGGAAGACTGTCAGGGACAGGTGTTTGAGCGGTTCTACCGGGTAGACAAGGCCAGATCCAGAGAGACCGGAGGAACCGGTCTGGGACTTGCTATTACCAAAAATGCAGTTCTTGTCCATAACGGTGAAATCAAGCTGTACAGCAAAGAGGGAGAGGGCACTACATTTACAGTCCGAATTCCGCTCAAATATCAGGCATAAGGAGGGATACGGCGGTGAGAAAACGAACGATTTTATTATGTATCCTTCTGACGCTTTTCAGTGTGCTCATTTTCTGTGCGGGCTGTTCAAAGAAAGATGATGAGGATACACAGTCAAAAGACGGGACAGGAATTTACTACACGAACAAAACATACACGAAGCTGATCCGAAAGGACAAAGACATCGATGTCCAAATGAACAGTCAGCTGGGAGCAGAGGAACTTTTGGACGAGATGTCCAGGGTCGGCAGGAACAGCAAGTATAAGACAGCCATTCCGGAAGATATCAACATCAGCAATGTGACTGTTTCCAACAATATTGCCTACGTGGATTTTTCGGTTGGATATAAGAAGATTGAACCGAATGAAGATGTCATCTGCAAAGCTGCCATCGTCTATACGCTGACACAGCTGAAAGGGGTCGGATATGTGGAATTTACTGTTTCCGGGCGTCCGATCATTGATACAGACGGCAAACTGATCGGCGCGCTGAACCGGGACAGCTTTATATTCGGAGAACTTCCGATGGAGTAAAAATGAATAACAGACCATTTCTTGCAGTATTTGCAGGCTGTTGGCTTGGAGAAATCACAGCATGTCATGATGTTCGGATGGTTTTCGCAGCGCTTCTCTTTTCAGGGATATTTGTGCTCTTTTTTAAGAAACAAATTTCTGGATGGAGAAGGGCTGTTTTATTTTTCTTTGCAGGCTTTCTTGCGGGAGCACTTATGTTTGTTTATCAGAACAAAAGGTTCACCCGGCAGGAAAATGTGTTAAAAGGCTCTGAACAGGTAAGAGCGGCGGGAACCGCAGAGTGGAAAGGGAGGACAAAGAAGAAAGAATTTCTGCTTTTATCCCATGTATATCTGCCGGACCGGCATCTATATCTGGACGGGGACGTGATGGTCTATGACGATGACTTTGGCCATATACTGCCGGGAAATAAAGTTGTGCTGACGGGAGAGCTTCTGCCTCATGAAGGGCCGTCCAATCTGGGAGAGAACGATATGAGGATCTATTATCTCTCCAGGAATATCGGATTTACGATGTTTCCGGATAAGAAGGAAATTTTGGGGCAGGAGAAAAAGTTTTGGAAGAGCAGGTTGTTCTCTTTACGGAACCGTATGTCAAAAAATCTTTCCTTGCAGTATGACGAAAAGATACGGCCCATGTTTGAGGCTATGATCCTGGGTGACAAGACGGGGATTTCCAAAGATTTGAAAGACACCTTTACCCAAAGCGGGATCGTTCATATCCTGGCTATTTCCGGCCTGCACATTTCGCTGGCAGGCGCAGGGATTTACCGCAGACTGAGAGGGGCCGGGGTTCCTGTCTGTCTGTCCGGTGCAGCCGGGCTGACCTTTGCTTTGTCTTACTGTGTCATGACCGGCATGACCGGTTCATCGAAAAGAGCCCTGTTCATGTTTTTTTTCTTCGTGCTGTCCCAGGTATGCGGACGCTCTTATGATCTGCTGTCATCCGGCGGAGCGGCAGGGCTTCTGCTTTTGCTGGAAAGTCCGTTCAGATGTTTGGATGCAGGTTTTTTGATGTCCATGGGAGCGGTGATGGCCGCCGGTATTTACCGGGAAGTGCTGCCGGCAGGAAAACAGAAAACTTTCAGGGACAGACAGATCAGGCGATTTGTCTTCTGTATCGTGGTCCAGATCATTATGACGCCGGTTCTCTTATATTTTCAGTATGAATGCTATCCTTTATCTTTTATATTTAACTTTTTGATGCTTCCTCTCGTGACAGCGGGTTTTACGGCAGGATTCCTGAGTGCTTTTCTGCCGGTTTTCCTGTTTTCTGTCCCTGCGTCTGCTTTGTTTTCGCTTGTTGTGGCAGGGACAAGTCTGTCCCGCCGCCTGCCGGTTCAGAATCTCGTCCTTGGAAAACCTTCTTTCTTGTGGATCATCGTATTTTATATGGGACTCTGTCTGCTTTATAAGACTTTGAAGAAGAGCTCTTACCATAAATATGCCTGCCTGCTGGCATGCGGCTGCTTTTTGATCTTGGGAGTGCAGAAAAAGCAGGATAAGATTTCTTTTCTGGATGTGGGACAGGGAGACTGCATCGCCCTGTCGTTAAACCGGCAGGATATGATTCTGGTGGACGGCGGAAGTTCCTCCAAACAAGATGTGGGACAGTATATCATAGCACCCTATGTAAAATCACAGGGATATCAGGCGGTCAGCGCAGCAGTCATCACCCACCTGGATTCTGACCATTATTCGGGTATCAGAGAACTTCTGCCGTCGGGGATGATCAGGCGCCTTTATCTGCCCCGGGTAAAAAAAGATCATGCATATATGGAAATAGAAAAGGAAGCCCGACAATATCACGTTTCGGTCAGTTATCTGTCCATGGGGAGTAAGTTTTCAGGGACTGACTGGTCTATGGAATGTCTGCACCCCGGGCCGGATACCGGGCTGGAGAAAAATGCCGCTTCCCTTGTGTTTCGGCTGAAGGTACGGGGTTTGAGTGTTCTTCTGACAGGAGACCTGGAGAACGAGGGGGAAGAGATGCTTGTGCAGAGCGGGATACAGCATGCTGACATATTGAAGGTGGGACATCACGGATCTAAAAACGGCACAGGAGAGGAGCTGCTCCGTCAGCTCAGGCCAAAGATTGCCATCGTTTCCGCGGGGAAAAAGAACCGATACGGGCATCCCCACCGGGAGACGGTCAGAAGGCTGAACGATTCGGGGTGCAGTATCTATGAGACTTCCAGATCAGGAATGCTCTGGTTTTCCATGGAAAGAAAGCGGTGGTATTTAAATCCCAAACTTGATATAATGAAACAATGATGAAAAAGAAGAAAATAGCAGGTATTGTCCCATGTGCAGGGCTATCGAGGAGGATGGGGGCGTTTAAGCCGCTGCTTCCGTTTGGTGACGGAACCATCATAAGCGGTACGGTCAAAAGCCTTTTGAATGCCGGTGTCAGCAAGGTCATCGTGGTGGCAGGATACCGCGCAGATGAAATTGAAGAAGAACTGGCTTCTATGAGCGGGACAGAGATCATACATAATGACAATTTTGAGCACGGAGATATGATGGAATCCGTTCAGGTGGGGATAGCCAGGGCTCTGGCCTTTGACGGCATCACGGTGGTGCCGGGGGATATGCCGATGATTGCACAAAACACATATCAGAAGCTTTTTACATGGCTCGAAGCCTCAGAGGCCTCGGTCGTTATTCCGTCCAGAAACGGTCAGAGAATTCATCCTCCGGTGATTTCGAAGGAGTGTTTTCCATATCTTTTAAGATTCAGAGAAGGAGGAGGTCTCAGGCGGGCACTGCTCCATTTCCTGGAATCTACGGTTTTGGTTACGGTGGATGACGATCCCGGGTGCATGATGGATACGGATACACCGCAGGATTATGTGAGACTGATGGAATATTACGGCAGAGTGAGGAAAAGGCATGGAATTTCGGCAGATTGAAGCTTTTATAAATGTAGTAAAGTATCAGAGTTTTTCTAAGGCGGCAAAGATTATGTTTCTTTCCCAGCCCACAGTCAGTGCCCATGTGGTTTCGCTGGAACAGGAATTATCCTGCCGTCTGTTTAACCGGACGACGAAACGGGTGGAAGTCACGGCAGATGGGGAGAGATTATATGAGTATGCCAGGAAAATGCTGGAGTTAAGAGATCAAGTATATGATGAATTCATCCGGCCGAAAGGAGAGAGGCCTTCTCTCGTACTTGCCGGGGATTCGATTGCTCTCCAGTATGTCCTGCCTGATATCTTAAAGGATTTTAAGCAGCTCCACAGGGAGGCTGACATATCTCTTGTCCAGAAGAACAGTGTGGATACGGTCAAGATGTTACTTAAAAAAGAAGCTGATCTCGGATTTCTGGGGAAACATGAAAATGTGCCGGAACTTACCTTTATCCCTTACGGGACCGATCAGCAGGTGGTAATTGCGCCAAATCAGGAAAAGTACAGGAATCTGCTGGAAAATGGCTATTCGTTTCAGGAACTGCTCAGTGAACCTTTTATTTTAAGAGAACTCACAGATGATACGGAGGAAGATGAAGACCGATTTTTAGAAGAACAAGGTGTTGATTTGAGTAAGCTTCATGTGGCTGCAAAAATCCATGATAAGGAGATCATGAAACGTTCCGTCAGTATGGGAATGGGCATCGCCGTCATGCCGCTGAAAGCGGTGGAAGAAGAGGCAAAAAGGGGAAAGCTGCTGATGTTTCATCTGGACCCCGGGAAAGCCGGGAGAACCCTTTACCTGGCTTTCCGCAAAGAAGATGAAGAGCAGACCATGATTTTAGATTTTACGGCTCTGTGCAGAAAATATAATGGAAGAGAAAGGCTTTGATGATGAAAAGAGTTTTACAGCATATAAAAGAACAGAAGTATCAGAATCTATATTTATTTTATGGAAAAGAAAAATATCTGGTGGCCCAGACGCGGGATAAGTTAAAAGAGGCGCTGATTCCATCCGGGGATACGATGAATTACTCCTATTTTGAGGGAAAAAAGACGGACATTCCGGAAATTTTAGAACTGATACAAACCATGCCATTTTTTAATGATTACCGTCTTTTGGTGCTGGATCAGACAGAACTTGGGAAGAAAAGCAATGATGATTTTTTAAATGCGCTCAAGGAAATGCCGGAGACCACCATCCTTTTGATCATTGAAGATGATGTGGACAAAAGGTCAAAAATCTACAAATACATTAACAAAGAAGGATGTGCGGTGTCTTTTGAGACGCCGAAGGAAAAGGACCTGGTCCTGTGGGTTGCGCAGATGCTGAAAAAGGAACAAAAAAAAATGACCCAGAAAGATATTCAGCTGTTTCTCTATAAGACCGGGCAGGATATGTTTACAATCAAAAATGAGCTGGAGAAATTGATTTCCTATACGAAGGGCAGAGAGGTTATTGGGGCGGAAGATCTGGAGGCCCTGACCACAGCACAGACGACGAATCAGATTTTTGTCATGCTGGAAGCCATCGCAAAAAAGCAGCGGGATACCGTTTTAAAGCTCTATTATGATCTGATCGAGCTGAAGGAATCACCTTTCGGGATACTGGCTCTGCTGGTGAGACAGTGCAATCAGCTTTTACAGACACAGTCGCTTCTGAAAGCCGGAAAATCCCAGGGAGAAATGGCGAAAGAACTGAAAGTGCCCCCATTTGTAGCGGGAAAACTGAAGCAGCAGGTGCGGTTATTTAAGAGAGAAGAACTATATGAGATGATAAAAAAATGCGCAGCCACAGACGAAGGAATCAAGACCGGAAAAATTACGGACAGGATCGGAGTGGAACTGCTGCTCGTAGAATTCAGTAAGTAAGATTAAAGCGGGAAAGCCCGCTTCAAGATTTTAAGTAATAAAAAAAGAGCTGACGGTTAGCTCTTTTTTTATAGATTCATTTTGAAAATTAAGCTACAGAATTGACTGCTTTTGTCAGGCGGGAAACCTTTCTTGCAGCAGTGTTCTTGTGGAAAATTCCTTTGGATGCTGCTTTGTTGATCTCTGAGATACAAGCTGTTAATGCTTCGTTTGCAGCAGTTTTGTCTCCTGCGGCAACAGCTGCTTCTACATTTTTGATATATGTTTTTACTTTCGTTTTGATCGCTTTGTTTCTTTCAGTCTTTGTGTTGATTACAAGAATTCTCTTCTTTGCAGATTTGATATTTGCCAATGTGGGCACCTCCATATAATAATTGTACTTATCTTTTCGTTCGGTGTTTACTTCGAAGCGAGACACGGTTATAGCTTCTATAAACATACTCCTCTATTTTATAGAAGTCTGTCCGATCTGTCAATGCAAAAGTTCCTGTTTTTACATATTTTTTTGGATTCTTTTCATACTAAGGACAGGAAGAAAGGAGAATCAGGATGCAGAACAGAACAGACTTAGCGTTAGAACTAAAAGAAGAAGCGGAGGAGCAATCCAGTCTGAAGGGAGTTTCTATGAAGACGAGGATCGATGCCTCCAATGATATAAAAGAGACAAGAATTACGATTAAGGACAAAGAAGGAGAACAGATTCTTGGAAAGCCCATGGGACAGTATATTACTATTGAGACAAGAGATCTGTCATCAAATGACGGCAGCTATCATAAAGAAATGAGTGAGGCTTTGTATTTGAACTTAAAAGAAATGATTCCGCGGAATGCGAAAGTGTTTGTGGCAGGTCTTGGGAATTCTGAGGTTACGGCCGATTCCCTGGGGCCTAAGGTTGTCAATAATCTCTGGATTACCCGCCACCTGAAAAGAGAGGGTTATTTAAAGGATGCCATGGAACTCAGCGCTATCGCGCCGGGAGTCATGGCACAGACTGGAATTGAAACGTCAGAAGTGCTGGAAGCATTGGCCGAAAAGATCCAGCCGGATCTTTTGATTGCTGTGGATGCCCTGGCGGCAAGAAGTTCTTCCAGGCTTAACAAGACGATTCAGATCAGTGATACCGGAATCGCACCGGGATCCGGTGTGGGAAACCACAGAAATGAGATCACAGAAAGAACGATCGGAATCCCGGTCCTTGCCATAGGAGTTCCTACGGTCATTTCTGTTTCCGCCATCATCAGTGATATTGTGGGAAATGAGTCGGATAACGAAGATATTCTGGAAATGCTTGACGAGGACTTTACTTCTATGCATGTGACACCGAAAAATATTGACGAATCCATTAAAAGAATCAGTTACACAATTTCAGAGGGAATTAATCATTTACTGCATAATCATATAAAAGCTGAATAAAATGATGATATGGGAAAAAAGAGAAGAGCAGCGGGATGTGTCTTGCTTGCCGTCTTTCTTATCATGGGAATCCGTTATTTTTCCGGGCATCCGGACATGGTGTCCACGGCTGTCCAGAATTATTATCTTAAAGCAGTAAATGAGCTGATTCCGTCCTATCACAGCGGCGGACAGCCGATTTACGGATCAGTGCTGAATAAGATCATAACGACCTACCGGAATGACATTGTGCCGTCTATCTGTTACAGTGAAAATTATTCCGAGGTTAAAAGTTCTGATTTAGTAAAAAATCAGTTCTATGATCTGGAGGATAATGAACAGAGCGGAGTCCGGGTAGATGAAGTACCGGCAAAGAAGACCGTGTTCAACAGTAAAAAGTGGAACGATCCGAATTATTTAAGAAAATATATTTATCAGGTAGACAGCACTACGATGGTGACGAACAGTGAGATCAACGGAAAGGTTCTTTTAAATAAGGACCTTTCTCTGAAGAAATCAAAGCAGCCCCAGATTTTGATCTTTCACACTCACGGCAGTGAAGCTTATAAAGACAGCAGGAAAGGAGAAAAGTCAGACACTGTCATAGGAGCCGGAGATGTTCTTACAAAACTTCTTAGGGAACAATATGGGATCAATGTGATACATGACAGAGGGATCTATGATGTTAAAAACGGAAAGGAAGACCGGTCAAAAGCATATTATTATGCTGCGGCCTCTGTTGAGAGATATCTGAAAAAATATCCGAGTATCCAGGTGGTGATTGATCTGCACAGAGACGGAGTGAAGGAGAGTACAAAGCTTGTCTCTAAACAAAATGGAGTGGAAATGGCCCAGTTTATGTTTTTTAACGGCATCAGCCGGACTGCCAAAAATGGAGATATCAAATACCTTAAAAATCCAAACAAAAAGACGAATCTGGCATTCAGCCTGCAGCTTCAGGCGGAGGCAATGAAAAAATATCCGGGTCTTACCAGGAAGATTTACATCAAGGGATACCGTTACAATCTGCATTACAGAGGACGCAGTCTTCTGATCGAATTGGGCGCTCAAAACAACACGGTAAAGCAGGCTAAAAATGCAATGAAACCGCTGGCGGAAATTTTAAATGATGTGTTATACCCTTAGAGGACCTACATAAATATAAACAAAGAAAAAGGTTGAAATAGACTTTCAGCCTTTTTTTTGCTATACTAAATCGAATATGTTTATTTGCAACAGGAGGAAACTATGACAATCGATCAGAGTAAAATCCGCAATTTTTGTATTATTGCGCATATAGATCACGGTAAGTCCACATTGGCAGACCGTATCATTCAAAAAACAGGCACCCTGACTGACAGAGAGATGCAGGAACAGGTGCTGGACAATATGGATCTGGAGAGGGAACGCGGGATCACGATTAAATCACAGGCAGTCCGTATTGTATACAAGGCAGAGAACGGCGAGGAGTATATTTTCAATCTGATAGACACGCCGGGACATGTGGATTTCAACTATGAAGTTTCCAGGAGCCTGGCGGCATGCGAGGGAGCTGTCCTTGTGGTAGATGCCGCACAGGGCATTGAGGCGCAGACTTTGGCAAACGTTTATCTTGCTCTGGACCATGACCTGGAGATTATGCCGGTCATCAATAAGATCGATCTTCCGAGCGCAGATCCGGAAAGAGTAAAGACAGAAATTGAAGATGTCATCGGTATTGAAGCGGAGGATGCCCCCCTGATTTCGGCAAAAAACGGAATCAACATCGAGGACGTGCTGGAGCAGATCGTAATGAAGATTCCTGCGCCGTCCGGAGATCCTGAGGGACCGCTGCAGGGCTTGATCTTTGATAGTATTTATGATGCTTACAAGGGAGTCATTATCTTTGCAAGGATCAAAGAGGGCACGATCCGGCCGGGAACAAAGATGAAGATGATGGCATCCGATGCCGTGGCTGAGGTAGTGGAAGTCGGCATCTTCGGCGCGGGACAGTTCATTCCGTCGGAAGAACTCAGCGCCGGTATGGTAGGATATGTGACGGCCAGTCTTAAAAATGTCCAGGATACCACGGTCGGAGACACGATTACAGATGCAGACAATCCATGCAGCGAGCCGCTTCCGGGTTATAAAAAAGTAAACCCAATGGTATTCTGCGGGCTTTATCCGACCGACGGAGCAAAATATCCTGATCTTCGGGATGCCCTGGAAAAGTTACAGCTGAATGATGCTTCACTGCAGTTTGAGCCGGAGACATCAGTGGCGCTTGGATTCGGATTCCGCTGTGGATTCTTAGGGCTTTTGCACCTGGAGATCATCCAGGAGCGTTTGGAAAGGGAATACAATCTGGATCTGGTGACCACTGCACCGGGCGTTGTATACCGGGTATATAAGACTGACGGTACGATGATTGAGCTGACCAATCCGTCCAATCTTCCGGATCCATCCCAGATTGATTATATGGAAGAACCGATTGTTTCAGCAGAGATTATGGTCACATCCGACTATGTGGGAGCGATCATGGGACTGTGCCAGGAGCGCAGAGGCGTTTATATCGGAATGGAATATATCGAGGAAGGACGGGCTGTTTTAAGGTATGAACTTCCGCTCAATGAAATCATTTATGACTTTTTCGATGCCCTGAAATCACGCTCCAGAGGGTATGCATCTCTGGATTATGAGATGAAGGGATATCAGAGATCAGAGCTCGTGAAACTGGATATCCTGATCAACAAAGAAGAAGTAGATGCACTGTCCTTCATCGTTCATGCCGAGACGGCTTACGAGAGGGGAAGAAAAATGTGTTCCAAGCTGAAGGAAGAAATTCCAAGGCATTTATTTGAAATCCCTATACAGGCGGCAGTGGGCAGCAAGATCATTGCCAGGGAGACCGTAAAGGCTATGCGGAAAGATGTGCTGGCCAAGTGCTACGGCGGCGATATCTCCAGGAAAAGAAAACTTCTGGAGAAACAGAAACAGGGAAAGAAGCGGATGCGTCAGGTAGGCAATGTAGAAATTCCTCAGGAAGCATTCATGAGTGTGCTGAAATTAGATGAAGACTAGAGAACTTGAACTGTACCTTCATATACCGTTCTGCAAAAAAAAATGCAGTTACTGTGATTTCTGTTCGTTTCCGGCCGGAGATGATGAGATCAGCAGCTATATACGAAAGCTTCGGCAGGAAATTCTGCACTGGGGAAGGCTTCTTAAACGCCCGTCAGTGAGCACGGTATTTATCGGAGGAGGAACTCCTTCCCTGATTCCGGGAGCACAGATAGAATCTTTGATGAATACGGTCAGAGATTCTTTTTCCTGTGCAGAAAACATGGAGTGCACGATCGAAGCCAATCCCGGCACTGTCACAAGAGAAAAACTTTCGGCCTATCAAAACTGCGGGATCAACAGGATCAGTTTCGGACTTCAGAGCGCGAGGGAAGAAGAACTGAAGATTTTAGGCCGGATTCACACATTTGAGGACTTTGTCTCGGGATTTTATATGGCCCGGGACTGCGGATTCCAAAACATCAATGTAGATCTGATGAATGCGGTTCCTATGCAGACGATGGAGTCGATGGAACAGACCCTGTTAAAAACTGCAGAACTTGAGCCGGAACATCTCTCAGTTTACAGCCTGATCATCGAAGAAGGGACACCTTTTTATGATATGAAAGGGCTGGATGATCTCCTGCCGACGGAAGATGAGGACGCGGCCATGTATGAAAGGACGGAAAAGATCCTTCATACCTTAGGCTATGAAAGGTATGAGCTGTCAAACTATGCCAGACCGGGATATGAATGCAGACATAACTGCGGATATTGGACAGGGAAACCATACCTGGGATTTGGTTTGGCGGCGTCTTCTTATTTTAGGGGAAAACGCTTTACAAATCCGGCAGATATGGAAAAATACCTGTCAATAACAGATTTTAGCGGCATATTTGAAAAAGAAACAGAACTGACCAAAAAAGAAGAGATGGAAGAGTATATGTTTTTGGGGCTACGGATGACAAAAGGGATCTCAAAAACGGAATTTTCCAAGCGGTTCGGGACAGGTATCCTGGATGTTTACCGGGAACCTATCCAAGAACTCTCTGGAAAAGGCTTGTTAGAACAGGATGCCGAAAGAATCTGGATCCCGCAGCAGGCCTTGTTTTTAAGCAATCAGGTAATGATGGAGTTTCTTTTATAGATCCAGAAGTTTCTGAACGTTGATCTGTCCCCATCCCTGATGATTTCTCGGAGTGGAAAGCTTGTCACAATTGTACCGAAGTTTCATTTTTACATCTTTGTTCGTATAATACGGGTAACGCTCCAAAAGCAGGGCGATGGCCCCGGAAACTGCCGGTGTTGCCATGGAAGTGCCGCTCTTGATGCTGTGCCCTCCGTTCAGGCCGCAGGAATATATATTTGTTCCGGGAGCCACAACGTCCGGCTTCATGACGCAGGAAGAGGTAGGCCCTCTGCTGGAATAATTTTTTGCAAAGCGCTGAGAACCCATGGGACGGCTGGCATCGTCGCTGGAGCCTACGGTAATGATCTTGCGGCTGTTGCCCGGCGCTGTGATGGAATGATCTCTGGGGCCGTTATTTCCGCTGGCGATGCAGACGACCAGTCCGTCATCCCACAGCTGGTTGACCTGCTTCACAATCGCATTGGCAGCTTCGTCATTTCCGGAAGCAGGAGTGCCGATAGAAATATTTACAATCCGGATTCCATACTGTTTGTGAAAATGGTGGATCCAGGACAGGCCGTTTAAGAACGTGCGCTGATTCCCGTTTCCAAGCGCATCCAGAACCTTGAGGGAAATAATATGTGCTGCAGGTGCAATGCCGCAGCTTGCAGATGCGGCAATCCCCGCGATATGGGTCCCGTGTCCATTGTCATCATAAGGATATGATCTGTGGTGTACATAATCTATGAATCCGGCGATCCGCTGATCGGCCGGATAAAATTCTTTATGGGGATAGATACCGGTATCCAGGAAGGCAATCCCTATATTCTTCCCCAGGAAGCCATGTTTATGGGCGATATCCGCATGGATGATCTGTGATATTAGCTTCATAAAATATTGTCTCCTAATAAGTGTTATAGTATAGAATACGCCGGAAACACAGAAAAGCCAGAACATTTTGCGCAGGCTATTCCCACTGAAAGAATTTGGGGGATGCGAAGGTACAGATTACTGCGATGCAGACAATGGTCACAGCCGGAACAATCACACTGCCAAGCTCCTCTCCCAGAGAAGCGGCTTTCAGTAGCTTGATTCCCTGAGTCAGCGGCATAATATCTGCAGTTTTCTGCAGCACTTTGGGCATGACTTCATAGGGAAGTGTTGCGCCTGAAAAAATCAGCATCGGAAAGTACAGCAGACTTGCGGCGACACTCGCTATCTTAGTATTCGGAGCAATACCGCCTACCAGCATGCCGATGCTGAACATAGACACAATGACCAGGAGATAACATCCCAGAAAACTCAAAAAAGATCCGCGGAACTGATATCCAAAGAAAAGAACGGCTTCGGCATAGAGCAGGATCAGAGAAACAGCCGCATATAAAGTATAAATTGTCACCTGTACCGCTAAGATCATGGAAGGGCTGACCGGCGTAACCTTGTAGCGCTTTAAAATACCCTTGCTCCGATAATCAGAGACAACCAGCGGCAATCCCATCACACCTCCTGCACAGATGGATATGGTGGTGACGGCTCCGAACGACTGTTCCAGAAATGAGTATCCGGCACCGCCGAATGCGGGTCTGTCTCCATAAATAATTCCCATGACTGCCAGTACCGCAAGAGGCACACAGATTGCAAAAATAAACATATCCATTCCTCTCAGAGATAATTTTAATTCTGTTTTCAGCATTGTCTTAAAAGTTTTCATCAATTCATTCCTCCTCGTCTGTATACCAAAGATAAGCGTCTTCAAAATGATCAAAAGGACTCGATGCAACTGCCTCCGCCGCCGTACCGTAAAATATGATGTTTCCCTTTTTTAAAATACAGATGCAGTCACACAGGTTCTCGATCTCATCCATAAAATGGGACGTCAGGAAAATCGTCAGTCCATCTTCCTTGAGTGAGGAGAGTATATTCCACACTTGGCGTCTGGCCCTGGCGTCCAGACCGGTCGTCAGCTCGTCCAAAAAGACAACTTCAGGATTGGGTATGAGTGCGAGGATAATAAATAGTCTTTGTTTCTCGCCGCCGGATAAATCTTTGATCTGGCTTTTGGCTTTTTCGGAAATTCCAAACTTTTGCAGTAGTTTTTTCGGATCTGCGGATTCCTGATAGAGAGCAGCGGTAACTTCACAAAGTTCTGAGACGGTAATATTATCCTGATAAGCTGCCTCCTGAAATTGGACACCTACCTTTTGAAACAGCTGCTTTCTGGATGTCTGCGGATTCATTCCCAGAATGGATATGGTTCCGCTGTCTGCCGTCTTTGTACCTAAAATGCATTCAATCGTTGTGCTCTTGCCTGCGCCATTGGCCCCGATCAGGCCGAAAACTGTTCCGCGCTTTACGGATAAACTGATATTGTCTGCCGCAGGCGTTTTGTTGTAGGTTTTACATAATTTTTCTGCTTTGATCACTTCATTCATGAAGGATACCTCCTTGTTTTATTGTAAAAAAAGAATACCACCAACGAAAACATTGGTGGTAAAGTGGAGGGTTTAAGAAAATTGTTTTTTCATTCTTTTTAAGCTGCATATCATTTTCAAAACATTATTCTCGGCAGTCAGCAGAGAAGTAACCAGTTTGTCGCACACCGCAATAATATCGTCATCTTTATTGGGAGTATCCAAAACTTCTTTGATATCAATCCCGGGATTTTTTGACAGGTGCCCAAGCAGACGCAGAATGGATTCCAAAGAATAATTTGCACACCTCAGGGAGCGAATGATTTTGAGCCTCTGTATATCCTGACTCGTATATATGCGGTATCCATTCTGCCTGCGTTTTAC
Organism: Anaerostipes sp. AF04-45; assembly: GCF_003461725.1. Lineage (NCBI taxonomy): Bacteria > Bacillati > Bacillota > Clostridia > Lachnospirales > Lachnospiraceae > Anaerostipes > Anaerostipes sp. AF04-45. Next base: position 102,108 of record NZ_QTXQ01000004.1, read on the forward strand.
AGTCAAAAGGCCGTTCATTTCCCAATTTCTCAGAGCATCCATAGAAATGCCGAGATACCGGGAGACTTCCCTGCGTTTCATGGGATGGGTATGTTCCTGTGATCCGCCGGATAAAATCTCTGTTACGATTTCGACTGCCTCTTCGGCATTGGCTTGTTCCTTTCTGATCTGTGCCAGGTATTCTTCTGCCAATACCAGAGCCCTGGGAAAATCACAGGATGCCGCTGTTTTTACAATCCGGACAGCCTTTTTTCTCAGTCCGTTCTGCAGTACCTCCATTTGAAAAGCCAGCCGGGCCAGCCGGAACTGCTCAATATTAAGATCAGTAAAAATGCGGTATCCATTGCTCTGCCGTTCCGGTTTTGAGATCAGCCCTGCGTTTTCGTACAGCCGGACAGTATTGGGATGAATTCCTATGAGCTTTGCAACCTCAGATGTTTTATAAGTATTCATGTAAAAACCTCCATTCATGGCTCCAGCATAACACAGATCAGAAATATGGTGATATAGTGGAGGGTTTTGGACTCCGCGTTACAATTTTCTTACAGAATAAAAAATGACATTGGTTTGATGGTTCCCAATGTCATTTTTCGACTGATTTAATTAAATCCAATGAACTTCCGTGCTGCTTTGTAAGCTGCGATGACAACTTTCCGGCCTCCGTAGCCCGGGAGGTTTACGGCATTTCCAACAAGAGATCCCCGGATCTGACGGTATAGTTTTGTGTTTTTCGATTTCAGGTACTTCCAGAGTTCCTTCTTCATCTGAAGATGCTCCGGTATGCCGGATTTGATGGCAATGACAGATGATACCGTCATGATGATGCTCAGATAGTGTTTCATGTAGCGGTATAACGGCTTGTTTACCAGCTCAAAGCTGCTCATATAATCGATCATGGCTTTGGTGACAAAAAACTGCTGGTCGATCCGTTTGATCATATTGGCTTCATTGACAGACTGATCGTCCCTTCCGATGAAGTAGCGGTAAAAATTTACATCCAGATAGTAAATCGTCTTCACATATGGAAGCGGTTTGAAAACGTAAAGGTTGTCTACATAAAAAGTATGTTCCGGCAGGCACAGACGGCACTCATGGAGAAGAGAAGTACGGTAAATGACGGAATGCATGAGAATGTACTGACTCAGAGGAAAACGCTTTACATCATCCCAGGTAAAAATCTGTTCAACCGGGATCGTATGGCGGTAATGAATCACGGTTTTTCTCTTCACACCCTGTTTCTCATAGACATAGTTTGACATAAACATGTCTATAATGGTTCCCTGGCGGTAAAAGGTCTCTAATTGATTGAAGATTTCCTCATAGGCATGTTCGTTTACCCAGTCGTCACTGTCCACCACCTTAAAATAAATCCCTTTGGCATGAGCGATACCAGTGTTTACTGCACCGCCGTGGCCTTTGTTCTTTTGATGGATCGCCCGGCAGATACCGGGATATTTGTTTTCATATTCATCGGCGATCATGCCGGTATTGTCCGTGGAACCATCGTCTATGATGAGGATCTCAACTTTGTCTCCTCCGGTCAGCAATGTATCTATGCAGTGTCTCATATATTCCTGGGAATTATAACACGGCACAGCAAACGATATTAATTTCATTTTGTAACCTCCTAAAAATGGTACTTAGTCTATTATAACAAATTTTTGTAAAAATACCATGGCATTTTCACTCAGTTTCTTCTGACAGGGTCTCCCATTCTTCATAAAGGGTTTCCAGATGTTCCTCATTCCGGACTTTGGCAGCGGAGAGTTCCAGCAGTTTCTTTGTGTTGACTGCGTTCTCCGGCAGACACATTTCTTCGTCAAGCTTTGTGCTTTCCGCTTCCAGTTCCTCGATTTCCTGTTCTATTTTTTTCAGGCGGTTTTCTCTTTTCCGACGCTTTGCGTCTTCTTCCTTTTGCTTCTGCCAGCTCAGCTTCGTATCGGATACAGACTCAGTTTCAGCGTTCTGTACCTCTTTCGTGCCTTCCTTCTCCTTTTCGATAAGATAGTGCTGGTAGTCGCCCGGATAAGAGTGCAGACCGTCTTTCGGAGAGAGTTCCAAAATTCTTGTGGCTGTCTTGTTGATAAAATAGCGGTCGTGAGACACGTAAAGAACCGTGCCTGTGTACTGGGACAGGGCGGATTCCAGGATTTCTTTGGAGTGAATGTCCAGGTGGTTGGTAGGCTCATCAAGAATCAGAAAATTGGCATGGGAAAGCATAAGTTTCGCAAGAGATACCCGTCCCTTTTCACCGCCGCTTAAGGAAGAAACAAGTTTAAAGACATCTTCTCCTTTAAAAAGGAAAGCAGCCAGTGTATTTCTGATTTTTGTGTTGGTCAGTTCCGGAAAGGAATCAGATATCTCCTCGAAGATTGTCTTATCCGGATGCAGGTTGTCCTGTGCCTGATCGTAATATCCGATGGAAACTTGGGAACCGAGCTTAATCAGTCCTTTGTTTTTGGCAATTTGTTTGCAGATGATTTTTAACATCGTAGTCTTGCCGGTTCCGTTGGCGCCGATCAATGCCACGCGCTCACCGCGAAATATTTCAAAATTTATATCGGAAAACAGCATATGCGGCCCGAAACTTTTTTCCAGATGTTCCACCGTTAAGACATCGTTTCCGCTGATCACCGACGGTTCGATGGCAAAGCGCATTTTTCCGTCGACTTCCACAGGCTTTTCGATCACATCAATTTTGTTCAGCATCTTTTCACGGCTCTCGGCCCGGCGGATGGATTTTTCCTGGTTAAATTGTTTTAGTTTTTCAATGACCGCCTTCTGGTGACGGATCTCCTGCTGCTGGTTTTCGTACTCCTTCAAGCGGATTGCCTTTACCTGATCCCTTTTTTTAATAAAAGAAGTGTAGTTGCCGTCAAAGAGCATCGCGTGACCCGACTCAATCTCCATGACTTTGTTGACGATCTTGTCCAGGAAATACCGGTCATGGGAGACCAGGATGACAGCGCCCTCATAGTGGCTTAAATAGGTTTCCAGCCACTGGATCGAATCTACATCCAAATGGTTGGTAGGCTCATCCAGGAGAAGGATCTCTGGCTTCATCAGCAGGAGTTTTCCGAGAGCGACCCTTGTCTTTTGTCCTCCGGACAGAGTCTCGATTTTTTTTTGAAAATCTTCCTCTTGAAACCCGAGTCCTTTTAAGATTCCTGTGATCTCACTTTTATAAGCAAAACCGTTTTTCTGTTCAAATAAATGAGTGGCCCTGGTGTATTCCTCCATCTTTTCTTCGAGCTCTGTGCCGCTTAAATGCTTCATCATATGCTCCAGAGAGCGGAGTTTTTTGTCCAGTTCGATCACATCCTGTTTTATGGTCAAAAGCTCTTCATAAATGGTGCGGGAAGAAGTATGGTCCTGATGCTGTGCGAGATAGCCGATATCGGCGTCCTTCTTTTTGTGGATCTCCCCGTCATCGGGTGTCATCTGATCCATGATGATCTTGAGCAGGGTGGACTTTCCGGCACCGTTTAAGCCGATGACGGCAAGCCGGTCCTTTTCATTGATATGAAAGGAAATTCCTTTCAGGACTTCCTGGTCGACAAATGTTTTATGTATATTCTGACAAGATAAAACCATAGTGCACTCCTTCAAAATTTCTAAGCTGTAAAAATTCTTTATAAGCATAACATAATTTCTGAAAAAACGCACTGAAAAGTTTGACAGATATTAGACAATCTTATATAATTTATTTAATTTGAGTAGTTAATAAAATAAGTGGGAGGGTAATAATGTCATCAATGGATAAGAATATATCACCGGCAGTTATAAAGAGATTACCTAGATATTACCGTTATTTGGGGGCTTTGAAAGCAAAAAATATTACGAGGATCTCATCCAAAGAGCTGAGCGAGAGGATGAAAGTAACTGCATCCCAGATCCGGCAGGACCTGAATAATTTTGGAGGTTTCGGGCAGCAAGGATACGGCTACAATGTAGAAAATCTTTACGTGGAGATCGGAAAGATTCTGGGACTTGACAAAAGCAATCAGATGATCATCGTTGGTGCCGGCAATCTGGGGCAGGCATTGGCTAATTATCAGGATTTTAACAATAACAGCATTGGTTTTCAGGTGATTGCGCTGTTCGATGTGAATCCGAAGCTGATCGGCATCACGGTGCACGGAGTGGAAGTGCACGATATTGACGATATGGAAGAGTTTATAAAGAATCATGAGATCAAGATTGCAGCCCTCACGCTTCCGCAGGACCAGGCGCCGAAGATTGCCAAAGATCTTGTGTCGTGGGGCATCAAAGGATTTTGGAACTTTGCCCCTGTGGATCTCACGCTGCCGGACAGTGTGACCGTGGAGAATGTCCATTTGGCAGAAAGCCTCATGACGCTGACTTACAATATTCACAGCAGGGAAGACAGCGAAGGCGCGGAGTAAAGACGGGAGGAACGCCATGATTGTCGGTATAGGAACTGACCTGATAGAAATCGGGCGGGTACAGAAGATGGTGGAGAGAAAGAACCGCCTGAGCCGGATTTTTTCAGAAGAGGAACTGGCATGCGCAGGTTTAAACAGTACGACTCTTGCTGGTAATTTTGCAGTTAAAGAAGCCGTTTCCAAGGTATTTGGAACCGGCTTCTTCGGATTGGAGCCCTATGAGATCGGAGTGTTTCGGAATTCAAAAGGAGCACCTTATGTGAAACTCACAGGCAGAGCCGAAAAAATGGCATCAGATAGGAAGATTACGAAATTTCATGTGTCGGTTACGAACACAGGGGGGCTGGCACAGGCTTTTGTCATAGGAGAGTGTCTATGAAATATGTTTTAAAAAATCAGGAAATGCAGGATGTTGATAAGGAGACCATACAGAAGATAGGGATTCCTGGCCTGGTGCTGATGGAGAGGGCCAGCGAAAAAATTGCCCGAAGGCTCATGGAAACAGTCAGAAAAAATAACAGGATTCTTTCTGTGGCAGGATGCGGAAATAACGGGGGAGATGCGCTGGCTGCGGCCAGAATCCTTCTGGAAGAAGGGTATTCAGTGGATTTTACAGTCGTAGGGGATCTGTCTCAGGCATCCGCAGACTTAAAGACGCAGTACGATATCCTTGCACGGCTTGGATATGAGCAAAAAGAAGAGATAGATTATAAGGATTATGACTGGATTTTGGAAGGACTGTTTGGCGTAGGCCTTTCCAGAGAGGTATCGGGGACATACCGTACTGCTGTGGAAAGGATTAATGGAAGCGGAGCTAAAGTCATGTCAGTCGATATTTCCTCCGGAATCAGCGGGGATACGGGAAAAGTCCTTGGATGCGCCGTAAAATCAGACGCTACGGTGACCTTCGGCGGTCCCAAGGCAGGACATCTGCTCTATCCGGGAAAAGAATATGCGGGCCGGCTGTATGTAGAAAAGATCGGTTTCTTTGATTCTGTTTTGAAGAAACATGCAGGGGGCTTCACATACGATAGGAAAGATTTAGAAAGACTTCCGGGCCGTTTTGCGGATTCTCACAAGGGCACCTACGGAAAAGTCCTGATCATAGCAGGAAATGAGACGATGTCTGGGGCTGCTTATTTTTCGGCAAAGAGTGCCCTGCGCATGGGCAGCGGACTGGTAAAGGTGATTTCCTGCGAAGCCAATCGTCCGATTCTGCAGTCCATGCTTCCGGAAGTGCTGTTCGGGACATATGAGGATGTAAAAGATGCCCTCGAATGGTGTGACTGTATCTTATTCGGACCCGGAATGGGAGTCTCAGAGCGGACCAAAGAATTATTAGAAGAAGTTTTACAGCGCGGAACAAAGCCTCTTTTGCTGGATGCGGACGGCCTGAATACGGTCAGCCGTTATGGAATGGAGATCGATCATCCGGGAGGGTGCGTTTTCACACCGCATCTTCTGGAAGCTGCAAGGCTCCTTGGAATATCCGCAGAGCAGGTGAAAGAAACTCTGACGGATGCGGGACAGAAGCTTTCGGACAGATTCCGCGCCACTGTTGTGCTGAAAGATGCGGCAACGCTTGTAGTGTCAGGCAGCCGGCCTGTTTATTATAACAGCAGCGGAAACAATGGAATGGCCACAGGGGGGAGCGGCGATGTCTTAAGCGGCATGATCGCAAGCCTCCTAGGGAGAGGCATGGAATGTTCTGAGGCTGCCGCCCTTGGTGTCTATATCCATGGGCTTGCAGGAGACCATGCCGCAGAAATTTTTGGACACAACAGCATGCTGGCATCAGACATCATTGAGTCAATCAGCAGTATTTTAGGAGGAATCAGCGATGAATCAGTATTATAGGGTATACGCAGCCATTGATCTGGATGCGGTCTGCCATAATATCAGTGAGATAAAAAAACTTGTGGGGCCGGATACAAAGATTATGCCGGTGATCAAAGCCGACGGCTACGGACACGGGGCGGTCCCGGTGGCGAAGGCATTGAATAAGATCGGCGTCGACGGTTTTGCGGTGGCGATCATTGAGGAAGGGATCGCTCTGAGAAAACAGGGAATCACAAAACCGATCCTAATTCTCGGATATACTTCGGAATATCAGTATGCTTCATTGATCCAGCATGAAATTGAACAGACGGTATTTTCTTATGAGATGGCGGAGGCGATCTCTAAATTTGCAGTTACAATGAAGAAGGACGCCAGGATACATATCAAAGTGGATACCGGAATGAACCGGATTGGTTTTAAGCCCACGGAGGAATCGGTCGGGCAGGTACAGCGTATTCAAAAACTTCCTAATATTAAAATTCAGGGAATTTTTACACACTTTGCATGTGCGGACGAGGAGGACAAGACATCGGCCAGACATCAGAAGGAACTGTTTGATCAGTTTGTCTCAAAGATTGAGGAAAAAGGGATCGAGATCCCGGTCAAGCACGTCTCCAACAGCGCAGCCATTATGGACCTCCGTGAATGCCGTATGGATATGGTCCGTTCCGGCATCATCACCTATGGGCTGTATCCCTCCGAGGAAGTGGATAAATCAGCCATTGATTTAAAGCCGGCACTTTCCCTGATCAGTCATGTGATCCATGTAAAAGAAGTGGGGCCGGGAGAAGGAGTCAGCTATGGCTCCACGTTCGTTACGGACAGAAAGACCAGAATCGCGACGATACCGGTAGGTTACGCTGACGGCTATCCGAGGGCCTTGTCTTCCAGGGGAAGGGTCATAATCCGGGGACAGTATGCGCCGATCATAGGAAGGATCTGTATGGATCAGTTCATGGTGGACGTGACCGATATTGAAGGAGTCAGCGTCATGGACCGGGTTACCCTGGTAGGGACAGAGGGAGATAAAAACATTTCGGTGGAAGAGGCGGCAGATCTGGCAGGTTCCTTTAACTATGAATTTGTCTGCGGGATCGGAAAAAGAGTTCCAAGAGTATACTTTCAGGACGGGAAGGCAAAAGAGGCAGTGGACTATCTGGAAGACTGAGAAATTCTAAAGCCGGACGAAAATCGTCTGGAAAATAGGATTAAGTTGAATACTTCTGAAAGAAATGTCAATACTCTTCATAAACTATTATGAAAGAGATGGAGAGTGATTAGGCTTATGGTAATTAAGCGAGGAGATATTTTTTATGCAGACTTGAGGCCTGTTGTCGGCTCAGAGCAGGGAGGCGTCCGCCCGGTCATTATTTTGCAGAACGACGCGGGCAACCGATACAGTCCCACGGTCATCTGCGCAGCGATCACGAGCAAGATGAACAAGGCAAAACTTCCGACCCATGTGCCGGTGGACTGCAGGAAATGCCAGTTGGAAAAAGATTCGGTCATTTTGCTGGAACAGATCAGGACGATCGATAAAAGCCGGCTGAGAGAAAAGGTCTGTCATCTGAACAGTTCTATATTGGAGAAAGTTGACAAGGCATTAAAGATCAGTTTAAGTCTTGATACATAGATGGACAGATTGACCTTTTCTTCGTAAAATGGTATATTTTATTACGACTGATGAATAAAGGAGATGTATATGGAAGATTTAAGTGCCGCGATGATCCTGATACCGCTGCTTACATTGGTATTAGGTGCCGTCTTCGGCTACATAATTGGAACGAAACGCAAAAATAAGCCCAAGGGTAAGCAGACCGACCAGACAGAGCGGGAAGCGGATGACGATAATGACAATGAATATGAGGAAGAGATCATGAACATTGTCAACCAGGGGCATGAGCAGGGGGCTATTTTGGAAGATGAAGCCAAGATGATCACCAATATTTTTGAGTTCGGAGACAAAGATGTAACCGATGTCATGACTTCCAGAAAGAAGATCGATGGGATCGACTGCACCATGTCTTTGGAAGAAGCCCTTCATTTTATGCTGGATGAGCCATATTCAAGATTTCCTCTCTATGAGGAGGATATCGATCATATCATTGGTGTTCTGTATCTCAAGGATGTGATTGACGCCTATATAAATAATAAAGACCTGGAACTCTATGAGATTGCCAGGGAGCCGTTCTATGTTCACCAGACCATGAATCTGTCTGTGCTGTTTCAGGAAATGCAGACAAAAAAGATCCATATGGCGATCGTTGTGGACGAATACAGTCAGACAGAAGGTATTGTCTCCATGGAAGATATGCTGGAAGTGATCGTTGGAAATATCCTCGATGAGTATGATGTGGAAGACAGGGAGATCACAAAGCTTGGCTGGGCCGATATTTTCCTGATGCGGGGAAGCACGAGACTGGAAAAGATCGAAGAAGTATTAGACATCGAGTTTGATGTAGAAGAGATTGAAACGCTGAGCGGATTTTTGGTAGACCAGCTGGGTCATCTTCCGGAACAGGGAGAAGAAGTAGAGATTATTTATGAAGGATGGTCTTTTAAATCCGTGGATATTCACGACAATGTGATCAAACAGGTAAAAGTGGAGAAAAAGCGTACAAAAAAAGAAGAAAATGATTCAGAGAAGGAGTAAATACAGTTATGTCAGGACATAGTAAATTTGCGAATATTAAACACAAAAAAGAAAAAAATGACGCGAAAAAAGGCAAGATCTTTACCAAACTCGGAAGAGAGATTGCTGTGGCGGTAAAAGAAGGCGGGGCGGACCCGGAAAATAACAGCCGGCTCCGCGATATTGTCGCTAAGGCAAAGGCCAACAATATGCCCAATGACACCATTGACCGAAGCATTAAAAAAGCTGCAGGCGATGCAAATGCCGTCAACTACGAGTCTATTACATATGAAGGATACGGCCCGAGCGGAGTCGCGATTATTGTAGAAGCTCTGACAGACAACAAAAACAGGACGGCTTCCAATGTCCGGAGTGCTTTTACAAAGGGAAGCGGAAGCATTGGAACACCTGGATGTGTCTCCTACAATTTTGAGAAAAAGGGACAGATCATTATCGCAAAAGAGGACTGTCAGATGGATGAGGATGATCTTATGATGACTGCGCTGGATGCGGGAGCAGAGGATTTTGCGGCAGAGGAAGACAGCTATGAGATCGTTACGGACCCGGATGATTTTTCTAAAGTCAGGGAGGCCCTGGAAGCGGAATCCATCGAGATGGCCAGTGCAGAAGTTACCATGATTCCGAACACTATGGTAGAGCTTGCTTCTGAGGATGATATCAAGAATCTGCAGAAGACGCTGGATTTGCTGGAAGAAGACGATGACGTCCAGGATGTCTGGCATAACTGGGACGAATAGACTGTACAGACCAAATAGAGACCCTTCATCATGTATTTATGCCATGATGAAGGGTCTTTTTATGATATAATGAAACAATAATAAAAGAACAATATATCATGCAGATACTGTCTGTTTACAGACAGAAAGGAGAGAGGATTTATGCGGAAAAATGGACATTTTCTGATTCTGGCAGCAATGATACTTATGATGGGTACCTCGCTGCACAATCCAGGAAATTTTTATGAAAGAACGAACAGAAGTGATTGTTTTACCAATGATACGGAGATTTCCAGTGTCAGGTATAAGTCTAATAAGCATAAATATCACAGTATTTTTCAGATGGGACTGGCCGGACCGGGGCTGACGGCATGGAATTATGCAACCGGAAAGGGAGTGAATGTTGCGGTCATGGACGGCGGTTTTGACGTGAATGATAAAGAATTGAAAGGAAATATAAAAGGCTGCTACAATGCAGTTACAAAACGGGAAGGAAAAGGACAGATTACGAAATACAGCCATGGAACTTCTGTGGCAAAAATATTGGGAGCCGCAGGCAACAATCGGTATGCCGGCGCTGGAGTTGCATATAATGTGAATCTGTATCTGATACAGGTAGATGCAAATGGTTCACAGTCATCCTATTCAAAATCAGTGATGGAAGGTATTCGTTATGCTGCTAATAAAAAATGCAGGGTAATCAGCATGAGTCTTAGTGATACTATATATGATGCTAAGATGGAAGCAGCGATAAATGAAGCATATTCCAAATCTAAAAATAGTATATTATTTGCTGCCTCAGCAGGCAACAAAGGAAAAGAGGAATACCGCTATCCGTCGTCCTATCGGAATGTACTGTCTGTCTCTGCCCTGAACTATTCTTCCAATACCCGGAAATACACGGCTGCCGCATCAACCTATAATAACCGGGTTGACATTTCTGCACCGGGAGGTACGACCAGTGCGGCGACACCGTATGCAGCAGGGGTGGCGGCGCTGATCTTTCAAGCCAATCCGTCCCTGACGGCAAAAGAATGTGCAGATATTATTACATCCACGGCAATGGACGCAGGAAGCAAAGGGTATGATAAGCACTACGGATATGGAATTATTCAGCCTCTGACGGCTGTGCAGAAAGCAAAGTACGGAAGAAGTTATATCCCACGGAAGATTTCAGGGACGTCATCTTACAAGAAGTCCTATGGGACGAAGCCGTTTACCCTTAATGCTAAAATTGCGGGCTCCGGGAGTTTGTCTTATAAATCTGGCAATGCCAAAGTGGCTTCTGTCAACGGCAGCGGAAAGGTGACCATCAGGGGAACCGGCAGGGCTGTGATCAAAGCATCTGTTCCTAAATCAGGTATTTACAGCAGTGCTTCTAAAAATATCACGATCAATGTTTCTCTGAAGCGCCCTTCACTCAGCATTAAGAATATAAAAAAGAAGAAATTAAGTCTCAGCTGGAAAAAGGAAAAAAGAGCAAGCGGTTATGAGATCTATATAGCGCCCAATTCAAAATTTAAGAAATATAAAAAATATATGATAAAGAAAAGCCAGATAAAGAAAACGGTTTCCAGGCTGAAAAAGAACAAAAAATATTGGGTCCGCATGCGGTCTTATAAGACAGCCGGAGGCAGGAAAATTTACAGCAGTTACAGCAAAGTGAAGACAATAAAAATCAGAAAGTAAACTTTGTATGGATTTTGATCTCCTATGAGATACTAATAACCTTAATCCTTTGGGATTCAATGAAAGAAGACAGGACAAAATTCCTTTGTGAACATCCTGTGATTTTTTCTAAAATAACTATAAAATCTATTGATTTTATAACTGCTTAAAGATATAATGCATGATATTGTAAAGAAAAGATAAACTTTTTGAAGAGGAAGGGATGACTTATGTTTCCGATGTATGGATTTTTTGATCCGACTTATATTTTGATCATAATAGGTGTTATTATTACGCTTGCGGCATCTGCTAAGATGAATTCGGCTTTTAGGAGGTACTCAAAGGTACGCAGCCATTCAGGGCTGACTGGGGCACAGGCGGCTGCGAAAATTTTGAATTATGCAGGAATCTATGATGTAGTAGTAGAGCGTGTATCCGGCAATTTGACCGATCACTACGATCCAAGAAGCAAGGTATTGAGACTGTCTGACGCTACTTATAATGCCACATCAGTAGCAGCTATCGGCGTAGCGGCCCACGAGTGCGGTCATGCTATGCAGGACAAAGAAGCTTATGCACCGCTCAAACTCCGCGGAAGTCTTGTACCGGTAGCGAATATCGGTTCTAATCTTTCCTGGATTTTCATTATTTTGGGTATCATTATGGGGGCCAATCAGACACTCCTGAATATTGGGATACTCCTGTTTTCATTGGCCGTAATTTTCCAGTTAGTAACTCTCCCGGTAGAGTTCAATGCATCCAGTCGTGCGCTGAGAGTATTGAAAGACTCTGCGATGATGTATGAAGATGAAGTGGAAGACACAAGAAAGGTATTGTCTGCGGCAGCATTGACCTATGTAGCTTCTGCGGCAGCAGCTATTTTGAGTTTGTTGCGTCTGGTGATTTTATTTGGCGGCGGCAGGGACGATTAAAAATTTAGTGAGCTTTTTTAAATAGGCGGGGATCTGAAATAAGTACTTATTTCAGATCCTTATTTTTGTTTTTGGGAAATGACGTATGAGTTTTTCTCCATTATCTCCAGTCGGCTCTTAACAGGCCTCCTTCCGACAATGGAGAAAAACTATCGCAGGTGGCACCTTTGGAGTGGACAGCCGGGAGAAATAAACCCGGCTGTTTTCTTTTGTTTCGGAAAAAGGCCGGGTGCACGGATCACGAAAAGCAAAACTTGTCAACCGGATAAAGAAAGCTTAAAATAGTGAAGAATGAGTATTCAGGAAGAGAAAGGATGAGTGACATGTCTGTAACAGAGGTCAGAAATTATTTAAATGAATTTAATAGGGCTGACAGAGTGAGAGAGTTTGAAGCTTCCAGCGCTACGGTAGAACTGGCGGCAAAAGCCCTGGGTGTGGAAGAAGCGAGAATCGCCAAGACGTTATCCTTCTACGGGCCGGACGGGAGCTGTATCCTTGTGGTAACCGCCGGAGACGTAAAGATCGACAATAAAAAATATAAAACGATGTTCGGATTAAAGGCAAAGATGCTGAGAGGAGATGATGTAAAAACGCTTACCGGACATGAGAGGGGCGGCGTCTGCCCGTTTGCAAATCCGGAGGGGACAAAAGTATATTTAGATGAGTCACTGAAGCGCTTTGAGACAGTTTTTCCGGCATGCGGCAGCTCAAATTCTGCGATTGAGCTCAAACCCGAAGAACTCTTTGAATATGCAAAGGCCGTAAAGTGGGTGGATGTGACAAAGGCCGAGGGAGACGGGAAATGAACGTAAAGGTTATCTGTGTAGGAAAGATAAAAGAGCCATATGTAAGAAAACTGATTGAGCGCTGTGTAAAAGTACTGAACAGGAGCTGCCGTCTGGAGATTATTGAGCTGAAAGATGAAAAAACACCTGACGGCGCCAGTGAGAAAGAGGAGGATCGCATCCGGAAAATCGAGGGCGAGAGGATCTTAAAGCGGATTCCAGCAGGAAGTATTGTGATTCCGCTTTGTATTGACGGAAAACAAATGACTTCCGATGAACTCAGGCATAAGTGGGAAAAATGGAACAGGCAGAGGGATACGGAGGTTGCGTTTGTCATCGGAGGATCTCTGGGTCTCTGCAGTGCGGTCCAGAGGAAGGGGGCTTTTAAGCTGAGCTTCAGTGCAATGACATTTCCGCATCAGCTGATGCGGCTGATCCTTCTGGAGCAGCTCGTATACGCGGCAGGGAGGAAGGAGGAGTGATGGAGTCAATATTGATCATAGAGGACAATCAGGATGTCAGCCGGATGCTGTCAGAATTTCTCTCGGAGTCCGGCTATCAGCCGGAGGCAGCTTTTTCAGGAACGGACGGGCTTATAAAGCTGAGAGAAAAGAGCTATGACCTGGTACTCCTGGATCTGATGCTGCCCTATAAAAGCGGAGATCAGGTTTTGAGGGAACTGAGAGGATTTTCGAATATTCCGGTGATCGTTATTTCGGCAAAGGACATAGTAGGAACAAAGATCGATCTCTTAAAGCTGGGGGCCGACGACTATATTACGAAGCCTTTTGACCTGGGAGAGGTAGAGGCCAGGGTCCTGTCGAATTTAAGGCGGCAGAGTTCTTCCAAAGTCAAAGAACAGACACTTCAGTATAGAGACCTGGTACTGTCAAAAGATGCAAAGAGTGTACTGCTGGGAGGACAGGATCTGGAACTTACCGCAAAGGAATACGCGATCCTTCAGCTGCTGATGGAGCACCCGAAGAAGGTCTACACAAAAGCAAATTTATACGAGACGGTATGGGAAGATGAATATTTGGGGGATGACAACGCAGTAAAAACTCATATAAGCAATCTAAGAAATAAATTAAAAAAGGCCAGTCCCTTAGAACAGTATATTGAAACGGTGTGGGGCATTGGATATCGGATGTACAAGGAATAAACCCACAAATTCTTTACCATTGATCGTATGAACTTAACCTTTTCTTTACGATTGACAGATATACTGTACTTACAAAAGGAAAGGACAGGTGAGAAACATGAATTATGTATTGGAGACAGAAAATCTGACGAAAGATTTCGGCAGTTTTCGTGCACTTGACCGGGTCTCAGTAAAACTTGAGTCTGGGAAAATTTATGGGCTGATCGGCCGGAACGGAGCCGGAAAGACCACACTGATGCGGCTTGTGGCAGGGCTCAGCTTCCCATCAGGAGGAAGTATCTCTTTGTTTGGACGCGGGGGCGAAAAAGCCCTGCAGGAGGAGCGGAAGCGGATCGGCTGTATGATCGAATATCCGGGTATTATCGGAAACATGAATGCAAAAGAGAACCTGAGAGTACGCAGAGTTTTAAAGGGAATACCAAACGAGGAAACTGAAGATGAACTGCTTAAACTGGCAGGTCTTTCTAAGGCAGGAAAGAAAAAAGCAAAGGATTTTTCTCTGGGTATGAAGCAGAGACTGGGTATCGCAGATGCACTGATCGGCACTCCGGAACTGCTCATCTTAGATGAACCCGTTAATGGTCTGGACCCGCTCGGCGTAGTGGAAATCCGCCGCCTTCTGATAAAACTGTGCCGGGAAAATCATATAACGATCCTGATTTCCAGCCATAATCTGCCGGAACTCTACCAGACGGTTACAGATTATATTATCATCCACGAAGGAAGAGTAGTAAAAACTCTGAACCAGGAAGAACTGGAAGAAAAATGTAAGCGTCATATCAGGGTCCGGTGTGCGGACACATCTAAGCTGGCTGCGGTTTTGGAAGAGAGCCTTCATACCTCAAACTATAAGGTGATGCCGGACGGTTCTGTAAAGCTGTATGATTACCTGGACCGGCAGGAAAAGGTCGCGGAAACATTATATCAGAACGGATTGACAGTGAAGGGATTTTCCGTAGAAGGTGATAGTTTGGAAAATTATTTTGTATCTGTGATAGGGGGCGGTCAGGATGATGAATGTTTTAAGGGCTGATATGCTAAAGTTTAAAAAATCAATGGCTTTAAAAGTAATATTTTTGATTTCTGGGGCAGGAGCAGTCCTCATGGTGATCGTGGCCCGTCTGTTCAGGGACGGTACTCTTGGCATGAACGCCGCCGGCAATGCCTCTTTTCTGGCAGATCCTCAGATGGTGGCCCTATTGGGAACCGTGGCCGCGGGAATGTTTCTCTGCGGAGATTTTGAAAATAAGACCGTTCAGGATGCAGTGTCCGGAGGCATCGGAAGGAGTCAGCTGGTTCTGGGGAAAGCATTTTCTTTTTTTTTGATTATTTTTCTATTGATTCTTCCGTACTTCGCTGTTACGGCCGCGTCATTTTTTATAGACAGCCAGTATCAGCTGTATATCCCGTCTGTGTTTCTCACGTTGATTTGCAGAGAATCGGGAACTGCACTCACACTGTATTCTGCACTTAAAATTCTTGGGATCACGGCGTCGGTATGTGTGGTCTACGCGGGACAGCTGAGCATCTGCCTTCCTCTGGCGTTTATTTTCCGCAGGCCGGTGCCGGTCATCGGGATCGGATATCTGGTCTCAATGGCCTGTGGAATGCTTCAGGCAGGAGGAAACAAAGTATTTGAAAAAATGATTAGTCTGACGCCGTTTCATCTTGAAAATTTAACCCGGCTTTCTATGGACGCAGAACCGGAAATGTTTTTGAAGAGTGTCGGAACCGGAGCCGGCTTTGCCATCCTGATGATCCTGGCGGCCATGTTCATTTTCAGGAGAGCCGAGATAAAATAAACAAACAGGAGATATACAGATGGTTTTTATATTGTCAGCGGTGATTTTGTTTCTGGCTGGATATGTGATTTTACTCCGGAAACAGATCAATCAAATAACCCGTCAGCTGGAAAAACGCAGAGAAGAGAATACGAGACAGCCAATAAGCCTGGAATTCATAGACTCCGGGCTTACAAGACTTGCGGGAAATATGAACCGGTGTTTAAAAAGTGAGGAAAAACTGCGGGAGGAAACTGTGAGCAGGGAAAAAGAGCAGAAGGAAATGATAGCCGACTTATCCCATGATCTCAGAACACCTTTGACGGCAATCAAGGGATACCAGCAGCTGCTCATGGCAACACTAGCGGAGGAAGGACAGAGACAAAGACTCCGGACCGCCCAGAAACATGCGGATGAACTGGGAAAGATGATCGAACAATTTTTTGAGTATTCTCTTTATTCTTATAAGCAGTCAGAGCCAAAATATGAACGGATCAACCTGGGAGCCCTGATTGCCGAATGCGTTGCGGAAATGGTTCCGCTGCTGGAAGAACATGAACTTTCCATCCGAATGGAGGAGACAGATCCGGTTTATGCAAAAGCGGATAGGGAAATGCTCATCAGAATTATTCAGAATTTGATCCGTAATTGTCTTGCTTATGCAGATTCCAATGCTGTGGTCAGAGTTGAAAAAACGAAAAGAGCGGTTTTTTCCTTTGGAAACCAAACAACGGCAACAGCAGACCCGGATCGTCTGTTTGACCGGTTTTACAGGGAAGACCGATCAACAAGCCGGCCTGGAGGTATGGGCCTTGCTATTGTAAAACTTTTGGCTGAACAGATGGGGGGAACTGCCAGGGCAGGAAAAAAGGAAGGCTGGCTGTGGATCTATGTCGAACTTCCTTCTGACGGATGATACTTGTTCCATTCATCCAGGATATAACGATTCCACAGTTTATAAAATTGAAAGCCGCGTGCAGCAAACCCGGCGAAAAATATAAGGACTGCAGTGGCGGATGCGTACCGGAATCCTGCAAATGACAAGGCATACCACATAAAAACCGTCGACAGCAATGCCGATACGGTGTAAAGAAAAGCAGCGTATGTCTTGATCTGTTTTTTCGACAGACCGAAAATAAACCAGATCCATCTGCTTGGAGCAAAGCATAAAGCTCTGTCTTTCATCAAAAAGATCAAAAAAAGAAGTCCCAGTGCGGCCGCTTTTGTGATTAAGGATTTCACGCCTATAATGATAAGAAATAGAATTAATTTCATGTCTTACTCCTCTTCATTTTCTGCCTGTATCATGATCTGTGTAATGTATTCGTCTGCACTGGAAATCACAAAATCATTGAGCCCGGTTTCATATGCGTATCCCGTTAGTGTTAAATGGTGTTTTTCTGCAAATGCTATGATTTCCTCATAGAATTCCGGAAGGCCGTCCCAATCACCCGTAAAAAATCCGCATATATAAGTTCCGCCCGGTTTTTTAAATATATCGTTGCTACTGTTCTTTGGTGCCGGAGTAAAAAGACCGTCATAGGAATCGAACTTCCTTTGCTTAATCTTTTCAGTGGAGATAAAACTTCCAATGCCCATAATAAAGTCTTTCGTGTCCCAGAAATTTTTAATCTGAGCGTATATTTGTTCAATATCCTCATCACCAAAAGCAAAAGAGATCCTTTGGTGATATTCTTCTTCACACTCTATGATCCTGATTTCTCTGTTTTTTATCTGACTGCATAATTCCAGCTGTTTCTTTTTCATAAGAAGAATTTGTCTGCTTTTTTTCAGCCGCCTGATCTCACAGCCGATCTCTTTTAGTTTTGTGTCTGCAATACGTAAAAAATCTGCTTGGTTCGGATGGTTCAGATATTCTTTTATTTCTTTAATGCTCATATTTAATTCTTTCAGCATACGGATATATTCTAATTGAATACTCTGTGAGTCATCATAGTATCTGTAATTGTTATCTCCTTTATAGTGCGGTGAGAACAGACCGATCGTATCATAATAGTGCAGAGTCCGTTTGTTGAGTCCGTGGATTTTTGCAAACTGTGAAGTTGTCAGCTTTATTGAGCGGCGATTCATGATAGTTCCTCCTTGACATTACACTTACTGAATACTTTAAGGTAATTATATACCAATCAGTTTTATTAGAATAGGAGGAATCAGATGAAAAAGCAAATCAGGGTAAGGGAATATCGGGACAGAGACAGCAGAGCGTTGGAGAACATTATCAGAGAAGCATGGAAATACGATGAACTTACAGGGCCTGCGACAGCATCTAAATTGGCAAAAGTTTTTCTTTACAGCTGCCTCTGCAGCCAGACTTTTGCACAAGTAGCCCTGGCAGATGGAATGCCGGTCGGGGTAATTATGGGGAAAAATCTGAATAAACACAAATGTCCGTTTAAATACCGTGTGAAGCAGATTACATCCATACTCTCTCTGCTGTTATCCGGAGAGGGAAGACAGGTGATTAAGATGTTTGGATGTATAAGCGGGATAGATAAAAAATTATTAAAGGACAGTGGGAAGAATTATCAGGGAGAGATTACGTTTTTTGCTGTTGATTCTGAATTTCGGGGCCGTGGAGTCGGAAAAGTATTGTTCCAAAATATAAAAACCTATATGAAACATGAAGAAATTCAAAATTATTATTTGTTTACAGACACAAGCTGTAATTTCGGATTTTATGAACATCAGGGTATGAACCGGTGCAGGGAACATACCCATATTTTCACTGTCCGCAGCAGGCCTGCCAAAATGAAATTCTTTTTATTTGAACAGGAAGACAAACGCATGGTCTGAACTCTAATTGTCCATACATTCCTCAAACATCCGGTAGATTTTTGGATGTTCTTTCTTTACATTGACCGGCACCAGGTCTTTGCTGACCATCCCGTGAGAAGTGGTGCCGGTGGCGATCAGGACACGGGGATTTTCCCGGATGACTTCATAGGAGAATTCCAGGCGCACCGGTGTAAGCCTTGTCAGTTTTATATGGATGGAAAGTTCGTCTTCATAAAAAGCGGCCTGTTTATACCTGACCGTAAGGCCGGTAAGTGGAGTGATAATGCCGGCTTTTTCCACGTCTGAATAGCTGATTCCTGAGGCCTTAATAAAATCAGTTCTTGCTACCTCAAACCAGACAGGATAGTTGCTGTGATGGGCAATCCCCATCTGATCAGTTTCCGCGTATCTTACAACGATTTTTGATGTGTACATAAAATCATCCTTTCTTAGCTTTGTCAATTCTATCAGTATATAATAAAACATCCTGACATGTCTAACCCATCTTTGCGGGAATCGTTGAATTTCTTAGATTTATATTGTATCATAAAAGAAACAGAAAGCAGGGAGAGCTTCTATGAAAAACAGGCTGAGAGACAACAGAGGATACACATTGGTAGAGCTGATGGCGGTGCTGGTTATTTTCGCCATTCTTCTGGCTATCGCCGGAGGAGGGATTGCAGCCTATCAGAAGCACTCTGCGTTTAAAAAGAACAATGAATATGCACAGACGATCTTCACGGCACTTCAGTCTTCCATGGCCCATGCAAAAGCAGGCGGAAGTCTGGATGAACTGTCCAAAGAACTTTCGGGTTCAGAGTATAAAGATAACCGCCTGAATGGGAAAATGATCGACGAAGGCGCTCCGGTTCCCGACGATGCTGAGGGCATGTATTATTTTTTCTTTCAAAAAGGCGAAAAAAGGACGGATTACGAAGGGGCTAAAAAGACGGTATATGAGATGATTGCGCCGTATATATATGACGCAGATGTATTGAATGCGTCTTTTTGCGTCGAGTTTGACCCCGACGAAGGGACGGCTCTGGGAGTCTGTTATTCAGACAAAGCAAAGAGTTTTTACTACGGAAATACCCAGTCCAAAGGCGGTGAGGGAAGCGCGGATATCAGCGGCAGGAGCAGAAATGACCGTTATGACCGGCTCGTAGGCTACTACGGAGTGGATTCTGTCTCTTCCACGCCGGAGCCGATGGAGGGGTCAGTTTTCAAAAGCCTTGAGCTGGTCAACAAAGAGACGCTTTCTATCCGATGGGAGTTGGAAGACGCATATCAGGCTTCTGCACTGGGCCTTGCATATGACATAAAACTTTACGATGCAGCGGACAACCGGCTTGTGTGTTCCTTCAAAATCAACGATCTCGATAAGGCGGAGACCATTCTGAAGGAAGAAGGCAGTGATAAAGAGCTTACATTGACCAGTGATGTTTTATTTTATGATGAAGACGAGAAGGTTACAGAGACAAAAAAAGATTTGAAATTTATGGGTTATATCTCAAAGGAAGGGAAGATGATCCTCGTTCTGGATGCAGCAGATTTAGAAGCCGCATCTCAGGTAAACGAGAAATCGCCGGATTATGACGGCACTTACAGCATACGCAGACTGGGATTTTCAGCGGGTCCCATGTATGCAAGAATGCAGGCCTCAGGAACCGGATACCGGCCCAGCCAGTGGGAGCAGACCAATACAGAACACTCATATTTTGCCAAAGAAGAGGCAAAGAAGGACGGCACAAAAATTTATGACCTTAAAAACCCAAGGCATCTCTTCGATCTTAGGTTTGAGGAGAAAGACGCGCCGGATGATACGGTTTTATACCGCCAGGCAGGCGACATTTTCTGGAACGGAGAGAAAGGCATGGCGGCAGGAGGTTTCCTTTTTGAGAAGACGAAACAGCTGTCAGAGACGGAGGAGGGGATCCCTTTTCCTTCGGCAAGTAAACTGAATAAGAAACATACCTTGCAGGGGATGGATGAAAATGACCAGTCCTATGCTGTTCAGTTATTTAAATTCGGAGCGAAGGACCAGAAAACTCCGGCCGGATTATTTGAAGTCAATGAAGGTACGATAAGGAATATGTTACTGAAACAGATATCTTCCCAGGGAACTGACTATGTGGGAACAGTCTGCGGAGTCAACTACGGGACACTGAAAAATATTTCTGTGGATAAAAAGAGCACGGTCAAAGGGAAAAAATTTGTAGGGGGCATCACAGGAAGTGATATCACAGGGAAACCCCTGGATACAGGAACGGAGAAGCTGATCTTAGTAGGTACCATGAGGACTTACGATTCTCTGAAAAACAGCGCCAGGGTTGAAGGAGAAAAGTTTGTGGGAGGCGTTGTCGGATATTTAAACGGCATCTGTATAGAAGATCCGTCTAAACCGGAGGACGTGCAGAGTATTTCTGTCAAAGAGTGCGAAAATTATGGCTATGTGACGGGAACCGGACAGTGTATCGGCGGAATTGTCGGATACAACAGGCTGTCATCCATTGAGAAGTGCTTAAGTGTTCCTGTTTTGACAAAAGAGGAGGAAGAAAAGCTTAGAGAAGCGGCGAAAAATTATCAGCTGAAGGGCGACTTCGTAGGAGGAATCGTCGGTCTCAATGATGACGGCATCATCACGAAATGCAGCACCGGAAAAGAGGATGAAAAGTCCTTTGTGGCAGGCAGGAGATACGTGGGAGGCATCTCCGGATTCCATATGAAGATCGAGAATTCAGGTGCCATAGATACAGAGCTTGTTATGGACGGAGACGGCTCTGCAAACTTCGCAAATGTGATCGGAAGCCAGTATGTGGGAGGAATCACAGGGGTGAACGGCAGCGTGCAGGGGAAAATCTCGGATATACTCAATCAGGATGTTAATCTTAACAATTTTATTGTCAATAAAGAAGAATACACGTCAAAAGCGGTTCTCAAAAACTGGACGAACAAGGGACTTGTGACGGCGAATGAGCTCTTTGCAGGAGGAATTACCGGTCTGAATACCGGGAAAATACAAAACTGTACGTCTCAGATGCAGACAGAGGAAAAAGACAAAGAGAAGATACAAAAACTTCTGCTGGAATATGGAGCATTAGGTATCCAGATCGGCGGTATTGCAGGCTACAATAACGGGCTGATTGAAAATGACAAGAGGACAGAAGTTACGGCATATGTAGCCGGGGATACCTATATCGGTGGGATTACAGGCTACAATGAACAGAAAGGAAAGATCCGAAATTTCTCTGAAATCAAAGGATTTATTTATGGAAAAGACTGTGTCGGAGGAGTTGCCGGAGCCCAGAAAGGCGGGGAAGATCTGAAAGGATTTGAAAACCAGGCGGATATTACGGCAGACTTCGGGGATGCCGGAGGAATCTGCGGACAGATGTCAGAAGGAACAACGGTTATAGACAGCGGCAACACTGGCAACATCAGTTCCGAATACGGAAATGCCGGAGGAATCTGCGGCAGTGGTGAAGATTTGGTCATCGAGGGAGCTTATGTAAAAGACTGCACAATTACTTCTGAGAGAAATACAGCAGGGGGAGTCATCGGCAGGATTTCAAAAGAGGGGCTGATCAGAATTTCATCTGTGAGGCCCGGAGTTGTGATTCAAAGCCCGAAAGAGACGGCAGGAGGCATGATCGGACTGGCAGAAAAGACCAAAGAAAATGGAAAGCTGGAGATTTTCGGGTGTAACAGCGCCGCCGCATTGGAGTCAGGCAGGGCAGGAGGCATAATAGGAGAGTCAGACCTTACATCGGGCAGCATGGAAATAATACAGTGCAGAAACTATGGCTTTCCGATCGGCAAAACGAAAATGTCCGGACTGATCGGCTCTAAGAAGGGTTCGGCTGAGAATTTAAAACTTTATCAATGCTTCGGTGTTTCTGATTTGGAATATCCTCTGGCCGGCGAACCGTTTGAACAGGCAGAAATATCCAAATGTTATTATTTTATTGCTGGGGATCAGACAGAAGGCAATGTGGGAATCGGTATTCCTCTGATGGTGGAAAAACAAGGAACCCAGTATTACAGGGCATCGGGAACCGAAGAAGGCAAAAAGGTTACGATCAGCAACTTTACCGTAGATCCGACGCTGCTTTCGGAAGCAAATCTAAAAGATTTTTATGCTAAGATCGAGCGCACAATCAATGGTTATTATAACGGCTTGAACTAAGAGGATGAAGAACTATGGAAAGACTCAGAAAAAGAAATGAAGGAAGTGCATTGATCTTTGTCATGTGTATCCTCTGTGTATTTATGGCGGCGGCATTGATTATGATTCTCGTGTCTTATCAGGTACTGACAAATGCCCAGCAGTCGGCAGTCAAAGACCAATGCAGGATTTCCGCGGTTTCGTTTAATAAACTGCTGGAAAAAGAGATTACTGCCCCGGAAGGACAGGGAATCAGAGATGACAACATCCGGTATTTTCTTTACGACCAGATAAAAAACGATAAGTGGGTCTACTACAATGAGAAAGAGGAAGGTCATGGCGAAAATGAAGCTTTCCGCACTCTGGACATTGAGATGATCCAGTCGGCGAAAGATACACTGGGAGACATCAAGGTTACGGTTTACTGGGAATCCCAAAAAGATGATCCCCTTGACAAGGCTGTACTTGTGACTAAAGTAAGCGCGGGTTCCAGAAAACAGGAATATCATATAACGACCAGGTATTCTTTAAAGGTAAACACAGGCGAGCCGGAACAGTGGATCTGGGCTACAAATTGGCAGGAGTGATTACATGAGAAAAATACGGATCAAGCATATTTTAAAAGGGCGAGACGGAATGACTCTGGTGGAAGTCCTGGCTGCATTTGCCATTCTGCTGATGGGCATCGCTTTTCTCTACAAAAGTACGGTGATGTCGTTAAACCAGATCAGGAAAGCGAGGGAAGTGCAGGAGCAGGCAGACCGGGCGGTTTCTGAATTTTATGAGAAGAAGGCAGAGGAGTCTTCGGAGAAACAGACCGTCGTGCTCACCGTAAAAAAACAGGACTCCGACACTGCTGTGTCCCAATGGGGTATGGAAGTGAAGGTTGGAGAAGCCAAGAGCAGCGATGGATATTTTATCTATTTCTTCGGGCAGGAAGGAAGTGAGAAATGATACGCCGGCGGATCAGGAGTAAATTACAAAAAGTACTTTTGCATGACAAGTCAGGAATGACCCTTGTGGAATTGATGGTTACCTTTCTGCTGCTGGGCATATTGATGGCAGCGGCCATCGCCACACTGTCTCCGGCGATGAATGTCATGGCGAGGATATCGAACATGAGCCGGGCCCAGGGTGTGGCAGATATTCTGATGGAAAAAGTCTGCGGGGAAGTGGGAAGCTCCACGGGCCAGGTACAGATCGACAGCGGAAATGAAAAGATTTCTTATACCGACAAGAAGGGGCGCTCGGTCATCATGTACGCAAAGGAGACAGACGGAGAAAAGAGGCTGGTGCTTCACTATCAGGCATCTTCGATAGCCGAGGGAGGAGCGGCAGCGACAAAGGGAGTTGACTGGACCTTTTCCAAGAAGATGTATATGAACCAGGAAATTAAGGAACTGAAGTTTGAACGGAAGGAAGATACCAATCTTGTAAAGATCACGCTGACGGTCCGGAATGTAAAGACAGGGCAGACGTATAGACGGACAAAAATCGTGGAGTGCTACAAGCTGGACGACAGGGGATTTATCGCTGATACGGAATTTCCGCAGGAGGTTTAAATAAGGCAGAAAATGCCGCTGTTTTAAATCTCGATATTGTTTGACAAGTATAGGGATTCAGCATATAATTTAAATATGCACTTTGGTAAATCAAAGGATAGGAAGGGAAAATTATGAAGAAAAAATTAAGTGATTTCAGACAAAAAATGAGGGAGGATAAAAAAGGGTTTACTCTTGTAGAATTGATCGTTGTATTGGTTATTCTGGCAATCTTGATTGCATTGTTGGTTCCTACTTTGACTGGATATATTGATAATGCGAATAAGAAAAAAGTAGCATCAGAGGGAAGGCAGATTCTAATGGCAGCTAAAACTATTGCGGCGGATGATTATAACAGTGATGAAGCTACAAAAAACTTGTGCGGCAAAACAATTAATACTTTAAAGATTTCTGCTGCAGGTGCAGCTGCGGATGATCCCACGATTGAGAAACTTTCCGAGGTAAAGGACAGCAAATATACAAATGTTTCTATTACATTTGATGCTGATGGAACGGTATCAAAGTTGGTTTACACAGGTAAAAAATTTACGGCAACATTCGATGGATCTGCATGGAGTACAACTAAGAACTAAGAATCGCTGAGATAGCATTTTTTGGAAAGCGGACGGTATAACTTGGTCACAAGAAGAAGGTTTAAAAATCACAAGTTTATAGAATATACAGAATGGATTTTGCTTCTGGTGCTGTTGTCTGTATTGTTCCTTGGAGTCATTCCTCGTGTCAAGACATCATTCCAGCGCCAAAAGGCCCGTGAAATCTTAAGAAACGCCAAAGATGTCCGTGTCTCAGCACAGATTTATTTCTACGATACATATGCAAAAGGAGAAGAAGTCCCTGTCGCAGGAAAACGCCAGGTGCTTTCCGGGGATGTGGAGAAGGACATTTTAAAGACAGCCAGGAGTCATGGAAGGATTGACACCATTGCCTATGACAGACGGGATGTAAAAGTGACGGACCTTGTTTATATTGAGGATGGCTACATCGTAAGCTACAAAGAAGTGAAGGGAAAACCAGTCTGGAAAGTGTACCGATTGAGCCGGATGATAGGGGATTCATAAGAGATTTAAGTAAAAGGGTGTCCCAAAAGTATTTTTACTTCTGGGGTATCCTTTTCTTTCGCAAAAGGGGGAAACATGGGACTTATCTATTTTATATTCTTCTGGATCGGAGCATCCGTCTTTTCCTTTGTGAATGTCTTAATTTACAGGGTGCCGAAGAAGATTTCTTTTGTCGGCGGCAGAAGCTTTTGTCCGTCCTGTAAAACCAGTCTAAAACCATACGATATGATACCGGTCTTCAGCTACATTCTCCTGAAAGGCAGATGCAGAAAGTGCAGCTCAAAGATCCCGGTCCGCTACCTCTTTGTAGAATTATTTGGAGGAATTTTAGCTGTCCAGTGTGCGGCATCTGTTCCTCTGGATGAGTCGGGAGCGGGCATCTATCTTTTAAAAACAGTATTTTTATTAATAACAGGGGCTCTTTTGACTGCAGTGACATTTGTAGATATTGACACAATGGAAATTCCCAATGGCTTTGTACTGGCGTTAGCGTGTCTTGGAGCCGTGTCTCTTTTTTTGTTTCCGGAAGTATCTCTGCCTATGAGAGTGATCGGCTGCTTTGCGGTCAGTGTTCCGATGCTGCTGCTTACGGTGCTGATCCCCGGGGCTTTCGGAGGCGGTGATATTAAGCTGATGGCCGCAGCGGGAATTCTGCTGGGGGCAAAGCTTACCGGAACCGCATTTTTCTTTTCTGTGTTAGCCGGAGGTGTGTACGGAATCTATCTGCTGGCCGGAAAGAAAAAAGGAGGCAAAGACCATTTTGCATTTGGACCGTTTTTATGTTTGGGCATCTGGGCGGCCATTTGCTGGGGAAATGAGATCATCGGCTGGTATCTTGGCCTTTTGCCGTGAGATGATGCCTGAGGGGGGAATCAAATATGCCGAAATATAAATATAAAGCGAAAGACAGTAGTGGAAAGTTGTCAAAGGGTGTCCTGGAGGCTGCCGATGAGCTGGCCTTATACCAGGCTCTGAGAACAGACGGAAAATATCTGGTTTCCAGCAAAGACTTAGAGGAAGGAAAATTAAAGTCCAAAAGAAAGATGAAGGCATCTGTGCTTGCAGATTTTTGCAGACAGCTGGGGACGCTCTTAAAAGCAGGCGTTTCCTTGGTCCGCTCCCTGAATATCATCGCCAACGAGATCGGAGTCAGAAGCACCGACAAAGAGACGTATCAGAATCTTTTAAATTCCATCCGCCAGGGAATTCCTCTCTCAGAAGCTATGGACGAACAGGGCAGGACGTTTCCGGTGCTTTTGGTCAGTATGATGCGCTCTGCGGAGGCCAACGGAAACCTGGACCAGACCTCACTGCGCATGGCGGAGCATTATGAGAAAGAAAACAGGCTCAACGGAAAAGTCAGGAACGCTATGATTTATCCGATCGTTCTGTCTGTACTGCTCGTAGGTGTGATCATTTTCATACTGTCATATCTTGTACCGCAGTTTCAGGATATTTTTGATACGATGGTATCCCTGCCGCTGCCCACTGTGATTTTGCTGGGACTGAGCGGAGGAATCCGGAAGTACTGGCCGTTTATTCTGCTGATTTTGGCGGCTGTGATCTTCGGAATCCGTCTCATACTCCGCATCCCAAAGGTGCGCTGGAAGAAAGACCAGCTGAAACTGAGGCTTCCGGTGATCGGAAAGCTCTTAAGAAAGATTTACACCGCAAGGTTCGCAAGAACGCTGTGTTCCCTGTATTCCAGCGGGATACCGATCATACAGGCAATGCAGATCGGAAGCTCAACGGTGGGAAACCGTTATATAGAAGAACAGTTCGGTCAGGCTGTCGACTCTATCCGCAGAGGAGAGTCCTTATCAGTTTCCCTGATGGAAATTGACGGGTTTCAAAAGAAACTTTCTTCGGCTATTCAGGTAGGGGAAGAAACAGGAAGTCTGGACGAAATGCTGGATTCCATAGCAGAAAGCCTTGAATTTGAGGCGGAGAGAGCTTTAGAGCGTCTTGTGACACTTTTGGAGCCGGTTTTGATTATCCTGATGGCAGTGATCATAGGATTTGTAGTGGTGGCAGTCATACTGCCGATTTATGAATCTTACTCTACGATTGACCAGGGATATTAAGGGGGAGCTTTTATGAAGACAACAGTATATTTATCGAATCACAGAGTGCAGATCGCTGTGGGGGAGGCAAAGAAGAGCAAAATAAAGATTCAGAACCTGGTTCAGTTTGATCTCCGGGAAGGAAGTCTGATCAACGGAGTCATCACATCGGAAGACGGGCTGAAACATCAGCTGGAAAAAGCCTGGGAGAGCCACGGCATATCAATGAAGATCAGTCTCGTCATAGACAGCACGCAGATTGCCGCAAAGCTCATGACGATTCCAAAGATGAATAAAAAAAAGACACTGGAAACAGTAAGAAAAGAATTGTCAAGCATTGAGAATCCGGAAAAGTATGTTTACGATTACCGCGTCTGCGGCATGGATAAAAAAAGCGGTATGGCAACAGTGCTTGGAGCGGCAGTACAGGAATCAATGTTAAAGAGTTATCTGGATGTATTTGCGGCTATGGGCGTGGAAGTAGAATCGGTGGATATTGCCCTGAATGCTCAGCTGAAAGCTTTTGACCGCATACAATCTTTGAAAAACGAGACCTTTATATTCTCGAAGCTCGACGCTGAGATTCTGATCAGCACCCTGTTTGTGCAGGGTGTCTATAAATATCTGAACCGCACAAGGATTTTTGCAGAGCATGGAACCGACGGGATCGCCACAGAAGTCGGGAATACGACAAGTTCTATGATCCAGTTCCTTGCCACAGAGCAAAAAGGAGAAAAAATTAAAAGCATTTATCTGGGAGGCTTCCCGGAAGAAGACAGAAGAATCCTTGCAGCGCCTCTAAAGGATCTGGGTCTTCAGGTTGGACAGTCTTTTCCACTGACGGGATTTGACATGCCCGACCAAAAGGAATTTTCAAATTATATTTTTCCAATCGGTGCTTTTCTTTCAAAGAAAGGTCAGGACATCGACTTTGCCCAGAAGATCAGGGCCAGGGAGGATAACAAAACGTCTTCCAAAGTATATCCGGGTGTGTTTGCAGCGGCGGGCGCTCTGGTTTTGTGTATTGCCGTGTCAGCCGTCCTATTTGCTATGAATACGATCAACAAATCAAAGATCAGTGGAATGGACACTTATATTGAGGACTCAAAAAATGAGGCAGACTACACCAATGCCAAAAATCTGGATCTGGAATTGGCAAACAAGCAGACAGGAAAAGAGCAGTTTGCAGTCGTAAAACAAGTTTTGGAATCTTATCCCCAGGCGAATTCAAGGGTGGAGAAGATGGTCAGAAACAGCGCCGGGACAACGGTTTCCATCACTATAGACCGGTACGATTCCTCCACGGGAATGTACGAATTTGTTGCCATGGCTCCGAAAGTTACGAGTATTTATGATTTTATCAACCGTCTGAAAAAGTCTGAACTGTTTGCGGATCTAAAATACTCGGGCTACAATTATACAGAAGAAACAAGGCAGTACGATATTCATATCAGCACTTATCTAAGTGAGAATGCAGGAAAGTAGGTGGAGCAGCAATGGAAATAACGAGTCGTGACAAAAAAATATTAAGTGTGCTTTCCGTCGTGCTGATCCTAGTGGTCTTCGGAAACTTTGTGATCCGCCCGCTCCTTGCACAGCGCAGTGAGCTGGCTGAGGAATTCAAGGAAAAGCAGCAGACAAAAGAGACAATGGAGATGGCCATAGCCTCCATTCCCCAGAAGGAGGCCCGGCTGAAAGCTTCCAGGGCAGACTTTGAAAAGGAGACAAAGGATATTTATCCGATGATGGAGTCCCATAAAGTGGAGCGTATGATCACGAAGCTGATCTTGAACTGCGGACTTTCTTCCAGAGATTTTGAGATTTCTGCAAGGCCGTCTGTCAGCGTTCTCACTCCTTACATCGAGTCTTCTCTGGCAAAAAGCCTGGGAGTGAAAAGCAGCGGCGACAGTACAGCGGAGGACAGCAGCAAGACCGCCATTTCTCAAAATGTACTCTATTCCTATCCTGTATCTGTCAATATTCTCGGTACAAAGGCGAATGCCAAAAAGTTGATCGATAAAATATATGCGGATTATCCTTCCATTCGTATTGTGAGTTATGGAATGAGTTCAGAGACGGCGTTGACCACATCTAATAAAGTGATCGATGCGTCGACTCTGTCCTTGGTGCTGGAAGTCTATATGTGCAGGAAGTAATATCTGGAAAGCAGGGGGGAGATTATGAAGAATATTCCAATTGGAGAAGTTTTGCTGCAGTATGGATATATAACCAAAGAGCAGATTGACCAGGCGCTGGATTATCAGAAGGAACATCCGGGCAAGCGGCTGGGCACCATTTTGATGGAACTTCAGTTTATTACAGAACAGCAGATGCTGGAGGCTTTGGGGCAGAGGCTGTCACTCAGCCACATCAGTCTGGGAAGCTACCCGGTGAACAGCGAGGCGGTGGAAAAAATACCGAGACAGCTGGCTTTTAAATACAACATTCTGGCTGTAGATATGAAGGATCATCAATTATATATTGCCGTGAATGACCCGCTGAATTTTTATGCTATGGAGGATATCCGCCAGCTGACCGGCATGCAGCTGAAAGTATTTCTGGCAGAACTCAGCCCTCTGAAAAAGGCCCTGGAATATTTTTACGCGGAAGTATCCGCAAGGCAGGCGGCCAGACAGGCTAATGAGACGACCCAGGAGGCAGAGGACATCTCCTTTTTGGACGACATGGATGAGGAGGCTGACAGCGATGCGCCAATCATCAAACTGTTGAATACTCTGGTGCTCCGGGCGTACAATACCAATGCCAGCGATATTCACATCGAGCCTTTTGAGAAAGAAACTGTGGTCAGGATGAGGATTGACGGAACCATCGTAGATTATGTGACGCTGAAGCGTTCCCTTCACGCATCTTTGACGGCCAGAATCAAGATCATGGGCGGCATGGACATAGCGGAGAAAAGGATTCCCCAGGACGGACATTTTAAAATGCGTCTGGAGGAAGACAACATCAACATGCGTGTATCCGTTATACCAACGGTTTACGGAGAAAAATCAGTGCTGCGGCTCCTGAGCAACCGGACGCCGATCGATCATAAAGAGCATTTCGGCATGAACAGCGAAAATTATGAGAAATTCCAGTCGCTTCTGAAATCTCCCAACGGTATTTTATATATAACAGGACCGACGGGAAGCGGAAAATCTACGACCCTTTATATGGTTTTAGAATATCTGTCCAAGAGAAATGCAAATATTTCCACGATCGAAGACCCGGTGGAAAAAAATATCGCAAGGGTCAATCAGATGCAGGTAAATAACACTTCCGGATTGACATTTGAAACGGGGCTTCGGGCGTTGCTCAGACAGGACCCGGATATTATCATGGTAGGGGAGACAAGGGATGCGGAGACTGCTTCGATTTCTGTCAGAGCCGCTATTACAGGACATTTCGTCCTTTCTTCCCTGCATACGAATAATGCAGTATCCTCTATTGTCCGTCTGGTCGACATGGGAGTGGAGCCGTATCTGGTTGCCAATTCCCTGATTGGATTGGTGGCTCAGAGACTGGTCCGGAAAGTGTGTCTGGACTGTGCCAAAAAAGTGAGGACCACAGAAGAGGATAGGAAGATTCTCGGAGAGGACATTGAGTATGTGAAAGAGGCAGTGGGATGTTCTAAATGCAGCCATACCGGATATCAGGGCCGTATCGCAGTCCACGAGATCGCGGTGATCGATCAGGGCATACGAAAAATGATTTCTGAGGGCAGACAGGTGGATGAAATCCAGGACTATGTGACGAGGGAGCAGGGCATGAAGACGCTGAAGGAAAGTGCCGCAGATCTCGTAAAAGAGGGGATCACTACAATGGAAGAATTCTGGAAGATTGCTTATTATGTATAGGAGGCGTTTATGACAATAGAAGAAATGATCGGCATGGCCAGACAAAGGGATGTATCGGATATTCATTTGTCTGAAGGGATGCCCGTTGCTTTTCGCAGCTGCGGACGCCTTGTGGACAGCAGAATCGAACTATCTGACGATGAGATCAGACAGATGATCTTAGGACTCCTGCCGGTGGGACAGAGAGAATTATTTGACCAGGGGGAGGATGCGGACTTTGCGCTCCAGACCCCTGATAAAAACCGGCAGAGGATCAATGTTTTCCGCCAGCAGGGAAAGATTGCGGCGACGATCCGTCTGCTCAATGATCATATTCCCACACTCAGTGAGCTGAAGCTTCCGAAGTGCTTAAAAGATCTGGCTGACCAGCCGAGAGGCCTGATTCTGGTCACCGGTCCCACGGGAAGCGGAAAGTCTACCACACTGGCAGCTATGATCGACTATATCAACAACAGCCGGGCGGAGCATATCATAACGATTGAGGACCCGATCGAATATGTCTATGACAGGCAAAAATCAATTATTCATCAGAGAGAGACCGGTGTTGATGTGAAGGATTTTGCCTCTGCGCTCAGATCTTCTCTGAGAGAGGACCCGGATGTGATTCTGGTAGGAGAAATGAGGGATTACGAGACGATCTCAGCGGCTCTGACAGCGGCAGAGACCGGACATCTGGTTATGTCGACTCTTCACACTACAGGGGCTGCTCAGACTATCGACAGGATCATCGATGCCTGTCCCGGAGAAAGTCAGAGCCAGATACGGACACAGCTTGCTGGAGTGCTGGCCGGAGTTGTGACCCAGTGTCTGATCCCGACACTGAGCGGGATGGAGAGAATCGCCGCGACGGAAGTGCTGATCGGCACAGACGCGGCGCTGAATCTGATCCGGGAAAATAAATGTCATCAGCTGAATACGATCATGCAGTCCGGAATGGCACATGGAATGCACACGCTGAACCGGGATCTTTCAAGACTGGTGGCGGAAGGTACTATATCGAGAGAATCGGCAAAGAAGTATACGAATGATATTCAGGACCTGGAACAATATCTGTGACATTTTCTATATGATTCCCGTTCGGCTCTTAGAATGCCTCTCTACAATCATATAGAAATGGATATAATGTCTGCAGGATAGAGAAATCATTCCGGAATGATTTCTTCTTTCTGCCGGCAGATAATCGGCGAAAATGTCCTGAAATTTGAAAAATATGATTGCAAATAATCTTGAATTGTTGTAATATATAACACGGACATTTAAATTACCGCTTTGCATCAGTAACTCAGTGGATAGAGTGACAGCCTCCGAAGTTGTTGGTCGCAGGTTCGACTCCTGCCTGGTGCATTTTGGAAACCGCGTATTTACGCGGTTTTTTCTATGTCCAAAAGTTTTGAGTGATATTTCGTGTGATACTTTTACTATACGGCGTCATCCATGGAGTTCAAATTTGCAATCTGAGCTTCAAAAAAAGTATCCACTTTGGTGTCCGCTTCCTGGCGGTTTTTTGAAAATGTATGTCTGTACACCTTCTTCATAACCTTATCTGTTTTCCATCCCCCTCTCTCCAAAAAGTATTTTTCTGGAATACCAAGTAGATGCATGACAGATGCATTGATATGCCGCAGTCCATGGAACGTGATCTTTGGTAGCCCACTTTTTTGTATCATATAAGCAAAGCGGGAGGAAAGTGCCCTGGCACTTAATGATACAAGGATATCTCCGTGAACTTCATCCACTAATTTTTTAATATAGGGTGGCATTTTATGCCTCCGGAGACTAGTTTCCTCCTTTGCATCCGTTTTACGGACATCTTCCCGGTCCAGGGATACGACTACCTCCCTAATGGTGATATAGCCCTTATAGATGGATTTTGACTTCGTCAAACCCCGGATCTCTGACATCGTAAAACTAAACCACATGGTCAAAATGATATTGTATAAATAAAGTTGACACTCCATTCTCAAGGATTTGGTATATAAATAAAAGAATAAGGAGTGGACAAAAATGGCAGAAAATAGGCAATATGATCACGAGTACAAAGTACAGGCAGTCAAACTCCCAAAAGAAATTGGACAAGCGAAAGCTGCCAAAGAGCTAGGGATCCCCAAGAATACAATGTATGGCTGGATGAGGGCCAACCGTCTCGGCAATCTCGATCTTGGAGCAGGCTCACAGACCCCTCAAAGCGCTATGACGCTTAACGAAGAGCTCATCCGGCTCCGTCAGCAGGTTAAGGAACAGGACAAAGAAATCCGCCGCTTAAAGAAAGAAAATGACTTTTTGGAGAAAGCCAGTGCTTTTTTCGCCGCGAGCCGTCTGAAGTCAGCAAAAACGAAAGAATGAAGTTGATTGCTTTTTCAAAAAAAGACGGCGGATTGAAAGGAGAAATCGCTTTTTATTGCAGGATGCTGCATGTCAGCAGACAGGGATTTTATCAATATCTTGTTAATAAAGACCGTCCTTGGAAGTATCAGCCTCTGGCAGATGTTATGATGGAGATCCATGCGGAAGACGAATGTAATGACACCTAGGGGCGGATTCGTATGTATCAGGCGTTGATCCTTAAACAGCCTGAAAATATTGATATACCAAGTGAACGTACGATGGAAGCTGCATAGGTACAGAATCCTTGTGGAAAATGTGTCAACTAATCTTGACAAAATCATAATGTGAACTGTCCTCTCATTCCATGCAAATACAGAGAAAATTCGGGACTAGATGACCCTACGGGTAAAAGTGATACTGAGTTCAAAAAAAACAATACATCCCATTCATGCTAAAATTCTTGATTTAGAAGAAAAAGTAAAGAAAAAAGATTTCTGTAACTAAAAATGCCACTAATTTAGCTCGCACAAACTATATGGTTTGTGCGGGCTTTTTAATGCCTTTCCCTTTTTAAAAATGGTATAAGCGTATATTTACGTTTATATATTTCAGCCAATAGCAGAAAGGAGTTTCCCATAGTTAAAGATATCGTACCTGCGCTTACATTACTTGCAAATTATAGATCCTGAAGGTAAAATGCCATGAAAAGCTGATTTCATACAAATTCAATAAGGGTGCCTATAACGAAGTGGAATCTATCTATATAGAGAGGAAGTTGAAAATGAAATATGCGATTGGCCGCAGACTGATTGCTTTTACCTTGAAATCCCTGCTGATGCGGCACTGTCCGCAGAGCGTTTGGATGTTGGATTCTGGACAGACAAAGGAGCCTGTGACGACACTGCGGCTGCGTTTCTTGTAAAGATGCAAGGCAAGGAAGTATTCCTCTTTGGTGCCGCTGGTTTTGGAGGAGAAGCTGCCTATTTTGAAAAAATACTGAAAAACACTCTACACAAACTAAACAGTAGCAACACCATTGTCTGCACTCATATGTGTCAGGGGAAAATGCCTATGTCTGTGCGAGAGCGCTATGAGAAAATGCTCTCCGCGCCCATTCATGCTCCCAATTTAGAAGGAATGATTGAAAACTTTGATAAGGCTTTTTCTCACCCTGACGAGACAGATTTGATCGAGCTGAAAAATGCTGCATCAAAGTAAATTGCAAGAAAAAAGCAAGAATATAAACATAGCATTTTCATGGCACTATGTTAAAATATACTTACTTATACTTATAAAGGAGGGAATGTCTCGTGTCAAAAGCAACACTATTTGACAGTCGTATCAAAAAATACGCTTACCGTGAGGCATCAGAAATATATCGAGACATTGGCGCATCTCCGGATGGTCTACCCATTGAGCAAATCGAGGCGATGCGCGAGAAATATGGAGTGAACGGCTTCACTGAGCGAAAAAACGATACGACGATGCAACGATTGCGACGGGCATTTATTAACCCGTTTAATGTGATTCTTTTTGTTCTGGGCATTGTTTCTCTCGTTACGGATGTTTTCGTAGCCTCCAATTTTGCGAGAAATGCCACCACCGCCATTATCATCTTTTCCATGATCCTAATTAGCGGTGTAATTCGTCTGATTCAGGAGCTGCGGGCAAAGAGCGCTGCTGCTCAGATTGACCGCCTGATTCATGAAAGCGTCACGGTGAGGCGCGATGGGGAGTTAATGGAGATTCCCACCGAAGAATTAGTGGTCGGGGATCTTGTTCTATTCTCCGCAGGTGATCGTGTTCCGGCGGATATCAGATTGACGAAGATCACGGATCTCTTTATCTCCCAGGCTGCCATCACCGGCGAGAGCGCCATCCTTGAAAAGAGCTGCCGCAAACTCAGCTACGGCGAGCAGGAGACGCTGACACAGCTTGAAAACCTCGCTTTTATGGCAACAACTGTCATCAGTGGCAAAGGCGAAGGAATTGTGCTGGCCGTCGGCAAAGACACGCTGTATGGTAGCTTTACAAAGCCCGATTCTGACGACAAAAATTCCTTTCAAAAGGGTGCCAATTCCATTGCCTGGGTCATGCTCCGCTTCATGGCAGTGCTGGTGCCGATTGTGTTTGTGCTTCTCGGTATCACAGGCGGAAAATTGCTGGAGTCCTTTGCTTTTGCTCTGTCGGTGGCCGTCGGACTGATGCCCGAAATGCTGCCCATGGTTATTACAGCCTGCCTTGCCAAGGGCAGCCTTGCCATAAGTAAAAAGCAGACGATCATCAAAGACATCAATGCCATGCAGGGCTTTGGAAGTATGGATGTGCTTTGCATGGACAAGACTGGCACGCTAACCAATGAAAGTATCCTGCTGGAATATTACATGGATATTCTCGGCAATGAAAATACGGAAGTTCTCGATCTGGCATATCTGAACAGCTCCTATCATTCCGGCGTTCGCAACACTATTGACAACGCAATTCTTGCCTGTAAGACTATGCCGGGTTGTGAAACCCATTATACTGACCTTTTGGCCCAGTATCAAAAGGCGGACGAAATTCCCTTTGACTATGCCCGCAAGTTTGTCAGCACCCTTGTGCGAGATAGCGATGGTGAGTGTCAGCTCATTATGAAAGGTGACATTGGGCATATCGTTTCCCGTTGCAGCCATGTGGAATATCGGGGTGAAATTCTGCCGATTGAAAAGGATGGGATGCAGAGCGTATCTTCTGTGGTAGATGATATGCTCCAGGATGGTATGAAGGTCATTGCTATCGCACGGAAAAATGTAGGCCATCAAAGCAAAATTACACCCGTTGACGAATTTAATATGACTCTGGTGGGCTATCTGTCTTTCTTTGATGCGCCCAAGCAAACTGCAAAAGAATCCGTGGCAGCCCTCAAGAGGTTAAAAGTAACCCCTAAAATTCTGACGGGAGATCAGGCGGCCATTGCGGTGTCTGTCTGCCGCCGGGTGGGAATCTCCGCCGAGGAAATACTGACAGGTGCGGAGCTGGATGAAATGACGGACAGTGAGCTTAGCACGGCGGTTGAGAAAATCCATGTTTTTGCAGAGCTTACTCCCGGACAGAAAGTGCGTCTGGTTTCCGCTCTGCAGGAAAACGGCCATT
The DNA here is from genome assembly GCF_003461725.1 of Anaerostipes sp. AF04-45. NCBI lineage: Bacteria > Bacillati > Bacillota > Clostridia > Lachnospirales > Lachnospiraceae > Anaerostipes > Anaerostipes sp. AF04-45. Next base: position 139,008 of record NZ_QTXQ01000004.1, read on the forward strand.
CGGTGGGCTTCATGGGCGACGGCATCAACGATATTCCGGCGATGAACGAAGCGGATGTCGGTATCTCTGTGGATACCGCTGTTGACGCCGCCAAGGATGCAGCGGATGTAGTTTTGCTGCAAAAGGATCTCAATGTGCTAGAGCAGGGCATTCTGGAAGGGAGAAAGACATTTACCAATATGCTCAAATATATCAAGATCACCGCCAGCTCCAACTTTGGTAATATTTTCGCCATCGTATGCGCCAGCGCATTTTTGCCGTTTCTGCCCATGACATCCATCCAGATTCTGCTTCTGAATCTGCTGTACGATATTTTGTGTATTGTTCTGCCTTGGGACAATGTGGACGAGGAAGAAATCCTGTCTCCGAGAGATTGGTCGGGCAAAACTTTGGGACGGTTTATGATGTCATTCGGGCCGATCAGCTCTCTATTTGATATTGCGACCTTCTTGTTCCTGTATTATTTCCTGTGTCCCATGCTGTGTGGAGGAGCAACTTATCTGAATATTACCGATCCTTCTTTGCAGCTTCAGTATGTGTCACTGTTCCAGACGGGGTGGTTTTTGGAATCCATGTGGACACAGGTGCTGATCTTGCATTTTCTGCGAACACCCAAAGTTCCTTTTATGCAGAGCAGGTCATCTACACCTGTGATTTGCATAACGCTTGCCGGAATCGTTGCCTTTACAGCTATTACCTTTACCAGCGGTGCGTCGCTGTTCGGCCTGACGAAGCTGCCACTTTGGTATTTTGCATTTTTGCTGATCGTAGCGCTTGTGTATATGCTGCTGACTACGGTAGCCAAATATTTCTATAAGAAAAAGTACCATGAGTTGATTTGAAAGGAGGAATTCATCGTGAAAAAGAATATCAGTTTTATCCCTATGGATTCCGCCCTTGAAATTTGGATGCTGGAAAAGCTGATTAAAGAGCCGCCGAAAAGTGACTGTGCAGAAGATTTACTGTCTGGCATCCGGGATATGATCAGCGGGGAGGTATCTTCTTTGCTTTTGGGAGCATCAGAAGAAACAGAGCTACCTGCCGGTATTCTGTCGGACGGGATTCTAATTGGAGAATTGGAGATTCATCCGAAAAGTAGAAAGGTTCTGCTGAAAGGTTCAGAAATCAGCTTGACCCCAAAAGAGTTTGACATTCTGTATTTTCTTTCCCAGAATCGGGGCGAGGTCTTTACTAAAGAGCAGATTTATCGTGCAGTCTGGGAAGAGGATTATCTGCTGGATGACAGCAACATCATGGCATTTATCCGAAAACTGAGAAAGAAGATTGAGCCTGATCCAGATGCGCCGAAGTATATTTTGACTATCTGGGGCATCGGGTACAAATTTAATGACCAACTATAACATAGGCGGACTGAGACCACTTTCGGTTTCAGCCCGCCTAAATTCTTGTCAAATCGCAAGGAAATCGCAAGGTTTTCGCCATGGGAGTCACCTTGCGATTGTTGTATTATTAAGCCTGTGCCTGTTGCAAGGTATTGTTCCGCGGCTTCAGCCGGTATACATCTCAAACATGTATGAAGAGAATAAAGCCCAAAGACATTTTGAGAGCGGCATTGGACCGCTTTGCCATGATTATCAAAAAGAATTATAAAAGAAGGAGGTATTAAAGTGGAGAGTAAATCGAATCCCGATAATGCCGCACAAAAGACTGCAATGCACGTTTCCAGTATCAGTATCATTGTAAATCTCCTTTTGTCTTTATTTAAATTGATTGCCGGAATCATCGCAAGATCTGACGCCATGATCTCCGATGCAGTTCATTCAGCGTCCGATGTGCTTAGCACAATTGTGGTTATCGTTGGAGCAAAAATGTCGAGCAAGGAATCCGATGCAGAGCATCCTTACGGACATGAGCGTATTGAATGCGTATCATCCATTATCCTCTCGGGTGTGTTGCTGGTAACGGGAATTGGAATCGGAATTGTTGGGTTGAAAAAGATTATTGCCGGCAGCACTGGGGATGATTTGACAGTTCCGGGAATATTGGCGCTTATGGCCGCCGTAGTATCCATTATTGTAAAGGAGTGGATGTACTGGTTCACCAGATCGGCCGCAAAGAAGATTAATTCCGGCTCTCTGATGGCAGATGCGTGGCATCACCGTTCAGATGCCCTATCTTCTATTGGTTCGTTTGCGGGGATTCTGGGGGCAAGGCTTGGCTATCCTATTTTAGATTCAATTGCCAGTGTTATCATTTGTGTGGTGATTGTGAAGGTGTCCATGGATATTTTCCGTGATGCTATCAATAAAATGGTAGATCATTCCTGCAATGATGCTACTGAAGATAAACTACGAAGTCTGATTGCCGCAATCCCTGAAATAAGGCGTATTGACCTGCTACAGACCCGCCTGTTTGGTATGAAAATATATGTGGATATTGAGATTGCCGTAGATGAAAACCTACGGTTAAAAGAAGCGCATTATATTGCTGAGCAGGTTCATTACTCAATAGAAAATTCCTTTCCAGAAGTAAAACACTGCATGGTTCATGTAAATCCAGCAAGCACTGTATCCGATGGCAGTACAAAGTAGAACATAGCAATCTATGAACTATTATCAACGTATTATTCTTTAAAATCTTGCCAAATCGCAAGGAAATCGCAAGGTTTTCGCCATGTGATTCTCCTTGCGGTTTTTATATACTGTTCGTGGTCGAAGGGAGGCGATTCGCATGTTTTACACCGATTTTGTTTTAAGAAACTCCCTCTCCTTGGCGCTTGGCTTTCTGATTGAATTGGAACGGCAGCTAACCGGCCATCCGGCAGGTATTCGTATCAATGTTCTGATTTGCATGGGAACCAGCTTCTTTACCTTGTTTCCAATGCTCTATGGCCCGGATCAGGTATTTCGTGTCGGGAGCAGTATTATATCCGGTGTTGGCTTTTTATGCAGCGGTGTGATTTTCAAGGACAGCGGAACAGTGCGTGGAATGAATACTGCGGCAACGCTATGGTGTACAGCTGCCATTGGCATTCTTGCAAGTACAGGGATGTATGCAATGGCAATCACCGCTGCTGGTATTTTGATTGGCTCCAACTTGATTTTGCGTCCTCTTGCAAGAAAGTTGAATCCAATCACTGCCGGTGATGAATCTGAAAAACAATATCGTATTTCGGTCACTTGTCAGGAAGATGCAGAGCAGGAAATTCGTCTGTTGCTTATTAACAGCAATCCTTGCAAAACGCTGTTCCTGGATAATCTGGAAAGCGGCGATGTTGTTGGTGACAAGGTTGAGATCATTGAGGAATACTGTTCTGCTAGAAAGCCTAAAAACAATGTTTTAGAGGGAATCGTTGGGCAGGCATTGGCAATCCCGGAAGTTGTAAGCGCTGGTTGGGAGGTGTTGTGAGTGAAGACGAAAATCAAAGATCACAAACTGGCAATTTTCTTTGCACTTTACTCCGTGTTCACAATAATATGCGGGTGTTTAAGCTGGATGTTCTCTAAACAGAGGATTTTGATGTTTCAGATGTGGTATCAGGTAACTGCTGTTATTTGGTTTATCCTTGCTGTTACAGTGATCATACTGCTCACCAGACTTCTGAGACTAAAAAATGAAATAAAATATTGGAAGGAGTGAGGAAATATGGATTTCACCTGCATCTTTTTCGGAGTTCTTTTTACTATTGCAGGTTTCTTGTTTGCTTGTGGGAAAGGACATATTCACCTGTCTGCGTGGAAAAATATGTCGCAGGAAGAGAAAGATAAAATTAAAATTATCCCGCTTTGCCGTAACATCGGGGAAGTCATTGTACTCAATGGCATTATCTTTCTGATGAAGGGGTTTTGGGCAGGATTTTCAAACCACTGGTTTGTGTGTGCGATGATAGCATGGCTAATCGTTGCAGGCTTTGATGTCTGGTATATCGGAAAGAGCAACCGCTATTATAGTCAATAATCCGCATTGCGGTTTCACATAGATATTTTATAAAACAGTGAGGTGAAAGGCATGGACTCTGACAGTAGTCCGCGAAGGCAAAGAGCAGCAGATGGGGATTCGGAAGTTCCGTGTCCCTCATGTGATTGCCCTGGCCTCTACAAAAATTCAAGGAGGTAAGTTTAATGAACAAGAAAGAAAACCGCATGGCTGTTCGTCAGTCTGTCGAAAAGACAGTCATTCGTGACGAACAGAACCGTCGCATTCAATTTGCTGCAACCAATCCCATTAAAGAGGTTTTGAAAAAACTTCATACCACACTTCGGGGATTAGATGCAGAAGCAGTACACGTAAGTCGTACCAAATATGGCACCAATAAAGTAACGCATGAAAAAAAGAAGTCCTTGGCAAAACGGGTGGCCGGTGCGTTTATCAACCCCTTTACAGCCATTCTGTTTTGTCTGGCTCTGGTATCAACCATTACAGATATGATTCTACCTTATTTTTCTCTGTTTGGCAGTACGCCGGAGGATTTTGATTGTCTGACGGTGGTTATCATTTTAACAATGGTGTTCATTTCAGGTACGCTTCGGTTTGTGCAGGAATCCAGAAGTGGAAACGCAGCAGAAAAGTTGTTAGCCATGATTACGACCACCTGCACCGTTACCCGTAAGAACCAGGAAAAAATAGAAATTCCTATGGATGATCTGGTGGTCGGAGATATTGTACATCTGTCTGCTGGAGACATGATTCCGGCGGATGTTCGTATTTTGGACGCGAAGGATTTGTTTGTCAGCCAGTCAAGTCTTACTGGAGAGAGTGAACCTGTTGAAAAAACGCCCAATGTGAGCGCACAGAAAGAGAGCGTGACCGATTACACAAACATTGCTTTTATGGGTAGTAATGTGATTTCTGGCAGCGCAACAGCTGTTGTTGCTTGTGTTGGCGATCATACTCTGTTTGGCTCCATGGCGTGCGCAGTTGCCGGGGAAGCGGTTGAAACAAGCTTTACCAAGGGTGTCAACGCCGTTTCTTGGGTGCTGATTCGTTTTATGCTCGTTATGGTTCCGCTGGTGTTCTTCGTCAACGGTATCACCAAGGGCGACTGGTTAGAGGCCTTCTTATTCGGCATTTCTATTGCTGTCGGTTTGACACCGGAAATGCTGCCGATGATTGTAACAACCTGTCTTGCGAAAGGTGCTGTTTCCATGAGCAAGAAGCAGACAATCGTTAAAAACCTCAATTCTATTCAGAATTTCGGTGCCATTGACATTCTCTGCACCGACAAGACCGGCACTCTGACCCAAGATAAGGTTGTGCTGGAATACCACCTGAATGTAAATGGCGAGGACGATACGCGAGTACTGCGTCACGCTTACATTAATAGTTACTTCCAGACCGGCTATAAAAACCTGATGGATTTGGCGATTATCAATAAGACGGAGGAAGAAGAAGCAGCAGATTCGCGTCTCATTGACCTGTCCGAAAACTATGTAAAGGTAGACGAGATTCCTTTTGACTTTACTCGTCGCCGTCTGACTACTGTGGTGCAGGATAAAAAGGGCAAGACCCAAATGGTAACAAAAGGTGCTGTGGAAGAAATGCTTTCTATTTGTACATTTGCAGAGTGTGATGGAGGAGTGCAGCCTCTGACGGATGACGTTCGTTGTCGGATTCTGGAGACAGTGGATGATCTTAACGACAAGGGATTTCGCGTTCTGGGGATTGCACAGAAAAGCAATCCGTCCCCAGTTGGCGCATTTGGTGTCAAAGATGAGTGTGACATGGTGCTGATTGGATATCTGGCATTCCTGGATCCTCCAAAAGAATCTACTGCGGATGCTATTAAGGCTTTGAAAGACCACGGTGTTACCACCAAAATTTTAACCGGTGATAACGACAAAGTGACTCGTACCATCTGCAAGCAGGTGGGGATGAAGGTTCGCAATATGCTTCTAGGTTCTGATTTGGAGCACATGAGCGATGTAGAGCTTGCAAGAGCGGCGGAGTCTACAGATGTATTTGCAAAGCTGACTCCTGACCAGAAGGCTCGTGTGGTTTCCGTTCTCCGTGAAAATGGTCATACGGTCGGTTTCATGGGTGACGGTATCAATGATGCCGCAGCTATGAAAGCCGCCGACATCGGCATTTCGGTGGATACTGCTGTCGATGTGGCAAAGGAATCTGCCGACATCATTCTGCTGGAAAAAGACCTAATGGTTTTGGAGCAGGGTATCATTGAGGGACGTAAGACCTACGCCAACATGATTAAATATATCAAGATGACTGCATCTTCCAACTTCGGCAATATGTTCTCTGTACTGGCGGCTTCCGCACTGCTGCCGTTCCTGCCGATGATGAGCGTGCATCTGATCTTCCTGAATCTGATCTATGATCTGTCTTGCACTGCCATTCCTTGGGACAATGTGGATGAGGAGTTCATTGCCAAACCACGTAAATGGGATGCTTCCAGTGTTGGAAGTTTTATGATCTGGATTGGGCCAACCAGCTCCATCTTCGATTTTACAACCTATATTTTCATGTACTTTGTATTCTGCCCGTTATTCGTATCGAACGGTGTGTTGTTCAATGATTTGCCCGCCCATTTCAGCGGTGCAGAGCTGGCAACGCTCCAGGCGCAGTATATCGGGATGTTCCAAGCCGGATGGTTCGTGGAATCTATGTGGAGCCAGACGTTGGTCATTCACATGATCCGTACTCCGAGGCTGCCTTTCATTCAGAGTCGTGCGTCCGCTCCGGTGACTTTGCTCACAATGGCTGGAATTACGGTTCTGACCATTATTCCGTTTACTGTGTTTGGAACTATGCTGGGATTTGTCGCATTGCCTGCAACATACTTTGCTTATCTGATTCCATGTATTCTGGTGTATATGATTCTGGCAACAAGTTTGAAAAAAGCCTATGTCCGTCATTTCGGCGAACTGCTCTAAGGAGGTGCAATGATGAACTGGAAAGAACTTTGGATGACCCTTTTCGGAACTACCGAATGGCTTGGTCTTAATATCGGTTTTTGGGTGGCTATGGCAGTTGTGATACTGATTGTCATTGTAATGAATGTAGTGTTTTGGTCTATGAAGCCAAAAGCAGACGCAAAAGAGTCTTATAAATAAGATGGCTGTATGAATGAAGCAAGGGAGATACACAGTTTTTTATTGTGGAATCTCCCTTATCTATTATCATCATATCAAGGCTCATTCAATCGTGGTAATTTCGTGGTAAAATAAGTGCTTTTTAATCATTGAATTACTTATAAATGCTGTATTTAAGCGGATAATTGGAAGTTCGATATAAAATTTCTACAGAATTATTTTATTTATTAAATTTCGTGTGATACGGAAGTGAAAATACACAACATAATAAGAAAAAACGCGTCAAAAAATGAAAAATTTTTCCTTATTCTTTTACAGGCTTTAATACGGAGATTTGGGATTTGTACCATTACTACAGTACTTTATAAATGGCGTAACACCTGATAAACCAAGGGTTTATATGAAGCTCAGATTGCAAATATAAATTATAGAGATATCGGATAAGTATTTCTGCGGAACCAGTTTGGAGCTATGAGCAAATCATGGCTCCATTTTTTTATTACAGATAAGAACGGACCTGACAGTGGAAGACGGGCAGGCTTTTAGAGCCCACCTGTTTTCTTGTGTGTCCGTTAAGCATCTTATATGCGATCAAGATGGGAGTGCATCCGAAAGAATCCACAGCTCAGAATATTGAAAATATCAAACGCCAGATCGGTGAGATCGCAGCCATCTATGACTGGGATATGGAAGTCAACACCACAGATCCTGAGTTTTACAAATGGACTCAGTGGATCTTTGTCCAGATGTTTAAAAAGGGACTGGCCTACGAAAAACAGATGCCGATCAACTGGTGTCCTTCATGTAAGACCGGACTTGCCAACGAAGAGGTAGTCAACGGCAAGTGCGAGCGCTGCGGAGCCGATGTGACAAAGAAGAATTTAAGACAGTGGATGTTAAAGATCACAGAAAATACAGACCGTCTTCTGGGAGACTTGGATAAACTGGATTGGCCTGAAAAATTTAAGAAAATGCAGGCAGAATGGATCGGAAAGAACCACGGTGCCGAAGTAGACTTTAAATTAGAAGACAGGGACGAGGCGATCACTGTCTATACCACAAGACCGGATACGCTCCACGCAGCAACTTTCATGGTTTTGGCGCCGCAGCACAAGCTGGCAGCAGAACTCGCCACTGACGAGACCTATCATTGTCCGAAGAAAACGATGGTGTATACTCCTTCCCTAATCTGGAAATTCATCTGAAAGAGCTGTGGACTTGCCACCCGGAAACACCTTGCTTTGCAAGTTGTTCCCGTCCGACAAGTTTTATTCATAAAACAATTATTTGTAGTACCCTATTTCGCAGATTACAAGATAAGGCACAGGTTTTCCCCTTAGATGATGATGACTATATAAGAACCCGTTTAACGCATTCATTAGAAGTATCGGCAATAGGAAAAAAGCTAGGCGAATATGTATTCAAAAAGCTAAAGAAAGAAAAGAGAGATTTATGGTTTGAAACCCATACAGAAAAAGAGTTTTCTGATGTCCTTCTATGTGCAGGTTTAGTACATGATATAGGAAATCCACCATTTGGCCATTTTGGAGAATATGCAATTCGTGAATGGTTCCAGACAAATCTTAGTCATTTGTATTTAGGAAAAGAACAAATAACAAACATACTGTCAGAATGGCAACTCCAGGATTTATATTCCTTTGAAGGGAATGCACAGTCTTTGCGTATATTGTCCAAAACGCCTTATCTGGGGAAAAAAAACGGCTTTAATCTCTCATATGAAGTTCTGGGAGCAATTATGAAATACCCTATTTCTTCTGTCGATTTATTATACAATAACCCGAACAGTTATAAAAAAATGGGATATAACTTTTCCGAGCATGAATTATTTGAGGACATCAATGAAAAAATGGGATTGTACGGAAACCGCCACCCATTATCCTATCTTTTGGAGGCGGCGGATGATATTGCTTATAGAACCTCTGATGTGGAGGATGCTATGGTAAAAAAAGTAATAAGTTTTCAGGAGATTATAAAAACTTTCCAACATTACAGGACACAGGACGGTATATATGGGAGCCGTATTCAGGAATACATTAATAAATTATTGACCATATACGAGGAGGAATTGGCAAAAAATGAACGGAAGCCGGAATTAACTGCCGTTCAAAGATGGAATCAATATATACAAAGTATGATGATAATAAATGCCGGTGATTCTTTTATTAAGAACTACGAAGAAATCATGAAAGGCAAATTTAATGGAAGCTTGTTTGACGATACTGTATCTGGCGATATTATCTTGGCTATCGCAGAACTAAGCGAACGCCTGGTTTATACAAGTTCCATAAAAACCAGAACAGAATTATTTGGACGCCGGGTTATAAATTCATTATTGAATCAATTTATGCCAGCAGCGCTTGTCTATGATACGGAAGAAAACGCTACGTTTATAGAACAGAGGACAATAGACACCGTATCTGAATTTTATAAATCCATGTACCATAGCGAAGCATATAAAAGAAATGAACAGGAGAAGCTTTATTTAAGAATTTTGATGATTACGGATTATATAAGCGGTATGACAGATAGTTATGCCAAACGCTTATATCAGGAACTTTTTGCATAAATTTATATACCGCATCAAATTTTACATGTGAAATTTATAAAGCTGATTAGCAATTTTGTTCGTAATATCCAGAAACCGTAAATAATGAAATGCCAGCTGTCCACCGGCGGCTCCACCAAGCAGAAAATCTGAAACAGGTTCCCTGCTTTTTTACCCAAAACATGGAGAAATCTTTCGGTTGAAAATGTCGGGGATGGGCCAGACAGGAATTGTCAATTATCTGAATGACCAGGGCGTGTTATCCTTTATGGAGTATAAGCATAGCATTGGAATTAATATTCAGGATAGTTTCAAGATACACAAACAGGCTGAGTGGAGTGCCATGTCAGTGAATCGTATTCTGGAAAATGAGGTATATATCGGAACACTGATCCAGGGGAGACATACCATACCGAACCATAAGATCAAAAAATTTATGGATAAGCCGGAAAAGGACTGGATAAGGATTGAGCAGAACCATGAGCCAATCATAACTGACCCAGAATTTGCTTTAGTGCAGAGACTGTTGGGGTTGGATACGAGGACCTCTCCAAATGAGGAAAAGGTATATCCGTTATCCGGTCTTGCTGTCTGCGGTGACTGCGGGGCATTGATAGAAATAGCAAAAATCAGCATTTTCTAGTAGATATAAATATTGTAGCCAAATAATGTGATTGTTATTTTTGAATTTCTAGGTTGTAGCTTTTATTTAAAATCTCAATTATTTTATTTATTAAATTTCGTGTGATACGGAAGTGAAAATACACAACATAATAAGAAAAAACGCGTCAAAAAATGAAAAATTTTTCCTTATACTTTTACAGGCCTTAATATGGAGATTTGCGATTTGTACCATTACTACAGTACTTTATAAATGGCGTAACCCCTGATAAACTAAGGGGTTACGCCATTTTATGGTTTGGCATTTATAGATTTTTTAAATTGATTTTAATAGTGAAACTCTTTTTAAGCTGTTTTTAGAAAATGCATAGTGGTAGGTTCGACTCCTGCCTGGTGCAGTTCTAAAAACCGCATATATATGCGTTTTTTTATTCTTTTTAGGCAAGATTTGTCCAGTAGATATGATGTCCATTTTCTATATGATTGGAGGCGGTCAGGATGAAGATGAGGAATGAGTACACGTGTCCTTTGGAATTGACACATGACATTATAAAGGGCAAATGGAAGCCGATTATTTTATGGGAGCTCAGCAAGGGCGGCAGTTCTCTTTCAGTTCTAAAAAAGTCCATCCGGGGAATCAGCCAGAAAATGCTGGTGCAGCATCTGAAAGAGCTTCAGGAATGGGGAATGATCGGAAAAACGATAAATGACAGCTATCTATTGAAATCGAATTACTTTCTCACGAAACGAGGGAAAAAGATTTTTGAAGCCGTATCAATTATGCAGGATGTTGGGATCGAGATGATGATTGAGGATCACAGGGAAGAATTTTTAAAAGAAAAAGGGCTGTTATAGTTACAAAAAAGTAACTGATTTACCATAACTCCTGCCTGTCTTATAATGTAGACATAGGTTAAGGAGGTAAGAAAATGAGAGATCCAGTGAAGATGATTGGAAACCTGATCGATAAGCAGGGAGTGTCATTTATCAGTTCTGTGGATGAAAATGGTTATCCCAATACGAAGGCTATGCTGCCGCCGCGGAGAAGAGAGGGTATCAAGGTATTTTATTTTACCACGAATACGTCTTCTATGAGAGTCAGCCAGTATAAATACAGTCCTAAAGCCTGTATTTATTTTTGTGACAGACGGTTTTTTTGGGGCGCTATGCTGACAGGTACTATGGAGGTACTGGAAGACAGCTTCTATAAAGAGATGATATGGCAGGAAGGTGATACCATGTATTACCCGGAAGGTGTCACAGACCCGGATTACTGTGTTCTGCGCTTTACTGCGGAGCAGGGGAGATATTACAGCAATTTCAGTTCTGAAAATTTTGAGGTTGAATAACCGGAAACTGCTGTAATAAAGACAGGAGAAAAAGAAGATGGATTACATAAATCAAAGAGTGCATGAATTGTATTGGAAGAATGATTATAACTGTGCAAGAACCATGCTGTTTTGTTTGAGAGAAATATTTGAAGTTACACTGGAAAAACAAACCATTATCTCGGCTGCAGGTTTACATGGCGCCGGCGGCTTCCGTGCACAGTGTGGTCTGGTTGAGGGCGGATTAATGTTTATAGGCATTTATTATCATTTTTTGGGAAGATCAGAAGAAGAAACTGTCACAGCTTGTTATAAATTTGCAGATACTTTTCGTAAGAGGTTTGGTTCATTAACCTGTTATGAATTAAGGCCAGGCGGATTTACCCCTAATGATCCTCCGCATATGTGTGAAGAGCTTACCTGCCAAGCTGTTGGATTTGCGTGTGATTTTATGAAAGACGCAATATGACATTTTCACCAGATGAGCAGGAGCTGCAGGCGAAGTGTGAATTTAGTGAATCGAACCTCGTTGCCTCCGAACTGGTGACAATGGACATAGTTTCTTCTGGAGAAGGCTAATGAATAAATATTCCTTAAAAATAAGAGGCTTGGTCAGCCATCATTTTTTAGTAAGTGATGGCTAATCAAGCCTTGCCATCTGCCCTTTCATCGTTTATACTTAACAAATAACTTGAATGAAAATTGGCAGATATGTCTAAAAATAAAAGAAGCGCATAGAAATATGCGGTTTTTTCATTACTCGGCGAAATCATAAGGAGAATTCCATTGAAGATCATCAAAAGAATCATTCTGTTTATACTTCTGATCCTCATTTTAACAGGCCTTTTAGCGGTATATGCAGTAAAAATAGAACCTTACAGACTGGCAGTACGAGACTATGATTTGAAGAATGGAGCGGCATCGGCAGAACTGAAGCTGGTCCATATATCTGACATCCAGGTGAGTGAAGCATATTCGGAAGAACGGCTGGGAAAGTTAGTGGATAAGATCAACGGACAGTCGCCGGATATTGTTGTCTTTACCGGGGACCTCTATGACAATTATGCTGCTTACCACCCTGAGAAAAAAGTAGAAAAAGCACTGTCTGCCATAGAGGCCAGGTATGGAAAATATGCGGTCTGGGGAAACCGGGATTACGGAGGAGGCGCCATGAGGGCTTATCCGAGAGTCATACAAAACGGAGGATTTAAGCTGCTCGCCAATGCATCTGAGACCGTCCGCCTCCCCAACGGAAAAACGATTGGAATCGGCGGGCTGGATGACGTACTGTTCGGAACACCAGACTATGAACTGATGGGGTCGCAGGAGTTAAAAAACTGTGATTACAAAATATTGCTGATGCACGAACCGGATGCTGCAGAGCGTCTCCCTGAAAACAGTGCCGACCTGATTCTTGCGGGGCACAGTCACGGCGGACAGGTCAAGCTTCCGTTTTTTAAGATGAAAACGTCTCTTGCCAAAAAATATACGGATGGGTTTTATACAGTGAACGGGATGAAGCTTTTTGTCAACACAGGGATCGGGACATCTCACTATCCCATACGGTTTCTCGTTCCTCCGGAAATTGATGTATTTCGTATTTCAATCTGATTCAAAATCAGGTATATTAGACTTAGAGGTCATTAATGCCGGCAAGGAGGGGAAAGATGAAGCAGACAATCAAAAATAAAAAAGGGTTTACGCTGGTGGAATTGGTCGTAGTGTTAGTGATCATCGGTATTTTTGCTGCGATTGCGATCCCTTCATTTACCGCATACCTGCGAAAGCAGAAAGAATCAGATGCCAAGTCGGAGTGTAAGCTTATCGTGGCGTCTTCACAGAGTGCGTATATGGAACTGTATGCGAAAAACCGTCTGACCTCAGTGGGCGCGGACAAGAAGCAAATCTTAAAAATGGCCGGCACCGGCGGATCTTTTCAGGGCAGCATCTTCTTCGATGAAAATGAAATGAAGATCCAGACTCTTACCTATAAAGCGGAAAACGGCCTTTGTGTGAAATACAACAAAGATGCCGATGTTAAATATGTGATTTCTGATGACAGTGCTTTGACCCCCTTGGAGGAATATGTAGAAGAATACAAAAAACTCATGGATCAGCTTTACAAAGAGGGAAAAGTAAACAACTGGGCCAGCAGAGAGCTGCTGATGAAGTATATGTATGACCATGGCAATGGATATATGCCGGTCGATTCCTCATTTCTTAAATCAAAATATTTTGACGAACTGGAAGACCAGCTGTACTGGCAGCCCTATTATCTGTCATCCAAAGGGGTATCGGGGTCTTTCGGCTCCTTACTGATCGCTACGAAAAGCGACGGATCGAATCCGAATAACATGCACGGGCAGTGGAAAGCATATCTTGTATATTATGACGGGAAAATATATGAGACGGGTAAGACTACAACCAATGGAGCGGGTACCCACCCTGAGTATATAGGAGTCTCCTCTCTGGCTACAATTAAAAATCCGGATGACGTCCATGATTTTCTCATAAGCCTTGGATTCCGGGTACAAAGTTAGAAAGCCTGAGAGATTGAAAGACCGCATTCTGTCTGTTTTCCTGTGAATTACACGGGATTGGACGGAACGCGGTCTTTATTTTATGTTTTCTTTGTATCAAAAAAAGGGATATGCTATAATAAAAAAAACAATCTAGATGGAGGCATGGTAAGTGAAGCTAAAGAAATCAACAGTCATTGTCATCGTATTGAGCTGGATTTTATTTTTTTGCGCTTGTTTTTTGATTTTCCTGAAACTGGACAAGGAACATACGGAAAAAATCACAAATGAGAAGATTTTCAGGGAAGAGACAGAAGCCTCAGAGAAAAAAAACACCGATGCTGTTGCAGCATCCCAGCCGGTGGAGCCTGAGACAGAGAAACTGCTGTCATTTATGAATGAGTACTATAAAAAGCTCAGGGCAGGTGACGAGAAGGGCTTAAAAGGCATGGTGGAAGACCCGAAAGATCTGGTTTCCAGCCGGGTAGTAAAGAAGCTACATAAGTATGTGGAGTCATATGAGAACCTCTCATTCCACACTGAAAAAGGCGCGGATGAACAATCGTTTATCGTTTATGCTGCTTACAGTACAAAGATCCGGGGGATCAAAACACCTGCACCAGGCATGAGCCAATATTATATTGTAAAAAAGGGCCAGTCTTATCTGCTCTATAACAATGAGAAACATTATACGGCGCAGATGAAAAATGCTCTGAATGCCGGTCTGGCAACAGAAAAAGTAAAACAGCTGATCAAAGAGACCAACGATGCCTTTGAGAAAGCGCTCAAATCTGATAAAAAACTGAAGAAGTTTTTTGATAAAGGCAAGTCATGATGAAGTTCTATATTTTTATTTTACAGAAGAACAGGGATACACTGTATGTCCAGGCTATGGAAGAATATTTGAAACGTCTGGGGAAATATTGTACAATAGAAGTCAAGTATGTAAAAAAAGAGAAACAATTGGGAAGAATCTTTGATAAGGAAGGAAAGCATTTTCTGGTCACAAGTTCTGAAAACAGTTTGGAGAGCACTGCATTTGCAGAAGAAATCAGCCGTTGGATGCTAGACGGCTGTTCTAATATCTTTTTTTATATTGGCGGATTCAGCCGGAAGCATCATGTTTCAGAGTTTTCCGTATCTTCTTTTGATATGGCACCTGAATTATGCGCTGCTGTTCTTTTGGAGCAGATTTACCGGGGATACCGAATCATGAACTGCCAGCCTTATCACAAATAAATAAAGGAGTTTACAATGGAATTTAAGACACCGAAATTAGAAGATAAAAAAATGTTTGATGCATATTTTGACAAAATCAATTACCGGAGTGCCGATTTTTCGGCCGCGACACTGATCCTGTGGAAAGATCATTATCACATGACATATGCCATAACAGAGGATATGCTGATCATCCGGTCAAAAGACGGAGAAGGGTGCACGTTCAGCTATCCGATCGGAGGCGGGGATGAGAAGAAAGCCGTGGAGGCCGTCATGGAATACTGCAGGGAAGAAGGAATCCCATTTGCCATGCATGGTATCCTGAAGGAAACAGAAGAAAAGATGAAAGAGATGTTCGGGGATATTTTTACAGTGGAATATGACCGGGATCTTTTTGATTATATTTACGAACGGGAATCTCTGGCAACGCTGAGGGGCAAGAAGCTTCACGGCAAAAGAAATCATATCAACAGGTTTAAGGAAAATCACGACTGGTCTTACGAATCTTTAAATGATGAAAATGCCCTGGAAGCCCTGACCATGCTCATGGAATGGAAGATGGCAAACGAGGCTACCAAAGCAGAAGACGCCGACAAGCATGAAGAGATCTGTGCTGCCAAGAATGCTCTGATGTATTATAAAGACCTTGACTTAAAGGGCGGGGTGCTGAGAAGTGATGGAAAGATTATTGCGTTTGCCATAGGGGAGGGAACAACAGAAGATACCTTTGTTGTTCATTTTGAGAAGGCGTTCGGAGAGATACAGGGAGCCTACCCGATGATCAATCAGCAGTTTATTCTGCACGAAGCCATGGATTATCAGTTTATCAACAGAGAGGAAGATTTGGGGGAAGAAGGACTCCGGAAGGCAAAACTTTCTTACCGTCCTTCGGAACTGCTGGAAAAAGGCCTGCTAAAATATAAGTAATTCATTGACACTATTGGTCTATAAATGTAGAATTATTATAATATAACGATTAGGAGGTACTTTCTATGAAACATTTAATCGATCCGATGGATTTGTCTGTGGATGACGTCGACAGGCTTTTGAATCTTGCGGATGATATTTCTTCCATGCCGGAGAAGTACAGGGAAGTATGCAGATATAAGAAGCTGGCAACACTATTTTTTGAACCAAGTACCAGGACAAGGCTCAGTTTTGAAGCGGCTATGCTGGAGTTAGGAGGCAGTGTACTTGGCTTTTCTTCTGCTAATTCTTCCTCAGCAGCAAAAGGAGAAAGTATCGCCGACACAGCGCGGACTGTGGCCTGCTACGCAGATATCATCGCTATGCGCCATCCGAAGGAGGGAGCTCCGTATGTTGCTTCCAGACATGTGGACATCCCGATCATCAATGCAGGGGACGGAGGACACAACCATCCGACCCAGACACTCACCGACCTTCTGACCATAAGGAGGGAAAAAGGAAGACTTAAAAATCTGACCATCGGATTCTGCGGGGACTTGAAGTTCGGGCGCACCGTGCACTCTCTGATCAAAGCCCTTTCAAGGTATGAGGATATCAGTTTCATCATGATCTCTCCGGAGGAGCTTCAGATACCGGAATATCTGAAAAAAGACGTATTTGAAAAGAAGAATATTCCGTTCCGTGAAGTCAGGAAGATGGAAGAAGTCATGCCGGAACTGGATATCATATATATGACCAGAGTTCAGAGAGAACGATTTTTTAACGAGGCCGATTATGTCCGATTAAAGGACAGCTACATTCTGGACCCTGAGAAGTTAAAGAAGGCAAAAGAAGACCTGTCCATCCTGCACCCGCTGCCGAGAGTCAATGAGATTTCTGTCAAAGTGGACGAGGACCCGAGAGCCTGCTATTTCAGACAGGCACTGAACGGCAAACACGTGAGGATGGCACTGATCATGGATTTATTGGGGGTTACGGCATGAACATAGACAGTATAAAGAACGGAATCGTTTTAGACCATATCACAGCCGGAAAAGGCATGGATATTTACTATCAGCTGGGACTTGACAAACTGGACTGCAGTATCGCGATCATTCAGAATGCCAAGAGCAATAAACTTGGCAAGAAAGACATCATCAAGATTTCCAATAACTTTGATATCGATCTGGATGTGCTGGGATATGTAGACCCCAATGCCACCGTATGCATCATTGAGGACGGAAAGCTGAAATCTAAACATAAGGTCGGGCTTCCGGAGGTCATCACCAACATTGCAAGATGCAAAAATCCGAGGTGCATTACTTCCACAGAGCAGGAGATCGATCATACATTCAAACTTGTGGACAGAGAAAATAAGGTTTACAGATGCATTTACTGTGAATCAAAGTTAAAAAATAATTAATCTGGAGTGGCTGCCAATGGAGCAAAACAGTAAAACAAAAATAAACCGTGTAAAAAAAGATATCAGCAATCCCAAGAGTTTTACGGCTCCCGATGAACTCCGTCAGCAGCTGATGGAGACGATGAAGAGCCTGTACAGCGATGAAGATATAGAGATGGTGAGCAGGGCCTACGATATGGCTTTTGAAGCCCATAAGGACCAGAAGAGGAAGTCCGGGGAACCCTATATTATTCATCCTATTTGTGTCGCCATTATCCTGGCCGAACTGGAACTGGACCGGGAGACGATCATTGCCGGTTTGCTGCACGATGTGGTGGAAGACACAGACGTGACATATGAAGACGTAGTCCGGGAGTTTGGGGTGGAGGTTGCCCAGCTTGTGGACGGTGTCACGAAGTTGGGCCAGTTAAGTTATTCCAAGGACAAGATCGAAGTACAGGCGGAGAATTTACGGAAGATGTTCCTTGCCATGGCCAAGGACATCAGGGTCATACTGATCAAACTGGCAGACCGTCTGCACAACATGCGCACCATGCAGTTTATGAAGCCTGAAAAGCAGAAGGAAAAGTCCAGAGAGACTATGGACATCTATGCGCCTATCGCCCACAGGCTTGGTATTTCCAAGATCAAGGTGGAACTGGACGATTTGTCTTTGAGATATCTGAAGCCGGATGTCTACAAGGAACTGGAACATTCCCTGGACTCCCAGAAGGTACGCAGGGAAGCTTACATCAAAGAGATCGTCGATGAAGTCAGCGGTCATATTGAGCGGAGCGGCATCAAGGCGGAGATCGACGGGCGGGTGAAGCATTTTTTCAGCATTTATAAGAAAATGGTGAATCAGAATAAGACTCTGGATCAGATTTACGATCTGTTTGCGGTGCGGATCAAAGTGGATACGGTCAAGGACTGTTATGCGGCTCTGGGAGTAATTCATGAGATGTATAAGCCTATTCCCGGGAGATTCAAGGACTATATCGCCATGCCAAAACAGAATATGTACCAGTCGCTCCATACGACGCTGATCGGGCCGGAAGGACATCCTTTTGAAATCCAGATCCGGACATTTGAGATGCACAGGATCGCTGAATACGGTATTGCCGCCCATTGGAAGTACAAAGAAAAAAGCAGCAGCGTGGGCGTCAACAAAGAAGAGGAAAAGCTGAGTTGGCTTCGGGAGATCCTCGAGTGGCAGCAGGACATGGACGATAATAAAGAGTTTTTGTCTCTCCTCAAGACGAATCTGGACCTGTTTGCGGAGCAGGTTTACTGTTTTACCCCAAACGGGGATGTAAAGAGTCTTGCCAACGGCTCCACACCGATTGATTTTGCTTACAGTATTCACAGTGCGGTAGGAAATACGATGGTAGGAGCCAGGGTCAACGGCAGGCAGGTGCCGTTTGAATACCATCTCCAGAACGGAGACCGGGTGGAGGTGATTACCTCACAGAACTCCAAGGGCCCCAGCAGGGACTGGTTAAATATCGTGAAATCCACCCAGGCTAAGAGCAAGATCAATCAATGGTTTAAGACTCAGTTTAAAGAAGAAAATATTGTCAAAGGCAAGGAGATGCTTGAGAAGTACTGCAGGGGCAAGAGAATTGAACTGTCAAGCTACTTAAAGCCGGAATACATTAAAAAAGTACAGCTCAAATATGGATTTAAAGACTGGGAGTCTGTGTGCGCAGCCGTGGGACACGGCGGACTGAAAGAGGGCCAGGTTGTCAATAAGCTGGCGGAGGAGTTCAATAAAGAGCAGAAACAGAAGATTACAGATGAACAGGTTTTGGAGGCGGCAGAACATGTCAGGGAACGGCGTCCGGAAGAGAAACAGAAGGGCGGAATCGTTGTCAAAGGGGTGGACGACGTGGCAGTGCGGTTTTCCAAATGCTGCAATCCGGTTCCCGGAGATGAGATCGTCGGATTCGTCACAAGGGGACGGGGAGTATCCATTCACAGGACAGACTGTGTAAACTTATTAAGCATGTCAGAGACCGACCGGTCCCGCCTGATCGAGGCAGAATGGCAGGAAGGATCTGAGGGCTCCGGACAGACCTATACCACGGAAATTTCGATTTATGCAAACAACCGGAAGGGAATGCTTGCAGATGTATCCAAAGTGTTTTTGGAGCTGGACATCGACATTCTGACGATGAATGTTTCAAATTCCAAAAAAGGAAGGGCTACCCTCAGCATGTCCTTTGACATCAACGGAGTTGCCCAGTTAAATCAAGTGATCGCAAGGATACGCAATATTGAAGGTGTGGTAGACATAGAGAGAAAGGTAGGATAGTTTTTCAGACATGAACGAAAATATTATTTTGATCGGAGCAGGTCTTGGACAGATGCAGACAAACTGTTATATCGCCGGCAACCGCCAGACGAAAGAAGCGCTTGTATTTGATCCGGGAGACGAAGGATACCGGGTGATGGAAATGCTTGAAAAAGAGGGGCTTGAGCTCACGGCAGTCCTTCTGACACACGGACATTTTGACCACGTGATGGCTCTTCCTTATCTGCAGGAGCAAAAGCCGGGGCTGCCGGTTTATCTGCATGAGGATGAGGAAGATGTACTGAGAGAGCCCTCCCTGAATCTGACTTCTATGTTTGGGGAGCCTGTTTCTATGGATGCTGATCATCTCGTAAAAGATGGCCAGATTTTGGATCTTTTAGACACGGAGATACACTGTATTCATGTGCCAGGACATACAAAAGGCGGAGTCTGCTATTATTTCAAAGAACAGGGGTGGCTGATTGCGGGAGATACTCTGTTTCGCCAGAGCATCGGGCGGACAGATTTTCCTACCGGAGATACAGATGCACTGCTGTCAGGCATCCGGGAAAAACTATTCGTTCTGCCGGATGAGACGGAAGTGTATCCGGGACATATGAACAGCACGACCATTGGACTTGAAAAACGGACGAATCCGTTTCTTATGCAGCCATGATCGGACTGATTCAGAACGAAACCCTGTATGAATACGATATCAGAAGCCTGATTCTGGCATTCTGCATTGGAGAAAAGATAGAATTGTCTTCGGAAGGAGATGACAATTCTATCTATGATTTTATATGCAGGGTCTTCTGCGATGAGGAGGAAACACTTCTGGAACTGAGGACCGGGGAATCTGTCATTTCCGAGAAAGTCAGAGGAGACTTCAGGGACAAGAGGAACTTCAAAAACAGCCTGAAGGCGGCTCTGTACCGTCTGCTGTCCTGTTATTTTCAAAAAGAACTGCCCTGGGGAACATTAAACGGCATCCGTCCCACAAAGCTTGTGTTTGAGGACTGCCTGCGGGGGAAATCCAGGGCAGATATGCAAGCGAAACTGTGCCGGGATTATCTGGTCAGCGAAGAAAAGGCAGATCTTTGTGTATCTGTGGGAATAAAAGAGACAGAACTGCTGAAAAATATCACCTATGAAAGCGGATACAGTCTGTATGTGGGGATTCCGTTTTGTCCAAGCACATGCCTGTACTGTTCTTTTACGTCGTATCCGATTTCGGCATACAGGGAGTATGCAGATCATTACCTAGACGCCCTGATCCGGGAGATCCACTATATAGGAGAGCAGTACAGGGACAGGGAGATGATCAGCCTGTATGTGGGAGGGGGAACACCTACTACCCTTTCTCCAGAGCAGCTTGAGCGTCTGTTTGGAGAGCTTAAACGATGCTTTGATTTTGGCAGGGTCCGTGAGATTACGGTGGAGGCCGGAAGACCCGACAGCATCACCGCGGAAAAACTTTCCGTACTCTCGGAAAACGGAGTTACAAGGATCAGTATCAATCCCCAGACGATGAACAATGATACACTGAGAAAGATTGGGAGAAACCATACGGCGGAGGATGTGGCTGACAGCTTTCATGCTGCCAGAAAAGCAGGATTTGACAACATTAACATGGACACGATCTGCGGACTTCCTGGAGAAGGAATCCGGGAACTTGAGACAACCTTTAAGGCTCTTGGGGAACTGGAGCCTGACAGCATCACGGTCCACGCGCTGGCGATCAAGAGAAGCGCTCCCCTGAATCAAATGAGGGATCAGTTTTCTTGCGGTGCCGATGACGAAATGATCCGGTTTGCACAGCGGGCATGCTTTGATCTGGGAATGGAACCTTATTACATGTACCGGCAGAAAAATATTCCCGGAAATTTTGAAAATACAGGCTTTTCTTTGGAAGAAAAAGAATGCCTTTATAATATACTGATTATGGAGGAACTGCATGATATTATTGCAGCAGGTGCCGGCGCTTCATCTAAGATTGTCGGCGGCAGAAGAAACATCCAGAGGGTGGAAAACCTGAAGGATGTCAGACAGTATACGGAACGGATCGAAGAAATGATTTTACGGAAAGATAAATTACTAAAAAGTATGTGTTAGGTGGTGTTATGATATGCCGATGAAATATGAATCCCGGGATGTAGAGACTCCGATTCAGGTCAGTCTGGACGATTCCATCGAACATGGGATCGTTGTGAGCAACCTCGCATATAACGTGGGAAAAGAATTAGGACTGGATGAGGCAGTCTGCTATGATCTGGCAGTGGCGGGCCTGCTGCATGACATCGGAAAAGTCCGGCTGAATTTTTACATGAATGAAAAGGAAGAACAGATTCTTGCAGTAGATGAGACACGCTACCTGCGCATGCATTCTACGATCGGCCATTCGATTCTGGTCGAACACGGCTATGATAATATTGTGCTGGATGCGGTTTTGTACCATCATGAACATTATGACGGCACAGGATATCCGAGCAATCTAAAGAGAGATGAGATCCCGCTGGTGGGCAGGATCATGCATGTCTGCGATATTTTTGGGGCCCTGATCGCCAACCGGGATTACCGGGAGGGATTCTCTGTAGAAACCGCTCTGGAAGTCATGATCGAGGAAGTAAAGAATTTTGACATGAAAGTGTTTCTCGCATTTCAGCGGGTTGCATTTTCGAAAGAAATGCTTAGAATATTAGAAAAGAGTAATCTGCACGATACAGATACAATAAAAGGAGGAACTGCGAATGATAACACAAGCACCGAGAGGGACGAAGGACTGGTTCGGGGAGGAGATGCAGAAACGGACATATCTGGAGAATGTGTTCAAAGACCTGTGTGAGACATATAATATTCATGAAATCATTACCCCTGTTTTTGAGCATACCGTACTGTTTCAGCGAAGCGTGGGAGAGACAACGGATGTGGTCCAGAAAGAGATGTATACTTTTGAAGATAAAGGAAACCGGAGCATCACCTTAAAACCGGAGGGAACTGCGGGTGCCATCCGCGCTTATCTGGAACACGGAATGCAGAACGAACCACAGCCGGTAAAGATGTTTTATATTACCCCGGCTTTCCGATATGAAAAACCACAGAGCGGAAGACTCAGACAGCACCACCAGTTCGGGATTGAGTTTGTAGGGGCAGAAAGTCCTCTGGCAGAAGTGGAACTGATCACACTGGTAACAACGTTTATCAATAAGATTGGGCTCAGTGATGCGAAACTTCACATCAACAGCATCGGATGTTCAAACTGCAGAAAAGATTACAACGAAGCTCTTCTTGCATATCTTCACAGACATGAGGACAAACTTTGTCCGACCTGCCGGGAGAGGATGGAGAAGAATCCTCTGAGAGTCATCGACTGCAAGGTCCCTTCCTGCAAAGAGATTATCAAGGATGCACCGAGAACGATCGACTATCTGGACGAAGAGTGCAGAGAACATTTTGAAGAGCTGAAAAGCCTCCTGGACAGCCTGAATATCCCTTATGAAGTGGACACAGGGATTGTCCGCGGGCTCGATTATTATACAAAGACCGTGTTTGAGTTTGTAAACGGAGAAGGGTTTACTCTGTGCGGCGGAGGAAGATATGACAACTTAGTCCATGAGATCGACGGGAAAGCGTCTATGCCTTCGGTGGGATTCGGCATGGGAGTAGAGCGTATCTTATTTTTCCTCGAAGAGGAGGGAGCAGAACTTCCGGCGGGAAGACCACTGAACCTCTATGTGGGAATTCTCGGAAAAGAAGCTAAGGCAAGAGCCTATGAGATCGTTTCCGGTCTGCGCATGGAAGGATTTAAGGTGGAGACAGACTACCTTGGACGAGGAGTAAAGGCACAGATGAAATATGCAAATAAGCTCCGGGCACAAAACACGATCATTATTGGCGAGAATGAATTAAAAGAAAATAAAGGAAGACTGAAAAACATGGAATCCGGAGAAGAGATAGAAATCTCTTTGGACGATATAAAAAATGCATTATAAGGACAATCGTTTTATAGTGCACAGAGGCAAAAGCTTCTCTGATTATTTGAGATCAGAGAAGCTTTTTATTTTTGTGAGATTTCATGAAATTTATAAAAAATGGAATGTTCTGTGAAGCAGATGCAGACCTGTTTCAGCGAATAGGATCAATCAGAAAAATAATATAAATTTCAGCGTTTTGCACAAAAAATATAGAGTATCATGAGACTTGTTCATGCAAATGGGCTTGACAAACGATAAAATTGGTCCTACCATAAGGGGCAACAAGGGGATTGGTAGAACCAATTTATTTGGAGTGTAACTCGTCGTCCTGAACAGAAAGGAGATTCTGCTTGTGATGTTCATTAAATTTATTTTGGCTTTGCTTCCTATCCTTTGGCTGATGCTTGCCTTAAGCGGCCTTAAAATGCCCGGATACAAAGCCTGTCCTATTTCACTTGCGATCACACTAGTTCTTGCACTGCTTCTTTGGAAAATGCCGCTTGTCGATGCTCTTACCGGAACTTTGGAAGGAGCGGCCATGGGAATCTGGCCGATCTGTCTCGTCATCATCGCGGCCATTTTCACTTACAACCTGACGGTACATACAAAAAATATGGATTTAATTAAACGGATGCTGACCAGCGTATCCAGAGACAAACGGATTCTGATCCTGATCATTGCATGGGGATTTGGAGGATTCATGGAAGGGATGGCCGGCTTTGGAACGGCAGTTGCGATTCCGGCCAGTATCTTATGCGGACTTGGTATCAGTCCGATCTTCGCTGCAACGGTCTGTCTGGTTGCCAATGCAACGCCTACGGCGTTCGGTTCGATCGGTATTCCGACAATCACGGCGGCTTCCGTGAGCGGCCTGGATCCCAGAGGCGTGGCAGTTGCCGTAGTTATGCAGCTTGCAGTCCTGGTAGTCCTGACACCGTTTCTGATGATGATCATGACAGGGGGATCTGTCAAAGGACTGAAGGGGATCGGCATGATCACACTGCTCTCCGGACTGGGATTTATCATTCCGGAATACCTCACTGCAAAGTTTGTAGGCGCTGAACTCCCGGCGGTGATCGGCTCTGTATGCAGTATGGTCATTACAATCCTGGCGGCAAAGCTTTTAAAGAAAAATGAAGACCCGGAATACATTTTGAAAGATCTTGATGACTCGGAGCATTCCGGCAGTGAGCCTCTTGGATTAAAAAAGGCAGTTCTTGCATGGCTTCCCTTTCTGCTGATCCTCCTGTTTCTCCTGATCACTTCCAGTCTCGTCCCTGCTGTCCACGATCCGCTGGCGAGCGTAAAGAGTTCGGTTCAGATCTATACAGGTGCCGGAGCCGTCCCGTATACCTTTACATGGCTGGCAACACCGGGTGTCCTGATCTTCCTGGCAGCGCTGATCGGAGGAAAAGCACAGGGGGCATCCTGGAAAGAAATCGGAATGGTATTGAAAGACACCCTGATACAGATGTTCAAGACAGTGCTTACGATCGTATCCGTTCTGGCAACAGCAAAAGTCATGGGATACAGCGGGATGATCAGTGACATTGCAGCACTGATAGTGGCGGTCACCGGCTCTTTTTATCCATTGGTGGCACCGCTGATCGGTTCGATCGGAACCTTCGTGACAGGAAGTGCTACATCCTCAAGTGTCCTGTTCACCGGCCTGCAGGTCCAGACAGCCCATACACTTGGAATGAACGATGTCTGGCTGGCTGCGGCCAATACAGTAGGATCCACGGCGGGAAAGATCATCTCACCCCAGAGCATTGCCATTGCTGTGGCAGCCACGGGAACAGTGGGAAAAGAGAGCAGCATACTGAACGGGTCCATGAAATACTTCATTCTGTTTATCGTACTATACGGAGTGATCGCATTTTTGGGACTTAGATTTATTTAAGACATTCTACGGAGGTGACTTATGAAAACGATAAACCTTCCCTATGGAAAAGGGAAATTAACGATTGAGATCCCGGAGGAACGGCTGGCGGGAATCCTCTTATCAAAAGCTCATGACTATCAGGCCAAAATGGAGGAAGAAGAACTGGTAAAAGATGCCCTGCTGCATCCGGTGGGAACACCGAGGCTTAAAGAGCTGGTCAGGGGAAAAGACAATATTGTGATGATTGCCAGCGACCATACCCGTCCGGTTCCGAGCAAGGTGATCATGCCGGCTGTTTTGGAGGAGATCAAGCAGGGAAATCCCGGCGCAAAGGTGACAGTTTTAATCGCCACAGGGTTTCACCGCCCTACCACAAGGGAAGAACTGATCTCAAAGTTCGGAGAAGAAACAGTGGATCACCCGGACATCAGATTTGTAGTGCATGAAAGCGGAAAACAGGAAGATATGGTAAGTCTGGGGAAACTTCCGTCCGGAGGGGAACTTCTGATCAATAAAATCGCCTGGGAAGCCGATCTTCTGATCTCGGAAGGATTCATTGAACCTCACTTTTTTGCAGGTTTTTCCGGAGGAAGAAAGAGCGTGCTGCCGGGAGTCTCCAGCAGAACAACAGTACTGGCAAACCACTGCTCGGAGTTTATTGATGATCCCCATGCCAGAACTGGAATTCTTGAAGGAAACCCTATTCACAGGGATATGATCTACGCGGCCGGAAAGGCAAAACTTGCTTTTATCATAAACGTTGTGCTGGATGAAGATAAAAAGGTGATTGAGGCATTCGCAGGACACTATGAAAAAGCTCATGAAAAGGGATGCCGGTTCGTGGATCAGCTTTCAGGAGTGGACGCAGTACCTTCCGATATTGTCATATCCACCAATGGGGGATACCCTCTGGATCAGAATATTTATCAGTCAGTCAAGGGCATGACGGCGGCGGAAGCCACCTGCCGGCCGGGCGGAGTGATTATTATGGCTGCAAGCTGTATTGACGGACATGGTGGTAAGGAGTTGTATGATACTTTTGCAAAAGAAAAAGATAAGGAAAAGATCATGCAGAGATTCCTGGCTACAGACAGGAACTCTACTGTGCCTGATCAATGGGAGTCCCAGATCTTATGCCGTATCCTGTTAAAGTATAAAGTTATCCTGGTGACACAGGCTCCGAAGGATATGGTAGAGGAGATGCAGATGGACTATGCTGACAGCGTAGAAGATGCGATCCGCATGGCCGATGAATATTTGGGCAGAGAAAACAGTAAGATCACTGTAATACCGGACGGCGTAGCAGTGATTGTAAGAAATAGAAATTGAGATTTTTTAGAGGAGGAGAAGATGAGCGAATATGAATATGGCAGAGTGACACAGGAGATCATTGACCGTCTGAATGAGATTGCACCCAGACGTGTCTATACGGGAGACGAGATCAATGATGATTTTACCCATGACGAAATGTCAATCTACGGAAAGGCAAAACCCGAAGCGGTAGTAGAACCACTGACGACAGAAGAAGCTGCAGCGGTAATGAAGCTTTGTAATGAACACAAAATTCCTGTGACGCCAAGCGGGGCCAGAACCGGGCTGGTGGGAGGAGCTGTCAGCATCCATGGAGGAATCATACTGTCCATCACAAAGATGAACAAGATCCTCGGCTATGATAAAGAAAATTTTGTCGTGACCATACAGCCCGGAGTTCTGTTAAATGACCTGGCGGAAGATGCAGAAAAACAGGGGCTTTTGTATCCGCCGGACCCGGGAGAAAAATTTGCGACCGTAGGCGGAAATGTAGCAACCAATGCCGGCGGCATGAGGGCAGTAAAATACGGTACGACGAGAGATTATGTCAGGGCGATGACCGTCGTTCTTCCCACAGGTGAGATTGTCAAATTGGGGGCGACAGTTTCTAAAACCAGTTCCGGATACAGCCTGCTGAATCTGATGATCGGATCGGAAGGAACATTGGGAGTCATCACAGAGCTGACGCTGAAATTGATTCCTCAGCCCAAAGCGGTCATCAGCCTGATCATTCCTTATGAAACTTTGGAAGACTGTATTGCAACAGTGCCTCAGTTTTTCATGAACCATCTGCATCCGCAGGCTCTGGAGTTCATGGAAAAAGATGTCGTCATGGATACGGAGAAATTTCTGGGAAAGAAGGTTTATCCAAAAGAAATGGAAGGCGTGGAAGTCGGTGCGTATCTGCTGGCTACCTTTGACGGAGATTCGGAAGAACAGCTGGAAGATATCATAGAGGCAGCCTCTGAGGTTGTCTTGGAGGCGGGAGCCATTGATGTTCTGGTAGCCGATACACCGGCACTGAAACGTGACGCGTGGGCTGTGAGAAGCGCTCTTTTAGAGGCCATTGAGGCGGATACTGTACTTTTGGATGAATGTGATGTGGTAGTGCCCACAAATAAAATCGCAGAGTTCCTGACCTACACAAAATCACTGGAAGCGGAAGCAGATTTCCGGGTAAAAAGTTTTGGTCATGCCGGGGACGGAAACCTGCATATTTATACATGCAGCAATGACATGCAGGAGGAGGAATTCAGAAAGCAAGTATCAGTATTTATGAAAAAAGTATACGAAAAAGCCACGGAATTCGGAGGACTGATCTCCGGAGAACACGGCATCGGACACGGAAAGCTCGACTATCTGGCAGAATCTGTGGGACCGGTCAGCATGCGTATCATGGAAGGCGTAAAAACTGTTTTTGATCCGAACATGATCCTGAATCCGGGCAAAGTCTGTTACAAGCTGTAAGGAAAATACAAACCATTGATCAATTTAAAAGGAGAAATCAATTATGGCATATTTAATTTCAGAAGAAGCAAACGATTTACTGCAGGACGTGCGGGAGTTTTGTGAGAATGAAGTCAAAGAACAGTGTAAAGAATTTGACCGTTCAGGAGAATGGCCGAAGGAGATCTATGATAAAGCGATTGAGATGCAGCTTCATTCTCTTGAGGTTCCGGAAGAATACGGCGGACCCGGACTTTCCAGAGTGGATGTGGCTGCGCTGATCGAGGAGATGGCTATCGCGGACGCAGGATTTGCCACCACGATTTCTGCCAGCGGGCTGGGAACAAAACCGGTTTTAATCGCAGGGAACGAAGAACAAAAAAAGCATGTCTGTGATCAGATCATCGAGGGCGGATTCGGAGCATTCTGCCTTACTGAGCCGGGAGCAGGTTCCGATGCAGGAGCAGGTACAACAACTGCAGTGAAAGACGGAGACGAATACATACTGAACGGAAGAAAATGCTTTATCACAAACGGCGGGATCGCTTCCTTCTACTGTATTACGGCTATGACCGATAAAAGCAAAGGTGTAAAAGGCATCTCCATGTTCCTTGTAGATGCAGGAACACCGGGACTGAGCACTGGCAATGAAGAAGATAAGATGGGAATTCGTACATCGAATACCTGCGATGTGGTTTTGGAAGACTGCCGGATTCCGGCCAAAAACCTGATCGGAGCGGAAGGAAAAGGTTTTGGCATTGCTATGAAGACTCTTGACCAGGCCAGGGCATGGATGGGATGTGTCGCAGCAGGAATCGCACAGAGAGGCATCAATGAGGCTATTGCCTACGGAAAAGAAAGAATCCAGTTTGGAAAACCGATCATCAAAAATCAGGCACTGCAGTTTAAGATTGCGGATATGGCGATCAAGACAGAGACAGCCCGCCAGATGGTTGCCCATGCACTGACAAGGATGGATCTTGGACTTTCTCATTCTAAGGAAGCAGCTATTGCAAAATGCTACGCCAGTGATATTGCCATGGAAGTGGCATCAGAAGCCATTCAGATGTTCGGCGGATACGGATACAGCAGAGAATATCCGGTAGAAAAACTTCTCCGTGACGCGAAGATCTTTCAGATTTTCGAGGGAAGCAATGAAATCCAGAGAATCGTCATTGCGAACAATACCATCGGCAGATAAGAAATTGACCCGACAAAGGAGTGAAGATTATGGAAATTTTAGTATGTGTGAAACAGGTGCCGGATGATTCTGTGGAAGTACATTTGACAGCAGAAGGGAAGCCGGATCTTGCAAACATCACACCTGTAGTCAATGCGTTTGACACCTATGCGCTGGAGATGGCTGCACGCCTGAAGGAAGCCGGGGAAGGGGAGATCACCGTCCTGTGCATCGGCGGTGAGGAAGCCAGAAATTCATTAAAAAACTGTCTCGCAGTAGGAGCAGACCATGCATATTTGGTACGGGATGACCGGTTTGACGGTTCGGATTCCAGGGGAATCAGCCATATCCTGATGTGTGCCGCCAAAAAGATTGAGGAAGACACCGGAAAGAAGTTTGATCTGATCTTCTGCGGGAAAGAGGCTACCGACGCTGCCCTGGGACAGGTGGGAGCAGAACTCTCCGAACTGCTGGGCACCGGTGTTATCACCAACGTGATCGGGGTCGAATTCGAAGAAGGACAGGTGTGCGCCAAACAGGAGACGGAAGAAGGCTACCGTCTTATCGAGACAGCGTCTCCGTGTGTTCTGACTGTTACAAAACCGGATTATGACCCGAGATATCCGACGATTAAAAATAAGATGGCAGCCCGGAAAAAGCCGATCGGTACGATCAAGGCAGAAGATCTGTCTATGCTGGAACTCGAAAAAACAGGGGAGGACGGGGCCTTTGTAAAAACTCTTAAACTCTATGAACCGCCGAAAAAAGAGGCCGGAATCAAGATCCAGGAAGAGACAGCGCAGGATTCAGCATTTAAAGCAGTTGCCATGATGGCGGATGCGAAAGTATTCTAAGGAGGAGTTTGCAATGAATATGACAGAATATAAGGATATCGTGGTTTATATTGAGACTGCGGACAAAAGTCCGGTAAAGGTCGGTTTGGAAATGCTCTCTCCTGCCAGAAAAATCGCTGAAAACACGGGCGGGAAGGTCAGAGCAGTTCTGATCGGAGACGGAATTCGGACAGCCGCCCAAAAAGCTGCCGAATCCGGTGCCGATGAAGTGATCTTAATTGAAGACCCTCAATATGAAAGCTTTCATCTGGACTATTTTACCAACGTAATGGAATCAGTAATCAAAGAAGAGAAGCCTATTGCAGTGCTGGTAGGAGGAACTCAGGACGGCAAGGATCTTGCTCCAAGACTGGCTGCCAGATTAAAGACTGGATGTGTTTCTGACGTCATGGATCTAAGGACAGAAGATGGAAAAACAGTCTATACCTGCCCGCTTTATGGAGGAACGGTACTTCAGGATGTGGTAATGGAAACATCCGTGCCGCAGATTGCGGTGCTGCGTTCCGGCGCCTTTAAAAAAACAGAAGAAGCCGGAAAAGGAACGATCACAGAGAAAAAAGTCCCGGTTACGGATGAAAAAGTTCGGCTGGATATAAAAGATGCAGTCAAAGAAATTTCTGAGGCTGTCAATTTGGAAGAGGCAGAAGTCATTGTCTCCGGCGGACGGGGAATGGGCAGCAAGGATAACTTTGCCCTGGTCAAAGAACTGGCTGATCTGCTCGGCGGAGTGGTTGGGGCCACAAGGCCGGCCATCGAAGACGGATGGATCTCCAGGGTACACCAGGTAGGGCAGTCAGGAAAAATCGTAGCGCCGAAGCTTTATATCGCGTGCGGTATTTCCGGCGCGACACAGCATGTCTCCGGAATCATGAATTCCGATTATATAGTAGCTATCAACAAAGATGAAGATGCGCCTATTTTTGAAGTGGCCAACATCGGCATCGTAGGAAATGCAGTAAACGTGCTTCCGGTTATGATCGAAGAGATCAGGAAGAAAAAGGAAGCAGAATAAATCAGCGTGTTTCTATGCTTAATGCATATTGACCATCTTAATGCACCTTCTGTTTCGGAGTTATCCGGGACAGAAGGTAATCCTCTTTTATGAAAAAAACGGCGAAAAAGCTGGAAATAATAGAAATTCCCTTGATTTGATGAAACCTGGACGGTATAATTCTCTCCAAACGGTTTTAAAGAAAGAGGGATAGAGATGCAGCAGACAAAAGCTTACGAAAAAGTGATTGAACATATTAAGAAACAGATCATCAATCATGATTTGACGATCGGTGAAAAATTACCTCCCGAGAGGGAAATCTCGGAACAGCTGGGCGTCAGCAGAAATTCTGTGCGTGAGGCGATCCACATGCTGGAGATGATGGGGTTTATATCCAGCCAGCAGGGAGCGGGAAATTATGTTTCCTGTAATTTTGAAAAAAACCTTGTAGAATCAATGTCCATGATGTTCATTCTGCACAAACTTGACTATGGCTCCATCACACAGCTGCGTTTCGCGCTGGAGATGCAGGCCTTTGTGCTTGCCGTGGACAACATCAGCAAAGAGGAGATTCAGAAGATTGGTGAGTATATACTGAATCTGGACCGGGGCAAAACTGAGGAAGAATGCGTAATCTGGGATAAAAAGATTCATTATGCGATAGCAAAGGCTTCCCACAATGTCCTGATTATAGATATTTTACAGGCATTATCCGATGTGCTGGATACTTATATCACAGATATGCGGAGAGAGATCTTCAAGGATGACAACAAGGAAAAGCTGCAGCAGGCACATAAAGAAATTGCAAAATGTATGATTGAAAAAGACCTGGAAGGCGGAAGAAAAGCAATCGAGGATCACTTTGACATCATCAACAGCACGCTGGAGCGCATGAAAACGAGATAAACTTGTGCATTATGACGAAAAAGTCATAAGATTTAAAAAAAAGCTGGACGGATAATACAAAAGAAGTTATAATAAAGATAAATTGGTAGGGCCAATATAGAGAACAGGGAACCTGGAAATGATGTTTCATTTCCAATTATTTTTCAGACGATTGGTAGGACCAATCGTGAAAGCAGGAGGAAAAGCAGATATGAATATTTTAGTTTGTATCAAACAGGTGCCGGAGTCCAATAAGGTAGAGGTTGATCCAAAAACGGGAGTCCTGAAAAGAAACGGGGCAGCGTCCAAAATGAATCCCTATGATCTCTACGCGTTGGAGACAGCCATGCGGTTAAAGGAAGAACTGGGAGGGGAGGTCAGTGTGATCACAATGGGACCTCCTCAGGCGGCTCAGGTGATAAGGGAAGCCTATGCGATGGGAGCTGATCACGGAACTTTGATTTCCGACCGGAGATTCGGGGGAGCCGATGTGCTGGCCACAAGCTATACCCTGGCTCAGGGGATTAAAAAGATGGGAGATTTTGACCTGATTCTGTGCGGGAAACAGACCACAGACGGTGATACAGCCCAGGTTGGACCGGAGATCTCCGAATGGCTTGGTATCCCGAGTGTATCAAATGTAAGAAAAATCACCGAGGCAGACGGACAAAATATTACAGTTGAGATGGATATGCCGGACGACATTGAGATCACAAGGATTGCCTATCCCTGTCTTCTGGCAGTGGATAAAGACATTTTCCAGCCAAGACTTCCTTCTTACGTGAGAAAAACCGAGAAAGCAGATACGGAAATCACTATGCTCAGCCTGGATGACATGGACGACAGAGATGAGACTCATTACGGACTGAATGGTTCACCCACACAGGTTCAGAAGATTTTCCCTCCGGAAACGAACCACCATAGGGAACTCTGGAACGAGGAAGGCAGTATCCTTTCAGAAAAACTCTTTCAAAAAGTGAAAGAACTGAAATTTGTATAGGAGGAATTACATATGGCAAAGTTAGAAATCAATCAGGAAAAAATAACAGATCTCAGTGAACTGATGAAAATTTGTCCGTTTGGGGCAATGGAAGAAAAAGACGGAAAACTGGAGATCAATTCGGCCTGTAAGATGTGCAGACTGTGTGTAAAGAAGGGACCGGAAGGAGCCGTCACTTATGTGGAAGACCAGAAGGCAGAGGAGATTGATAAATCCTTATGGAATGGAATCGTAGTATATGTTGACCATGTGGACGGCAAAATACATCCGGTGACTTATGAACTGATCGGAAAGGCAAAAGAACTGGCCAGAAAGATTTCTCATCCTGTGTACGCATTGTTCATTGGAAGCGATATTAAAGAAGAGAGCAGAGAACTGCTGCATTATGGAGTCGATCAGGTATTTCTGTATGATGACCCGGAGCTGAGCCGTTTTAAAATAGAACCGTATACGGCAGTCTTTGAAGACTTTATACAAAAACAACATCCATCCGCTGTCTTAGTAGGTGCAACAACGGTCGGAAGACAGCTGGCCCCAAGAGTAGCAGCCAGAATGAAAACCGGGCTTACAGCCGACTGTACGATCCTTGAGATGAATGAAAATACAGACCTGTCCCAGATACGGCCTGCCTTCGGCGGAAATATTATGGCACATATCACAACACCCAATCACCGTCCCCAGATGGCAACCGTCCGCTATAAAGTGATGAATGCTCCGGAACGGATGGAGGAAGAACAGGGTGAAATTGTAGAATGTTCCATTGAAAAGGGCAAACTCAAGACAAATGTTGAAGTTCTTGATATTGTGCTGAAAGAAAAGGAAAAGTTCATAGAATCTGCCGATGTACTTGTGGTTGCGGGACGCGGTGTTAAAAAAGAAGAGGATCTTTTGATGCTGGAAGAATTGGCAGACCTTCTTGGCGGGCAGGTGGCATGTACAAGGCCTGTGGCAGAGAACGGCTGGCTGGACGCAAAACGGCAGGTAGGCTTAAGCGGCCGTACCGTCCGGCCGAAACTGATCATCACCTGCGGGGTATCCGGCGCTATTCAGTTTGTTGCCGGCATGGATCATTCAGACCAGATCATTGCCATTAATAAGGATGAGAAAGCCTCTATTTTCAAGGTAGCTCATTACGGTCTGGTGGGAGATTTATATGAGGTCATTCCTCAGTTCATTGAAAAGATTAAAGAGAGTCAGGGGGCATAGCTATGGGATATAAAAGATTAGATGAAAAAGATCTTAGATACATAAAGCAGGTAATCGGTGATGACGAACGTATTTTATACGGAGAAAATATAAATGAAGAATACAGCCATGATGAGCTGAGCGGTACCCAGAGCTATCCTGACGTCGTAGTGAAGGCAGCAAATGCAGAAGAGATTTCAAAGATCATGTCCTATGCATATGAACACACGATTCCGGTCACTCCAAGGGGAGCGGGCACAGGGCTTGTGGGATCTTCTGTGGCAATGGAACACGGGATTATGATGGATACCAGCCTGATGAATCAGATCCTTGAACTGGACGAAGAAAATCTGACGGTAACCGTGGAGCCTGGAGTACTCCTGATGGAGCTGTCAGCATTTGTGGAGGACCATGACTTTTTCTATCCGCCGGACCCGGGTGAGAAATCTGCAACGATAGGAGGAAATATCAGTACAAACGCCGGTGGAATGCGGGCAGTAAAATATGGAGTTACGAGAGATTATGTCCGGGGACTGGAAGTGGTTCTGCCCAACGGAAAGATTGTAGAATTCGGAGGGAAAATCGTAAAGAACAGTTCCGGTTATGCGATGAAGGATCTGATGGTAGGGTCTGAGGGAACACTGGGAATTATCACGAAAGCAGTTCTTAAACTGCTTCCGCTTCCGAAAAAAGCGATCAGTCTTCTGATACCGTTTAAAAATCTCAACTCGGCGATACAGACGGTGCCGGAAATCATCAAGTCCAAAGCGATTCCTACCGCAATCGAATTCATGCAGAGAGAGGTTATTGAAGATGCTGAAGAATATCTGGGCAAAAAGTTCCCGGACCATCAGGCAGACGCATACCTTCTTCTGAAATTCGACGGAAATTCGGCCGAGGAGATCGAGGCGGATTACGATAAAGTCGCAAAACTCTGTTTGAGTCAGGGCGCGCTGGATGTGCTGATCTCTGATACAGAAGAGCGGGACGAATCCATCTGGAAAGCCAGAGGTGCATTTCTGGAAGCGATCAAAGGATCTACCACCTATATGGATGAGGTGGATGTGGTCGTTCCAAGAAATAAGATCAGTGAGATGGTGGAGTATATGCACAATCTTCACAGCGAAGTGGATATCAGGATCAAGAGCTTTGGCCATGCGGGGGACGGAAATCTCCATGCTTATATTTTGAAGGACGATCTGACTGAGGAACAATGGCAGGAGCGGATGACACTGGCCATGGATAAAATATACCGGAAAGCGAATGAATTAAGCGGTCAGGTGTCCGGGGAACACGGCATAGGATATGCCAAGAAGCCATATCTTAATGAGTCTTTAGAAGAAGAAACAATGAATATCATGAGGGGGATCAAAGCAGCCTTCGACCCGAAAAATATTCTGAATCCTCACAAAGTATGCCAGGTATAAATTTCATATAGACTGTTTCATAAAAAATCGGCGGAGAACATGTGTCTCCGCCGGTTTTTATGGTATTAATCCTGTTTTACGAGAATCTGCTCGATCTCTGCCACGTAGAGAGTATGGTAGTCTTTATCCGCATACCACTGAGCATCCAGTGCTTTTGCGTCTCCTATAAATCCTTCCGGGTCCATCGGCTGACTGTACAGCTTTCTGCAGATCAGAACAATTTTTGCTTCCTCAAAGTAAGGGATGCCGTTGGCATCGGTCGGTGTAAGTCTTGTCTTTGAAATTTTATCTTCGGTCCGTCCTGACACACTTCCGAGATACGTCAGGTCTTTCTTAAATGCTTCATCATAGAATGACAGCGAGAAAGTTTCAGAGTTATCGATAAATTCTTTCGTATAGCGCTGCGGACGGATCACAGATACTGCCACGTCCTTGCCCCACATGACTCCGAATCCACCCCATGATGCGGTCATCGTATTAATTCTGCCTTCTTCATTTTTGGCGGTTACCAGCATCCAGTCCTTCCCTATGAGACGGAAGGCACTCTGGTCAAAATCTTCTGGTGCAACAATTGCATATTCACTCATGTTACTTGCCTCCTTTTTTGTGTAATTACCATTATAATGCAAAAATGATGCAATGTCTATAAAACCTGCAAGTTTCATTGAAATCCTGCCATCCCTTATGCTATAATGACAGACAGGTTTAATATATGTAAGGAGGAAGCAGCATGGCAGAGTCAATGGCCGGGTTATCACGGAGCCACCGGTGTACAGAAGTGGGCCGTGAAAATATCGGCGAGAAAGTAACCGTCATGGGATGGGTACAGAAGAGAAGAAATTTGGGAAGTCTTATATTTGTAGACTTAAGAGACCGTTCAGGATTATTGCAGCTGGTCTTTGATGAAGATACATTGTCAGGTGAAGATTATGAAAAAGCCAATTCCCTGAGAAATGAATATGTGATCGCGGCGGCAGGGGAAGTGCAAAAACGAAGCGCCGCTGTCAATGAGAATTTAAAGACAGGGGATATCGAGATTAAAGTGACAGACTTAAGAATCCTGTCAGAGTCAAAAACGCCGCCATTTCCTGTGGATGCGGAACAGACCGTAAAAGACGAACTGCGGCTCAAATACCGCTACCTGGATTTGAGAAGACCGAACCTTCAAAAGAATCTCCTCGTGAGGAGCCAGGTAACAAAAGCGGCAAGAGACTTTTTAGCAGAAGAAGGATTTTTGGAGATTGAGACGCCGATCCTCGGGAAAAGCACGCCGGAGGGGGCCAGGGATTATCTCGTGCCGAGCCGTGTGCATCCGGGAAATTTTTACGGACTTCCCCAGTCACCGCAGCTGTTTAAGCAGCTTTTGATGTGTTCAGGAGTAGACCGTTACTATCAGATCGCAAAGTGTTTCAGAGATGAGGATTTAAGGGCGGACCGGCAGCCGGAGTTTACACAGATCGACATGGAGCTTTCTTTCGTCGATGTAGATGACGTGATCGATGTCAACGAGCGCCTGTTAAAGAAAGTGTTTAAAGAAGTGCTGGACGTGGATGTGCAGATCCCGATGAAGCGTCTCACTTATCAGGAAGCCATGGACCGGTTCGGTTCCGACAAGCCGGATACAAGGTTTGGCATGGAACTCATTAACGTATCGGAAACAGTGAAAGACTGTGATTTCATGGTCTTTAAAGGAGCATTGGAAAACGGAGGCTCCGTGCGGGGACTGAACGCAGAAGGCCTCGGGGATCTGGGACGCAAGAAGATCGATGCTTTTGTAGACTTTGCCAAAGAGTTCGGGGCAAAGGGACTCGCCTATATCCAGCTGAAGCAGGATGGAAGCGTAAAATCTTCTTTTGCCAAGTTTATGAAAGAGGAAGAAATGACGGCGCTTATCGATGCGATGCGGGGGAAACCCGGAGATCTGCTTCTGTTTGCGGCCGACAAAGACTCTGTCGTCTATGATGTCCTCGGAAACCTTCGTCTGGAGATCGGAAAAAAATATGAGATGATCGATGAGTCCTTATATAATTTCTTATGGGTCACAGAATTTCCTCTGCTGGAGTGGAACGAAGAACAGAACCGCTATACGGCGATGCATCATCCGTTTACCATGCCGATGGAAGAGGATTTAGAGTACATTGAAACAGAGCCCGGAAGAGTCAGGGCGAAAGCTTACGATATTGTTTTAAACGGCACAGAGCTCGGAGGGGGATCCGTGAGGATTCACCGCAATGATATCCAGAAAGCCATGTTTAAGGCTCTTGGATTCAGCGAGGAGGATGCCAATGAAAGATTCGGATTCCTCCTGGAGGCTTTCCAGTACGGAGTGCCGCCTCATGCAGGTCTTGCTTACGGCCTGGACCGTCTTGTCATGTGGATGACAGGGGAGGACAGTATCCGTGACGTCATTGCATTCCCAAAAGTAAAGGACGCTTCCTGCCTCATGACACAGGCACCGGGAGGGGTGGACACAGAGCAGCTTGATGAGCTTGGAATAGATTTGAAAGAAAACGATACGAACGAGGAATAAGGAGAAGCAGATTATGGAGAAAATGTTATTTAGCGGCGTGTTGTCAAACACAGATGTTGCACAGGTGGCGATCAAAGGGCTGAAGCACGAACCGGGGATCGCGGCGAAACTGTTTACCGCCATCGCGGACAAGGGGATCAATGTAGAACTGATTCTGCAGTCCATAGGGAGAAAAGACAGCAAAGACATCTCCTTTGTTGTGAAAAAGTCTGATGCGGATGCGGCGGTGGAGACCTTAAAAGAAACCTTTCAGGAAGGCTCTTATAAAGAGATTGTTTCTGACAAAAACGTGGGTATCGTATCCATTGTGGGCGCAGGAATGATGTCCAACTCAGGGGCGGCATCGAAAATGTTTGAAGCTCTTTATAACAAAGGCGTCAACATCCATATGATCTATACTTCTGAAATCAAGATCACGGTCCTGATCAGAGAAAGCCGTGTGGAAACAGCAGTGGAGGCACTGAAAGAACAATTCCAAGATTAACATCATCAATATATAACAGGAGGACACGAAGATGTTCGATTTTAGCGAAGTTAAGAATTATGATCCTGAAGTTGCCGATGCAATGCAGGACGAGCTGTCCAGACAGAGAAACAATCTGGAACTGATTGCTTCTGAGAACTTAGTTTCAAAGGCAGTCATGGCAGCCATGGGCAGCCACCTGACTAACAAATATGCGGAAGGATATCCCGGAAAGAGATATTACGGCGGCTGTGAGTTTGTGGATGTAGTGGAGAATCTGGCAAGAGAACGTGCCAAAGAACTGTTTGGCTGTGAGTATGTCAATGTTCAGCCGCACTCAGGTGCACAGGCGAATATGGCAGTATTTTTTGCGGTCTTAAATCCAGGGGATACCTATATGGGAATGAGCCTGGACCACGGCGGACATTTATCCCACGGAAGTCCGGTCAACATGTCAGGGAAATATTACAACTGCGTGCCTTACGGTGTCAATGACGAGGGATTCCTCGACTATGATGAGGTGCTCCGCATAGCAAAGGAGTGCAGCCCAAAACTGATCATTGCAGGGGCAAGCGCTTATGCAAGATCCATTGACTTTAAGAAGTTCCGTGAGATTGCAGACGAAGTCGGAGCCGTTCTTATGGTGGACATGGCGCATATCGCAGGCCTTGTTGCGGCAGGGGTACATCAGAGCCCGATTCCATATGCCCATGTGACGACTACGACTACCCATAAGACTCTGAGAGGTCCCCGCGGCGGTATGATCATGTGCAGTAATGAGATCAATGAAAAATACAACTTTAACAAAGCCATCTTCCCGGGTATCCAGGGCGGTCCGCTGATGCATGTGATTGCCGGAAAAGCCGTGTGCTTCAAAGAAGCGCTTTCCGATGATTTTAAAGAGTACGGTAAACAGGTGGTTAGAAATGCGGAAGCCCTGGCAAAAGCTCTCATAGAAGAGGGATTTGATATTGTATCCGGCGGTACAGATAATCATTTAATGCTGGTGGATCTTAAAAAATATGACCTGACCGGAAAAGAAGCGGAAAAAGTTTTGGATTCCGTCCATATCACCTGTAATAAAAATACAGTGCCGAACGATCCAAAATCTCCATTCGTCACATCAGGACTCCGTCTCGGAACACCTGCAGTGACGACCAGAGGATTGAAAGAAGAGGATATGGCGGTGATTGCCAGGGCAATCCGCCTCACTCTTTTAGATCAGAAGCTTGAAGAAGCAAAACAGCTTGTAAAAGAATTGACGGCAAAATATCCTTTATATGAGTAATCAGCAGAATAGATGAAGATAAAGTACAGCCGGTACTGCGGCTGTACTTTTTTGTCCTATGATTAAGTAAAAGTGAGACATTACGGAGCAAAATAGTGTATAATAATACAAATAAAAACGAAAGGCAAAGAGATGATACAAACAGAGTTATTCCTTCTGCTGATTGGTGTATCCGCGGCACAGGAAATTTTAAGAGTAAAAGCCATGGAATCTGTCGGATATCTGTGGAAAGAACACAAATCGGCTCTGATTTTCTGCGGGGCTGCCAGCCTTGTATGGTCCGGCGTGACTGTATTGTCTGAAGTACCCGTATACTTGAGCCTGCTTTTATATTTTCTGCTCTGGTACCTGCCTTATCTGCGTGTACACATCAATGGCAAGATGATTCAAACTTTTTCTATGATAGGATATCTTCATCTCTCGTCCTTTTATCTCATGTTTCTGGGAGCGGCTTCCATTGGCCGCGGAAGTGTCAGGAATATAAATCTTCAGAGTTCCGTGAAAGCATCGGGATATTTGACTGCAAAGATCGTGCTCTGTATATTTTATATTATATGGATCAGATACTTTAGCGGTAAAAATGTGAAGGAAGAACACACTGACTATAAGAAATCAAAAATATTTTTGTTGTTTCTCTGGAGCTGTCTCGTCTATGAAATGATCGACAGTATCCTGGCATCGTTCTTTTCAGATAATGTTTTTGTACCGGCTCTCATGATCAGCGGCAATGCTCTGATTCTGCTGCTGACATTTTTATTTATGCGCCATAATTATCTCATTGTGCGGGAGCAGTATTTGGAAGAGAGATACCGGAAGATGGAGGAGGCAAAAGCCAGAAAACTGCTCCGGGAGGAACAAATGACCAGGATGGCAAAGACCGACAGTCTGACAGGGGCCTATGCCCGCGGATACGGAATAGAGCTCCTTAAATCCTTTCTGAAGCAAAATAAGCTGCTGACTGCGGTGTATATGGATCTGGACGGACTGAAAGAGATCAATGACAGCAAAGGACATTCCGTTGGAGATGTATATTTAAAAACGTTTGCAGAAGAAATGAAAAAGAATCTCAAAAAAGATGAACTGCTGATCAGATTCGGAGGGGATGAGTTTTTAGCTGTCTTTCCGGGAATCGGTTCTGAAGAAACGAAGGACAAGATGGAAAAAATAAGAAGAGAGATGGAACATCCGGAGAAGGACCGGCTCCCGATACACTTTAGTTTCGGTGCCGTGTCCGGTCAGAAAACACCGGAAGAATTGATTAAAGAGGCGGACCAGGCCATGTACTCAGACAAACATAACAGGAAAGAGGAGCGTGATACTGTATGCCCAAACAATTAGTCCTGATGGCTGCAGTCGCAGTATCTTACTTTTTTTATCATTATGAGTTTTTCTCCTTTGCTGACTGTGTACTGGAATGCAGGGAAAAAAGAAGGTCTGTTGTTATCCTTACCTTTGTGCTAAATTATGCATGGTTTGTTGCGGCCAGTTTTCTGGATCTGCACCTGATCGTCAACTGGACCATTTTCTTCTTTTTCTTTCTGCTGCAGATACGGATCTTTTACCATGTAGGATTCGATAAAAGTGCGATGCTTGCTTACTTCGGAATCATACCGGGTCTGGCGTGGAACATCTGTCTGCGATGTATCTTTGCACTGCTGTTAAACAGGCCCCTGACATCCTTTGACAATCAGATCAAGCTGCCGGGAAATATAAAGGAATATCCTATTTTTCTCGGCTTTGTAATCACAGGATTTCTGTTTTACTTCTTCAGACGGAGTCAGCTTTACGAAAGGCTCTGCATCATCCTTAGGGACCGCTCCAGTCTGAGGTTTCACGTTGGGATTCAGTTTGTCCTGTATGTATATCTCGTCCTGAATCTGCTTGGCTACTATGTCCCTTCAAATTCCGTATTTCTGAAGTTTTGGGGTATAAAGTCCGCTGTTTTTGTATTTATAGGCCTGAATATTTGTATTGTCTATACGATGAGAATGAGCAGGCTTAATCTTTACAGGAGAAAGATGAGGGAAGAATGGACAACCATGCTGGCAGATAAGGAAGAAGAAGAGAGACTTTGGACACTGGCTTATGTGGATGCACTGACCGGATGTTATAACCGGCATTTGGCCGGACAGGTTTTGGAAAAATATTCTGCGGCCTCTAAGGATTATTGTCTTTGCTTTGTGGATCTGGACCATCTGAAAACAGCCAATGACAAATTCGGACATCAGGAAGGCGACCGTTATCTGAAGACCACTGCTTCAGCTCTGACTGCCGCGGCTCGGGATGAAGACTATGTGTTCCGGTACGGCGGCGATGAATTTCTCTTGTTATTTTCTGAGAAAAATTGCAGCCAGGTGACGGATTTATTGAAAGATACCGGGGAGAAACTGAAGCAGTACAGCAGTGATAAGAATTTTCCATTCATTATGTCCATAAGTTTTGGAGTGGCACAGTGCAGTGTAGCGGAGACGGCAGAAGAGCTGCTTTCGCTGGCAGACCGGAGAATGTACGAACAGAAAAGAGGAAAAGACAGGAGGAAAAGATGAGCATAAAAGGGATTGTATTCGATTTTAACGGAACGATGTATATTGATGGGGACAAACAGGAAGCCGCGTGGTTTGAATTTTTCCAGAGACATGCAGATGGGAAGTATACGGTCAGACAGCTTCACAAAATGATCCATGGGATCAACGGAGGAGAGTTTTTAAAAATGGCTTTAAATCCTGATCTCACAGAACAGGAGATTTATGACCTGACAGAGGAGAAAGAAGATATTTACAGGAAAATGTGTCTGAATGATCCAAAGGGGATCAATTTTACAGAAGGGCTTCCGGAATTTCTTACCAAGCTCAAAGAACATGCGGTACCTTTTGCCATAGCCACGGCGTCAGCCATTGGAAATGTAAGATTTTATATGAAGCATATGCATCTTACCCACTGGATTCCGGCAGAACACATTGTCTATGACGACGGAACCTTTAAGGGCAAGCCCGAGCCGGATATTTACCTCATGGCCATGGAAAGGATCGGCCTTTGCCCCGGGGAATGTGTTGTCTTTGAGGATGCAGATGCAGGAATTGAAGCGGCCAGGAGGGCTGGAGCAGGAAAGATCATAGCCATAGGGCCGAAAAAGGACCATGAGAGGCTGCTTGGGCTCCCGGGAGTCACGGCTGTTATCGAGGATTTCAGAGAAGTCGGACTGGATCTGCTGGAAATTGTTTGACAGACTAAGAAACAAAAAACAGGTGTTCCAGAAGTTTCTTCTTCCAGAATACCTGTTTTGTTTTAATAACCCAAATCTTCTCCGACCAGAATGATCTTGATCCGGTCTTTCTGTCCGCATCTTCTTGTGATCAGCAGATGGGAGCAGATAGAGGAATCACCGTAACACTCCCCGCAGTGTCCTGTGATGGAACACGGAGTTTTCAGTCCCAGGCGGATTGTGTTCGGACAGGAGGCCTTGCTTCTCGTCCGGTGCACGCC
This sequence comes from Anaerostipes sp. AF04-45, assembly GCF_003461725.1. NCBI lineage: Bacteria > Bacillati > Bacillota > Clostridia > Lachnospirales > Lachnospiraceae > Anaerostipes > Anaerostipes sp. AF04-45. The sequence goes on from NZ_QTXQ01000004.1 coordinate 182,767, forward strand.
TTCTTCCACGGTGCTTACCACTTTGTTCATTCCAACGACCAGAATCACCTGTCTCGGTCCGTAGCTTAAACAGCCTACTCGGTTGCCGGAGCCGTCGATATTGATCAGTTCCCCTTCCAGTGTGATGGCATTGGTACTCATAATATAGGTGTCGGCGAGGACTGCCTTTGCATATATCTGTCTCTGTTCCTCATAATTTTTTGCCGCCGACCGGTCCACAGCTTCATACTGACCTGAATTTTTCACGGCATCTATAAGCCCGATCTCTGCTGCACTCATGGAACCGCCCCATGAAACAACAGAGCCTTTTTCTATGTAGGACAGAGCTTTTTGTAAGGCTTCCTCCTTCGTAGCACAGTATACTCCTGAAAAATTTCTCTTTTCCATGTTCTTAATGATCGCAGCTGCGGTCACCTGATTTGCTTTTTCCATACTCATATCAAACACACTCCTTTACTCACTTTATCTCTGGATATTATTGTATCACAGGAGACCTAAATATGATATAATAGCAAAAGAAAAAAATGAAAGCAGGATTACGTTTGAAGTCATTATTTATTACAGAAAAACCAAGCGTGGCAAGAGAATTTGCCAATGCACTGGACCTGAAACCGTCCAGCAGGGACGGATATCTGGAGAGTGAAAAAGCCGTGATTACATGGTGTGTGGGTCATCTCGTTACCATGTCATATCCGGATAAGTATGATCCCAGTCTGAAGCGGTGGGATTTAGAAACACTTCCGTTTCTGCCGGAAGATTATAAGTATGAGATCATTCCGGGGGTAAAGAAACAGTATGATATTGTATGTACACTCCTGAACCGGGAAGACATCGATACGATCTATGTGTGCACCGACTCCGGACGGGAAGGAGAATATATTTACCGGCTGGTGGATCAGGAAGCCCATGTGACCGGAAAACAGAAGAAGAGAGTCTGGATCGATTCCCAGACGAAGGAAGAGGTGCTCAGAGGAGTCCGGGAGGCCAAAGACCTGAGCGAGTATGATAATCTGGCTTCTGCCGCTTACTTGCGGGCAAAGGAAGATTATCTGATGGGGATCAACTTTTCCAGGGTACTGACCTTAAAGTATGGCTGGACCCTTGGAAACTTCATGAAACAAAAGCGAAGTGTCGTTGTGGCTGTGGGCAGAGTCATGACCTGTGTCCTCGGCATGATCGTAAAAAGAGAACGGGAGATCAGGAGCTTTGTCCCCATACCTTTTTATAAAGTGCTCTCCCACATTACACCGCAGGGTGTAAAGATCGAGTCTGAATGGAAGGCGGTAAAGGGTTCCAGATATTTTGAGTCAAAGAAATTATACAAAGACAACGGGTTTTTAAAAAAAGAGGATGCAGAGGCCTTTATAAAAGAAATAGAAGAAGCCTCCGGTATGGAGACGATAGTGGAAGCTTCTTCAAAACGCCAGGAGAAAAAGAATCCGCCCCTTTTATACAATCTGGCGGAACTTCAGAATCAGTGCTCCAAGATGTTCAAGTTAAGTCCTGATGAGACACTGAAGATTGTTCAGGAATTGTATGAAAAAAAACTGGTCACTTATCCGAGAACCGATGCGAGAGTTTTGTCTAGCGCAGTTTCTAAAGAAATTTACAAAAATCTGTCAGGATTAAAAAATTACGGAATCCTCTCGGAAACAGCTGCGGAAATTTTAGATAAGAAGTCCTACACCGGACTTGCAAAAACCAGATATGTAGATGATAAAAAGATCACGGACCACTATGCCATCATCCCGACCGGACAGGCTTTGAATAACTTAAAAAGCGTTTCACAGACCGGGCAGAAGGTGTATGAAGTGATTGTCCGGCGGTTTTTATGTATCTTTCTGCCTCCGGCGGTATATTCTAAGATAAAGCTGGTGACAAAAACGGCGGGAGAAACCTTTACCGCAAATTTCAAATTGCTTGTAGATCCCGGATATCTTTTAGCAGCCGGAGGAAAAGAGGCCAAAAAGCAGGATTCTGTTTCCAAGGAGCAGACAGATGCTATACTCTCCCTGAAAAAGGGAATGAAGCTTCCGATTAAAAAACATTTGATCAAGGATGGTACTACAACCCCTCCGAAGCGTTATAATTCCGGTTCTTTGATTCTCGCCATGGAAAATGCGGGGCAGCTCATCGAAGACGAAGATTTGAGAGCGCAGATCAGAGGAAGCGGAATCGGAACAAGCGCAACACGGGCCGAGATCGTCAAAAAACTGATCAATAATCAATACATAGCGCTGAATAAAAAGACCCAGACGGTAACGCCGACACTGATGGGTGAGATGATCTTTGACGTGGTCAGAGGCTCTATCCATTCTCTTCTGAATCCGGAGCTTACCGCAAGCTGGGAAAAAGGGCTCACCTATGTGGCAGAAGGCACAGTAAGTGAAGAAGAGTATATGAAGAAACTGAATCATTTTGTGGCAAAGCATACCGATGCGGTCAAAAGGACGGATCATCAGTATATACTGCGCAGAATGTTTGACGAGACTGCAAAATATTATGTAAACAAGAAAGGGAAAGGTGAAAAAGAATGAAACAGCTGACAAACAAGGAATTATTCAAAGATATGGACCAGACGATAGCAAAAGAACTGTTTGAAGAGACTACATATCCATGGGAAGTGCTGGCGCTGATCGGCGATTTTATCTTAAAGACGGGCCCGGAACTTCCCGAGGAAGAATTTAACCGGATTGGCGATGATGTCTGGATCGCAAAATCTGCTGTGATCGCAAGAACTGCGGAGATTAATGGTCCGGCTATCATCGGGGCAGGCACTGAGGTAAGGCCGGGAGCCTTTATCCGCGGCAATGCGCTGATCGGTGAGAACTGTGTGGTCGGGAACTCCACAGAAATAAAAAATGATATACTGTTTAATAATGTGCAGGTTCCCCATTATAACTACGTTGGAGATTCTATTTTAGGATATAAATCCCATATGGGTGCGGGGTCGATTACATCCAATGTAAAATCCGACAAGACCAATGTAGTGATTAAATGCGGGGAACAGAAAATTGAAACCGGAAGAAAGAAAATAGGGGCAATCCTGGGAGATCATGTGGAAGTAGGCTGCGGCACTGTTTTAAATCCCGGGTCTGTTGTCGGAGCGAATACGAATATATATCCTCTTTCCATGGTAAGAGGATATATCGAGGAAAACAGTATTTATAAAAAAGCAGGGGAGATCGCCCAAAAACAATAAACAAAGAAAGGATTTCACAGCATGAGAAAAAGAATGATGACTCTGACGCTTTTCATCTGCGTTTCTTTTGCGCTTTCCGGCTGCGGGAAAGCTTCCAAACAGGAAATCATCGAATCGGAATACTACCAGAAATTACAGGACCAGAACGAAAAGCTCAGCCAGGATCTGAAGAGGTCTAGAGCAAGGGAAGATTCGCTGGACAAAAAAATTAAAGAAATACACGAATATACCGGTGATCAGAAGCTGGCTGCCTACAAAAAGGAAGTGGAGGGGAGCACCATTTCAAAGACAGATTTTGTCCGTATCCAAAAGGGAAAGGCGTACCAAAGTTTTGCTGTCACGAATGAGCCGGTTTGTAATTTTGTGAAAGATATTGTGCAGAATTCATATCGCATCATAGGGCTGACTGTCACCGATCTGAGGGAAAAATATCACGGTAATATTTACTCTTATGCACTGATCGATGAGGATAATTCTACGTATGAATTTAAGGTTTATGGGAACAGCTATATTGTATTTGACCAGATTCCTGAAAATGTATACTGCTTCAACAATGCGAGCGTCATTGGGGACGGGCTGATCGACGCGGTTAACGTCAAACATTATCCTTCCTATCTGGAAAGGCTTGCAGATGCGTCCCTGATCATCACAGATCAAAAGCTGAAATTTAACGAAACAGCTGTTCAGGTATCTGAACTCCTGCGGAATGCCAAGGCAGATAAGAAAAAACATGATACTGCGAAGTGGACTGAGTACCGTTTTTATACGCAGGGAACACTGACCAGTCTTTCGGTATCGGAAGAGGGGACGTCTTTTTGCATTACGGATAAAAAGGGCAGCCAAAAGTTTTATACAGCCAGCGAAAAATCACTTTCAAAAATAAAAAAATTGTTAAAGTAAATAGTTCTTAAGAGGGTAACATGATGAACAAAGAAGGGGATATAAAGGTATTATAATATGCACGCCATAAGGAGCAAAAATATATGGGGGATTGTTAAGCGGACGCTGAACAAAGTAGATCCCCGTCTGGTTGAACACGGAGAGAGGGTAGCTTACATTGCTCTCAAAATTTTAGAAGAGGCAGAGGGAGAGATCTCACACGAGATGCTGAAAAATGTCCTTCTGGTATGTCTCATTCATGATATCGGGGCATATAAAACAGAAGAAATTGACTGTATCGTGGAATTTGAATCGAGAAATGTATGGGAACATTCCATTTACGGCAGCTTATTCCTCAAAATGTTTTCGCCTCTTTCCGAATATACGGAGGCAGTGCTTTACCATCATGCGGATTACTGCCTGATGAAGGAGCAGGGAGTGAAAGGACGTACTCTTTTCCTTGCAGATGTCATTCATCTGGCGGACAGAACTGATCTGCTGTGGCAGACAAAGGCACAAATAAGGGAAAAACTTGAGGAGAGAAAAGGAAGGGAGTTTTCTGAGTTTGCCGTTGAGACACTTCTGCGTGCGGAGGAGAAATATCAAATCGGCCGGGCACTGAAGGACGGCTCCTTCGAGGAGGAATTGGAAGACATCATAGAAAAGATGAGATTTACGGAAGATGAGCAGCGGACTTACCTGGAAATGCTGGCATATTCCATCGACTTCCGCAGTGAGTTCATGGTGCTTCACACGATCACAACGGTTAATGCCAGCATTGCCATAGCAAATATTATGGGAATTCCCGGTGACAGGTCAGACCGCCTGTATTACGGCGCTCTGCTCCATGATATCGGAAAGGTTGCCACACCGGTTGAAATATTAGAAAAGCCGGGGGCACTGACACCAGACGAATACAAGATCATGCAGGAGCATGTAGTTGACAGCGGAAGAATTCTGAAAGAATACGTCCATCCTGATATATATAAGATCGCAGTCAGACATCATGAAAAGCTGGACGGCTCCGGCTATCCGCTGGGTCTTACGGGAGATCACCTTTCCAGGGAGGAAAGAATCTGTGCGGTGGCGGACATCATCAGTGCACTGATCCGAAAGCGCAGCTATAAGCAGGTCTTCTCAAAGGAACAGACCTTGAAGATACTCGGTGACATGGCCCGCAGAAATCAAATATGTCCGGAAGTTACAGAGGCCGTTTCCATGAATTATGATTTTCTTATGGAGGAGATCGATAAAAACGGAGAGCGGCTGATGCTGATATATCAGCAAATGAAGGATGAGTACAGAGAGATGCTCGGGATGCTGAAAGAACAGGGATTTCCAAAGATGCTGTCCTAATCTTTTTTCTGATATAGTCACTATTTTATGAAAAACGAAGAATAAAAATAATTTCCCACTCCAGATTCGGAGTGGGATTTTTTTGTGATGAGATCATAACAAATACACAAATGAGCATATTCACATTAAAAAGTGAATATGCTTGACATGCTGCCGAAATATGCTATAATTTGAAACATAAGAACAGATGCACAATAAATAAAGCAAATGCACAGATGGAGGTAATGGTATGATCACAGATATGGGTACAATATTACGAAAGGCAAAAGCAGAAGGATATGGAGTTGCAGCACCAAATGTATGGAACCGTGTTACGGTAAAGAGTGTTTTTGAAGCCGCTGAAGAGCTGAAAGCACCGGTCATCTTTGACTGCGCAGGAATCCACAGCCTGGAGGAAACGATAGACACAGTGAACTACTATAAGCACAAGTTTCCGACTGTATCAGGGGCGATCAACTTAGACCACGGCGGGGATTTTGAAGAAATCATGACGGCTATCCGGTGCGGATGCACATCCGTCATGGTAGACCGCTCCACACTGCCATTTGAAGAGAATGTAAAAGAGGTTGCAGAGATCGTTAAAATTGCTCATGCTGTCGGTGTTTCTGTGGAAGCGGAATTAGGGCATGTCGGACAGGGATTTGAATATGAACAGACCAGGGATTCAGGGCTTACGAGAAAGGATGAGGCCGCTGAGTTTGTAAAACAGACTGGGGTCGACTGTCTGGCAGTTTCTGTAGGAACATCCCATGGCACATACAAGGGAACTCCAAAACTTGAGTTCGAATTACTGGCTGAGCTCCATCAGATGCTCGAAATTCCGCTGGTTCTTCACGGGGGATCGGGGACAGGAGATGACAATCTACGAAAAGCAGTGCAGACAGGAATCCAGAAAGTAAATTTATGTACAGACTTGAGCAATGCAGGGCTTGCACAATTAAAAGAATATCTCGGAATTGACTATGACAGCATGGTAAAGGACGGAAGTCTCGGAGAGTTTGGAAACCAGAGTGCCAACATGTATGACTTGTCAAATGCTATGGGAGAAGGCTATAAAAACCTGCTGAAACATTATATGAGATTATTCGGCGGAGAGAACAGAGCATAGAGACTTTTAGGACAGCAGAAAAGGAGCAGATTATGAGCGAAGGGAAAATGAGATTCGGATGTTTAGTAAAAAAAGGTGTGGCAGAAGTCAGGGAAAGAGATTTGCCGGAAATCGGTGAGTATGATGTCCTTTTGAAAATGAAAGCCTGCAACATCTGCACTACAGACTACGGACAATGGCTTGGCTTGAGAGAGCACCAGGGATATCCGATGGCAGGAGGACATGAGGCTGCCGGTATCGTACAGAAAGTCGGATCCAAGGTGGCTGATTTTAAAATCGGTGATCTGGTTGCAACGGGATATGAGGGCTGCGGAAACTGTTCTGCCTGCCGGAACGGACAGGTGGATCAGTGTGCAGACATCAGAAAAGACACGGAAGACGGATACCGCTGGGGCTTCTTCGGATTTTCAGACTATTGTGTGAAAAGTGTGCGGGGCATTTACAAAATAGCAGCTTCTGTGAACCCGGCTGAGGCAGGATTTTTAGAACCGCTGGCTACAGTACTCCACGGGGCAAAAAAATTAAGGCTGAAGCCATTTGATACTGTGGTCGTCATTGGGGCAGGAACGATGGGGCTGATCAATGCACAGGTGGCAAAGGCTTATGGATGCCGTGTGATTGTATCAGAAATGATTCCGAAGAAACTTGAGACTGCCAGGGCTATGGGATTTGAGGTCATTGACTGTAATCAGGCGGATCCTGTGGAGGAAGTAAAAAGGCTGACAGAAGGAAAGGGAACGGATGCTGTTATCGCTGCTGTAGGAGTCACAGCGGCTAATGATCAGGGTCTGAAAATGATCAAAGAAAAAGACGGTAAACTGCTGCTGTTTGCGGCCGGCTATCCGGCACCGGAATTACATATTGATTCCAATGAAATGCATTACCGCAGGATGGAACTGATCGGAACCTTTGGCGCAGACAATGAAGATTTCCAGGAAGCTGCGAGAGCACTCAGCACAGGAGTTGTAGATGTATCTAAGCTAATTGAAGAAAAAACGTTCAAATTAGATCAGATCCAGGAAGCATTTGAAGAGGCAAGCAGGCCGGGAATGTATAGGGTATGTGTCTTATTGGATCAGCAGTAAAAAAGTGAAAGTTTATCAGCAAGAGCAAATGATTTTCCGCATTGATACAGAGGGATTCTTAAATGACGATGAAGATGATGACTAAATCATCTTCAGAATGTCACAGAAAAGGAGAATGAGGTATGGCGAAAAAATTAGCAGTCAGAGTTGATGACCGCCTGATCCACGGACAAGTGGTTACCCAGTGGGTGAAAGTCTTTCATGCACAGAAAATCGTTGTCATTGATGATCAGGTGGCGATAGATAAAATGCAGAAAAGTATACTGAAATTTGCAGCGCCGCCGGACTTGAAAGTCAGTATTTTATCCGTAGAGAAGGCAGCGGAAGCCTGGAAGAAAAATAAGTTTGGCTCCGGAAATGTGTTCGTATTATTCCGGGATGTAAAGCAAATAGCTGAACTCCAGGAAGCAGGCGTATCTTTTGATGAGATTACCATCGGCCAGATGGCAGTCATTCATGACAGAAAACAGATTTACAAGCAGGTAGGACTCTCAGAAAGTGAAGCACAGACCCTGATGGACATTGAAAAGAGCGGGGTGAAGCTGTGTTTCCAGATGCAGCCAACTGACAGGAAAGAGTCTTTGGAAATTATGAGGAAGACATTTCCGAATCTTCATTAAGAGGAAAAGGAGGATGAAAATATGACGATTTCATTAATGCAGGCTATATTGCTGGGGCTGTTCTGCGGTATTGCTAAATGCTGCATTCCATACACTACCGGGGCTTTCATGTTTAACACTGTGATTTTTAATGCTGTCATTATCGGTGCTGTCATGGGAGACATGACACAGGCAATGATCATCGGTGCGTCTCTGCAGCTGATTTACCTGGGTGTCATTTCCGCCGGCGGAAATCAGCCCACAGATCCATGTCTGGCTTCCTATGTTGCGATTCCGGTTGCTATGGTTTCCGGACTTAATACAACAGCTGCGGTTGCCCTGGCAGTGCCGGTAGGACTTCTGGGAGCACAGCTGATGAATCTTGACTACCTGCTGAATGGATTTTTTGCCCAGAGAGGAGATACCTTTGCGGAAAAAGGTGATGCAGCCGGAATGACAAGGTGGTCTGTTATTTACTGCGGCATTATCAGAGCTTTAATGTTTGCAGTGCCCGTGGCGACTGCCCTTTATTTTGGAAGCGGTGCATTACAGGGGATTCTGGATGATATTCCGAAGTTCGTAACAAATGGACTTTCTGCCATGGGAGCATGTCTGCCTGCTGTAGGATTTGCAATCATAGCAAATCTAATCTCCAAACCGAGGTACATGCCGTTTTTCTTTGCGGGTTTTTTCCTGATCCAATATACAAAAATCGGAACAATTCCATTGCTTCTGGCCGGACTCTTTCTTACATTCCTCTATATTACATTTACTATAAAGGATTATAAAGGAGAGGCAGAAGATGAGGATGACGAGGATGAAGAGGAAGAAGAATACGATGAGACAATAAAACTGCTCGGAAAAAAAGACATATTCCATGCATGGATGCGCTGGTGGATCGGTGCAGAAGTCGGACACAGTTTTGAAAGAATGCAGGCGCCTAGTTTTTGTACAGCGCTGGTGCCGGCACTGAAAAAATTCTATCCGGGAGAAGAGAATAAAGAGCATTACTGTGAAGCACTGAAACGCCATATGACATTTTTTAACACAGAGGCTCACTGGGGCGGCGGCCCAATTCTTGGACTGACTCTGGCAATGGAAGAGAAGAAGTCACAAAATTATGATGTAATACCGGGTGAAGTGGTAATGAATCTTAAGACAGGCCTGATGGGGCCGCTGGCCGGAATCGGCGATACCATTTCCTGGTCCACCCTCATGTATCTGTTTATCGGATTGTTCCTGCCCCTTGCAAAACAGGGAAATCCCCTGGGAGGAATTGGACCGGTCGTATGCTTAACTGTTGTCTGTTTTTGTATCGGCTACTTTCTGACCTCCAAATGTTATACGTTTGGATACTCTTTTGCGGAAAATATGCTGAAATCCGGACTGGTCAATATGATCATTGCAGGAGCAAGCATCTTAGGTCTGTTTATGATGGGAGGCCTTGCCTCAACTTATGTTACGGTGTCCACACCGTTAAAATTCGCAACCAGTGCGTACACAACGACTCTGCAGTCTATCTTCGACTCTATTATACCCGGCCTTCTTCCTCTGGCTGTAGTGTTATGCGTATGGGGATACCTTGCAAAGGTCAAGAGAAATTATTTTGCGGCCACTCTGGAGCTGACCATTGTTTCACTCATTTTAGGATGTCTAGGGATAATTATATAAAAGGATGAATGGTTTCGATTGACGGATTACATATCATTTTTATATACTAGTAGTAAGACAAACAAATTTGCAGAAGACAGGGAGACGCAGGAAGTTGAAAGACGAACGGTTCATGATGAAAGTTGTAAAGATGTATTACAAAAACGGCATGTCGCAGGTGGATATCGGTAAGAAATTAAACGTGTCCAGGATGACGGTCGCAAGAGCATTGGAGCAGGCCAGAAAACAGGGATATGTACAGATTAAAATCAATTTTCCTGAAAACAGTGCTGCCAATGAAGAAGAATTCCTTGAAGAAAAATTTGACCTTAAAGAAGCAATCATAGCTTATCCCAGAGAAGGGGAGGTCATCGAAGAAATCGGGTTTCTCACGGCAGACTACATGATCAGGATCATGAAAAACCATATGACCCTGGCACTTACAAAGGGAATTACTCTTCAAAAGGCTATTCAGTATCTGGAAAAAGATATGAGACTGAGGCTGCAAAAGTATAAGGATGTAAAAGTAGTTCCATTGTCCGGTTCCAATAATCCGCCGGCTTCTGCGGATGAAGAATACCGTCTGGCATATTCCAATTATCTGATCGATGTGGTCGCTAAGATTTTAAAAGTAAGTGCATATCAGATCATGGCACCACTGGTCGTTGCAGACGAGCAGGCCAAACAGAAGTTTATGGAAGAAGAAAGTGTCCGCAACGTCATTGAGATAGCGGAAGGCGCAGATGTAGCAGTGTTTGGGATCGGTGCATTGGATTACAATTCAACCATCATGAATACAGATATTATTCCACCGGGAGAATATGACCGTCTAAAAGATAAAGGAGGGGTCGGCGAGATTCTCTGCCATGTTTTTGACATAGAAGGAAACCTGATTGAAGATTCTTTCAACAAGCGCCTGGTCAGTATTTCGTTTGAGAATTTAAAGAAGATACCGATCAGAGTAGGGGTCGCCTACGGCAAAGAAAAGCGGCAGGCAATTCTGGGCGCGCTGAGGGCAGGCATTGTAAATGTCCTGATCACCGATATGCAGGCGGCGGAATATTTGATAGCTGTAGAACAATAAAACACATATTAACATAATTTAAGGAGGTCCAAATGAACAACTTCACATACTCAATTCCAACAAAGATTCACTTTGGAAAGGGACAGATCGCTCATTTATCTGAACTTAGGGAGAGCGGAGAAAAGGTTCTGCTTGTCTATGGAGGCGGCAGCATTAAAAAAGCAGGAATCTATGATACCGCGATGAAGATTTTGAAAGATGCGGGACTTTGTGTGTCCGAACTTTCCGGTGTGGAGCCTAATCCGCGGATAGAGTCTGTGGTAAAGGGAGTAGGAATCTGTAAGGAAGAAAACATTGACATGGTCCTTGCCATCGGAGGAGGAAGTGTTATCGACTGTGGGAAAGTTATAGCAGCCGGAGCCTGCAGTGAAGAAGATCCATGGGAACTTGTTTTACACCCGGAAAAGATCACTGCCGCACTGCCGATTTACTCTGTGCTTACATTGGCAGCCACCGGATCTGAAATGGATAAGTTTGCGGTAATCTCCGATCTCAAGAAAAATGAAAAATGGGGAACAGCCAGTGAGCATATGAAACCAAAGATGTCTATTATGGATCCGGAGTATACATATTCTGTTTCCAAAAAGCAGACGGCAGCAGGTACAGCAGATATGATCAGTCATATTTTTGAAAATTATTTTACCAATGTGTCCAATGCTGATGTACAGGCACGGTTTGCGGAGGGTCTCTTAAAGAACTGCTTTTACTATGGGCCTGTTGCGCTGGAACACCCGGATGATTATGATGCCAGGGCCAATCTCATGTGGACATCCAGCATGGCGATCAACGGCATTCTTTCAGACGGAGCCGAAGTTGCATGGTGTGTACATCCCATGGAGCACGAATTAAGTGCATTTTATGATATCACCCACGGGGAGGGACTTGCAATCCTCACACCTCACTGGATGGAGTTTGCACTGAATGAAGCTACGGCGAAGAAATTTGCAGACTACGGAAGAAATGTCTGGAATCTGCCGATGGCAGAAGATGACATGGAGACAGCGAGAAAGGCCATCAACTGTACGAAGGAGTTCTTTAAAGACATGGGGCTTCCTTCTACATTGAGAGAAGTAGGAATTGATGAAACCTATTTTGATGTCATGGCAGAAAAAGCGGCGGCGGGCTGTAAAGGCTCTTATGTGGAACTCACGAAGGAAGATATCGTTCACATTTATGAAAATGCATTATAGGGTCAGAGCAAAATAACAGAAAAAGGCCGGAGTCCTGCGAATGGAACCCGGCCTTTTCCAGTCCGCGAAAAAATACAAAACATTACAAAGTTATTGAGATAATTTCTTGTTTTAATTTTAACAATATGATAAAATAAACTAGAGCAAATGAGCTTAAAAACATTACTTACATATGAGTGTGGAATGTTTATTATTTATTCACTGAAAGGAGTTTCAACATGATTTATTCACATGAAGTAGAACAAATGTGTACTGTAGCTCAGGGTGTAAACCACGGAGCTGCTCCGATCCCTGAAGAAGCAAAATGGATCAGTGCAAAAAACGTAACTGATATTTCCGGGCTGACTCACGGTATTGGATGGTGTGCACCTCAGCAGGGGGGATGTAAGTTAACTCTGAACGTAAAAGAAGGAATTATCCAGGAAGCATTGGTAGAGACTATCGGATGTTCTGGTATGACTCACTCAGCTGCCATGGCATCTGAAATTTTACCAGGAAGAACAATTTTAGAAGCATTAAATACAGACTTAGTATGTGATGCTATCAATACAGCGATGAGAGAACTGTTCTTACAGATCGTATACGGAAGAACCCAGAGTGCTTTCTCTGAGGACGGGCTTCCAATCGGAGCAGGGCTTGAAGATTTAGGAAAAGGGTTAAGATCTCAGGTTGGTACTATGTACGGTACACTGAAAAAAGGACCTCGTTACCTTGAAATGGCTGAAGGATATGTTACAGGAATCGCTTTGGACGAAGAAGATCAGATTATCGGATACCAGTTTGTAAGCTTTGGTAAGATGATGGACTTCATCAAGGCAGGCGATGACGCTCAGACAGCTTTAGACAAAGCAAAAGGTCAGTACGGCAGAGTAGATGATGCTGCTAAAATCATTGACCCGAGAAATCAATAGGAGGTAACGAACATGGCTTTATTTGAATCATATGAGAGAAGAGAGAAACAAATTCTTGCTGTATTAAAAGAATATGGTATTAATTCTATTGAAGAAGCTGCTGAAGTTACAAAAGCTGCAGGATTAGATGTTTATTCTCAGGTAGAAGGCATCCAGCCGATCTGTTTTGAAAATGCAAAATGGGCTTACACCGTAGGTGCTGCCATTGCAATCAAAAAAGGCTGCACAAGAGCTGCTGACGCTGCTGCTGCAATCGGTGAAGGACTTCAGGCATTCTGTATTCCCGGATCTGTTGCAGAACAGAGAAAAGTAGGTCTTGGACATGGTAACTTAGGTAAGATGCTTCTGGAAGAAGAGACAGAATGTTTTGCATTCTTAGCAGGACATGAGTCTTTTGCAGCAGCAGAAGGTGCGATTGGTATCGCTGAAAAAGCGAACAAAGTACGCCAGAAACCACTTCGTGTTATCTTAAATGGTCTTGGAAAAGATGCTGCACAGATCATTTCCAGAATCAATGGATTTACATTTGTTGAAACTAAGATGGACTACTCCACAGGAAAAGTAGAAGAAGTATTCAGAAAATCTTACTCAGAAGGACTGAGAGCAAAGGTTAACTGCTACGGTGCAAATGATGTAACAGAAGGTGTTGCTATCATGCACAAAGAAGGTGTTGACGTTTCTATCACAGGAAACTCTACGAACCCAACACGTTTCCAGCACCCGGTTGCAGGTACATACAAAAAAGAATGTATCGAGCAGGGTAAAAAATACTTCTCTGTTGCATCCGGCGGTGGTACAGGCCGTACACTCCATCCGGACAACATGGCTGCAGGACCGGCTTCTTATGGTATGACAGATACTATGGGACGTATGCATTCTGATGCACAGTTCGCAGGATCTTCTTCCGTACCGGCTCACGTTGAAATGATGGGTCTGATCGGAATGGGCAACAACCCGATGGTAGGTGCAACTGTTGCAGTTGCAGTTGCGATCGAGGAAGCTGCAAAAGAAGGTAAGTTCTAAGAAATGGCTTAAAATAAGGATCTCTGATGGTGTGAATGGCTGTCAGAGGTCCTTTTTTGGTGTGCGTAGGTTACAAATTACTCGGAAAAGATAGGTATTTCTATTTTTTTGTTTACAAATATTGTATAATAAGACAAATTAGTATTTATGGTGATAGAAAATGACAATAAACGAAAAGTGCCCTTGTAAAAAACAAAAAGTGAGGTTTATGGCAAATGTGATGAATGCAGAAAACATCATGCTAATTCTAAAAGGCCAAGACCCTGTGAAAGAAAGACAACAGGGTTAAAGAACATAATCAGCAGATAAATTTAAAGTTTGCTGAATTAATAAATTTCAGTTTATCTGGTACAATTCTTTGTTTCTTGATTTTTATTTAGGAGTGTTCTTAAATGCCAAAATAATAGAAATAATTGATTAATTTATAGTGGTGATATATACAAGAACGATGGAGGTGTTTTCTTGCAAACGCAGGTTAAAACATGGGGAAATAGTCAAGGCACACGTATTTCGAAAGAGATTTTACAGGAAGCCAATATTGCAGTTGATGATGCATTAGATGTAAACGTAGTGAACGGCATGATTACATTAGTTAAACCATTTGGACATAAAACTCTTGAAGAAAGAGCTGCCGATTTTAATGGAAAACTAAATTTAGACGGTGAGTATGACTGGGGAGAACCTGTAGTAAAAGAGGTTTGGAATGAAAGAAACATTACATCAAGGTGATATTGTCAAAATAGAAAGAGTCAAGAGTCCTGTACTTGTTACGAGTAAGGACTTTTTTAATCAAACCGGTGAAATTATCGGTTGTCCCATTATTCAGAATAGTGTGGCCAGCCCTCTGCATATTCCAATGGCAGACATTATCAATATAACAGATGCAATTCAAAGTATTTTTGATTATGTATAAAGCTGTGTTTCATTTTTCATATAAGTTAGCTATATTATGTATTCTGCGTTTCATTTCTGCACGGATATGTTTTGGCTCTAAACACTCGCATTTATCCCCAAAACTTAAAAGAATATCATAGTGGTATTCATTCTCTATGAAGGGAAAGCTGACAATGTAATACTCATCACCGGCTGGTGAAAAATCTTCATAGGTGCAATAATCGAGCACTCTATCCATCACAGATTTATGAATTCGGATTTTGATTTTTGTTTGTAAGGCTTCTAAAATGTCTGTAACGTCTAAAGTCGGCTTTTGATAATCCCGCAGTGCAAAAGTTTCCTCCTGCATTTGCAGATTTGACATGCGAGACAGTCTGAATAAGCGAAAATCATTCCTTCTATGGCAATATCCCTGTAAATACCAATGACTGCTTTTCATTACAAGCTGATATGGATCGACTGTTCGTATGGTGCTGATTCCGCGGTGGGCGATATATTCAAACGCAAGTACTTTGTTTTCCTGTAAGGCTGCTTTGATAATTTCTACATATGTTTGTAAGTTACTGTTACCTTTCCACGGACTTACGTCTATACATATTTGATTTAATTTTAATTCAATCTCTTTCGCCCTGTCGTCAGGAATAAAACTCTTGACTTTTGTAAGAGTGTGTATCAGCTCATCACCTTTTATTATATTTGAAAGACTGGAAAGTCCCATCAAGAGAGTGGAAAGGTCAGCGCTGGAAAAGACCTTTTTATCAATTTTGTATTCCGGCATGATTTCAAAGCCGCCGCCTACTCCCGCAGCTCCGCGGACAGGAATGCCTGCCATGTTAATAGCGTCTATGTCGCGGTAGATTGTGCGGGGTGAGACTTCAAACATATCTGCTAACTCCTGCGCACCTATACGTTTTTTATCAAGGAGTATCATAATAATACTAACAAGCCTGTCTACTTTCATTTAATAATTGCCTTTCGATTTGGATTATGGCCATAATGTTGTCAACAATCACATGGTACAATGATAAAGCAAACAAATCAATAAGACAATGAAATTGGAGGAAATTATGTTTACAATTTATGTTTATGTTCTTGATACTTTAGCCGACTGGGAACTGGGGCATGTTATTTCGGAGCTCAATTCCGGTAGATTTTTCAAAAAGGGCGCGCAGCGTGTATCACTTAAGACGGTCAGCTATTCTAAGGACCCAATCCATACAATGGGCGGGATGACCATTGTGCCGGATTGTTTCATCGACGATATTGTTGTGAGTAAAACAAGCATGCTGCTTTTGCCGGGATCAGATACATGGAACGACCCAAAGCATGCCGCTGTCATCGAGAAAGCAAGTGAATTTCTCACCTTAGGTGCTGCGGTAGGTGCAATCTGCGGGGCTACTGCAGCGCTTGCCAACTTTGGGCTGTTAGATCAGCGTCCGCATACCAGTAACGGGCCGGGATTTCTTGAAATGGTTTCTCCTGGTTATAAAGGACAAAGTTTTTATATAGACAAGCCATCCGCAGCAGAAAATAATCTTATTACTGCAAGCTGCACCGGAGCTTTGTTGTGGACAAAACAAATCATTGAATATTTAGATGTTTTTGAAACAAACACACTGGAATCGTGGTATAAATACTTTAGTACCGGCGACCCGAAACATTTCTTTGCCCTGATGCAATCATTGCCGTCCAGAGATGAAAGTTAATGGAGATTCAGTATTGCAGCTGATGATGTATTAGATGTAAAAGTAGTTAACAAAATAATTATGAGTTTTTCTCCATTATCTCCAGTCGGCTCTGGAAAGGCCTCCTTCCGACAATGGAGAAAAACTATCACAGGTGGCACCTTTTTTACAGAGGCCCTTCTCCAACAGACATTACGTCCATTTTCCATATGATTGGAGTGAGGCATTCTAAGAGCCGAACGGAAATCATGTGGAAAATGTCATGATTTTTACGCAGCATCCTGACTGTGTAATGCATCCTTTGTTATTGTGTGAGGACTGTCAGGAAATGATGAGATACCATCTTCCTGATAAAATATGGATCTAAAGATAAATATACTTGTCCACTAACTTTGAGGTGCATAAAGCTGCCCTCTTACATGATAACTCCATAAAGTTTGGGCAGGCAGTGCCTGCACCGCAGTATCAAATGCATCAGAGGCACAGTCCAATTTATAATAGGTTTCATGAGCGCCTATCGCATGAATTTCTATAAGATTATTTTGGGCCTGGTCGAAAGTATAAAATAGGGAACAGTTATTGGCGCCATGGTTAGTGTCAGTTTCGTGATAAACGGGCAGACCATTGATCAGCAGTGACGTTGTTTTGCTCGGCAGAGGCTGCCTTGTAGAAATGAGGGAATCGAGATTTCTTTCAACTGCGCGAAGCGTTCTCATTAAGCATGGGTGATTTTGTCTGGGATTATCATCGTAATTTTCTGGCGGTTGATGTGCAAAGAGCGTGAGTATGCTTTGTGCAAAATCATTTGTAGAATACAGACGATCATAAGAGATCGTTGGAATAAAATCTTGGGTATAAGTTCTAAATGGCATATTGTGATCCTCCTTTGCTTGATGTAAATAAGTGATGAAACGATCTGTATGATTGTAATTATATGTATATTAGAAGAGATAATCAATCATTTGTGGCCAATGACGGATGTGAATGAGCCAATAACTGAAACAGACCAGTACATACTATCTGTAATAGATATGATTATGAAGATACGATATGAAATATCCAGCAGGGGACTCCTGCTGGATAAAAATTTTTATTCTTGAAACATGACGGGCCACGGTCATCTTACAGTTCATTAATCGTCTCCGTCACAGATACATCTCGAATCCTTTTTGCCGGGCCATATACTGCGGCAGCAGCTGAAAAGGAATATTCTGTCTTGCACAGGCAGCACAGGCTAAAAATATTCCTTCGGAGGAGGAAAGTCCGGGTTTTTCTGTTACATGGGATTTCTGTTTTGATATTTCTAATATAGCACCATTTGAAGTAGTGATGAACTCTGCCGGGTTAGTAAACATTGAGGCATATCAGGCACATACAGAAGCAATAGAGAGGACGAATAGCAGAATTAATAGCTTAAATTCGGCTTTAGAATATGAAATGGAAGAGTATACACAAGCTGGCTTTAACAGCGGTAGTATATATGCAGAAAAATTCGGGGAAATAATGAATTTGACTTTTAATTTTACTTATGCGCAAGATGTTCAACCTGATACAACTATAACAGTATATATTTTACCAAAAAAGTTTTGGCCAAAAAAATCTATGAAAGTAACTTTCGTTCATAATGGATATATTTCACCTTTGCTATTCGTAAATAACGAAAATGGAGCGGTTAGTTTTAAAGCTATTTCTGGAAAATACACAGCAGATACATGGATTTATGGAACACTAACATATATGCTATAAAGTAAGAATTTAACAAATTATTATCAGCGTAAAGCCATAACTAATGCAAAATTTTTTAATGAAAGAGCCATAAGGGTTCTACCTATCATATTGCAAAAATGCTCTCGGAAAAGCTGGAGGGGGAAGTTACAGAATTCTTTTTGCCAAGAGATTTTGACTCCTTTTGCATAGGGTGTACAAACTGTTTTGAAAGATCTGAAACATCATGCCCTCATTATGAAAAATTAAGACCTATTACTAAAGCCATGGATGATGCAGATGTCATCATCCTGGCAAGCCCGGTATATGTATATCATGCAACAGGCGCAATGAAGTCATTTTTAGACCATTATGGGTACCGATGGATGGTACACCGTCCTGAAGAAAAGATGTTCCATAAACAGGCTGTCTGTATCTCGACTGCTGCAGGGGGAGGAATGAAAAGCACAAATAAAGATATGGCAGACAGCCTGTTCTTTTGGGGGACTGCAAAGATTTATAAATATGGGGCTGCAGTTAGGGCGGTAGCGTGGAATGGTATTAATAACAAGATAAAAAATAATATAGAGAAGAAAACCGATTCTTTGGCATTAAAAATCAAGAACAATTATGGCAAAGTAGAACCGTCTGTAAAGACCAGATTATTTTTCAATATCATGCGCATCGTTCAAAAAAACGGATGGAATAAGGCGGATTCAGATTATTGGCAGGAAAAAGGATGGACGGATAAAAAGCGTCCATGGAAAAGCAAAGAATAAACTTTATCATTCCGTACACTATTTGAACAGCCCGGCAAATTCTGAATATAATACAGTAAAACAATTGTTGGAAGCTTTTATGGATAACATTACTCGTGGGAGATTGATTCAACAAGGGAATCTGATGCGGATCAACAATGCTTTCGTGGAAGAGGCTTCTTGTGTTAATAATTCAGTTGGAAATATCTTGATATCTTATTCTGTCCCGGAAAGAAACCGGCCTGATTCGATTCAATATATACGTTTAAATTTAAATAGGAATACGGTGATCTTAAATTCCTTTGGGCAGAGCATGTGTATATGCTGTATTCAGAGGGGAATGTGGGTCAATGTCATATTTTCATCACGCATGACAAGAAGCATACCGCCTCAGTCCAATGCCGTTTCTGTGATTGTACAAAGGATTTCTCTGCCGCCGCGGCCGCCATTGCCGCCTCAGCGACCATCCTCGGTGACAACAGGAAGGATTGTTTTAATTGATTTTGACAACCATTTTATCGTTACGGAAAATCCAAGGAATATGAATGATCAAAACAGATTTTTAATTACAAATTCCACTACTATTACAAACCAATTCGGTTTGCCGATCAGACTGCGTGATCTGCAGCCCGGCAATATGGTGAGAGTGACTCATGCAAATTTTCAGACGCCTTCTGTGATACCCCAGACAACGGCATTTCATATACAGCGGTTATAATTTGAGAAATTAATGATTTTGGGGAGAACGTTTTATGAGCAAAAGAAATTGTATGATAATACAAAAATTTGATTTAAAAGACAGATATATTCCAGATGTTTACCATATCATTCTGCATTTATATCAATGATAAGCTTTATTTTACAGCAAAAACATAAACATTAAACGCTGACTTCAGCTTGGTTGGGTATATCCCAATCAAGCTTTTTTTATTCCATAGGAGAGTTCGTCCTATGGAATAAAAAGCCCTGCGGGCAGGATGCGCTGCTTCGTGCGCGGAACAAAAGCTGTGCATAGAAAAAACTGGTTCGCGAGGTGTGTGAAGCACACTTTTGTTCAAGAACTGCTTGCTTGTGACGCGGCGTCATGAATTATAATAATTTTAGGAGGTACGACAAATGAGAGAACAAAGAGAGTCATCCAAAGAATATATGACAGTCGGAGAGCTTGCAAAGAAAATGGGGATTACGGTTCGTGCTTTACAGTATTATGATAAACAAGGCATTTTTTCTCCGTCCGCCGAAAGCAGAGGCGGCCGCAGACTGTATACATATAAAGACATGGTGAGGCTTCACCAGATCCTGTCCTTAAAGTCTCTGGGATTTTCACTGGATGATATAAAGAACAGACTGATCTCCCTTGACTCGCCCGATGATGTTGCGGATGCCCTTTCAAGGCAGGCTGCTGCTGTCAGAGAAAAAATAGATCGTCTGACGGAATCGTTAAATGCCATTGAAATGTTAAAGTCAGAGGTGTTGCAGATTCAGACCGTGGATTTTAAGAAATATGCCGATATTATTGTAAATTTCCATATGAACAACGAGTACTACTGGCTGATCAAGCATTTTGACGACAGTCTGCTGGATAATATCCGAAGCCGTTTTGACGAGGAAAGCGGTACGATTTTTATGGAGAAGTATAATTGCCTGAACGAAGAAGCCATAGAACTCAGTGAAAAGGGCGTCCCGCCTGAAGATGAAAAGGCTCAGGTGCTGGCAGAAAAATTTTGGACATTGATCACAGAATTTACCGGCGGAGATATCAGTATACTGCAGGAGCTCATAGAATTTGGGAAATTCGAGGGCATAGACAATGATTGGGTGCAGAAACAGGCAGAAGTGAATGCTTATCTGGACCCTGCCCTGGAAATTTATTTTTCGCGGATGGGCATCAATCCGTTTGTGGAGGGTGAATTATGAGTTATGCGGTCCGGGTAGAAAGTCTGACGAAAAGCTATGGGAGCCATACTGTACTGAAAGGGCTGAGTTTTCAAGTAAAGAAAGGAGAGATTTTTGGGGTACTCGGCGTCAACGGGGCGGGTAAGACTACGACTCTTGAGTGCATGGAAGGTCTCAGAAAATATGACAGCGGGAAAATTACGGCAGACGGAAGGGTAGGAATTCAGCTTCAGTCAGCTTCTCTCCCCGCCTTTATAAAACCGATGGAAGCGATACAGCTTTTCGCAAAATGGAATCATACAAAGGTAAACAATTCTGTATTATCTGCACTCGGAATAAATGAGCTGAAGAAGATGAAATATGCCGATTTATCCACTGGTCAGAAAAGGCGTCTGCATCTGGCTCTTGCCGTGATCGGCAATCCGGATATCATTTTTTTGGATGAGCCTACAGCCGGGCTTGATGTGGGAGGAAGAATATCTCTGCATGATCAAATTGGAAAATTGAACAATCAGGGAAAAACAATAATCTTAGCCAGCCATGATATGGCGGAGGTGGAGAAGTTATGTGACCGTATAGCGATTTTACATGAAGGAAGGATAGCCTTTATGGGCACGGTTTCAGAATTGACCGTAAAAGCAGGCGGACAATATGATATTAAAATTACAACGGAACTCGGAGAAGAACATTATACGTCAGATCAGATTGGAGAGACTATGTTTAAACTTCTTAAAAACTATCAAACGAGAAATCTTCAGATTTTAGATATAGAGATAAACAGAGGGAAATTAGAACAGTTCTTTATGAAACTGACAGAGGGGGAATGATATATGAATGCTTTTTTATATGGAACGATGCTGCAGTTTAAGATAGATATAAGGAGCAGAACTATGCTTGTTACGTGCTATCTCGTTCCTCTTTTATTTTTTGCCGTCATGGGAGGGATTTTTACCTCGCTGATGCCCGAGGCAAAGGATACATTAATTCAGTCCATGACGGTCATGGGGGTATCAATGGGAGCACTGATCGGTGTGCCTTCTTCGGTTTTGGAAATTTGCGGAAGTAACATCAAGAAAATGTATGAGGCCAATGGGGTGCCGCTGCACTGCGGTCTGCTTTCCTCCATACTGTCTGCATTCGTCCATCTGTTTATCATGAGCGTAATTATTTTTGCTGCCGCTCCGGCTGCTTTTGATGCAGTCATTCCATCTGATCTTTTATTATATTTTGCCGCCCTGGTCTTTTTTCTGATCGTTTCATTGAGTATTTCAGGTGTTCTGGGTCTTCTGGTGAAAAGTCAGGCAAAACTGACGATGATCAGCCAGATCTTATTTTTTCCCTCTATTATGCTGTCGGGAATCATGTTTCCTGTAAATCTGCTTCCTGAATTTTTAGAACAGCTGGGAAAATTATTTCCTGCGACATGGGGTTATGCTCTGCTTTTAGAACCGAAATCAGAGCTGAAGAGCTGTATTCCGCTGGCCGTTATTTTTTTCATAGCAGCTGTAACAAACCGTTTTTTGCTTAAGAGGATACGAACAGAGTAAAAAGGAGTATAAACGAGTGTATGCAACCGGATATAGAAAACTTTTTTGTTGAATATTGCCACACGTCATTGTATAATAATTACATGAGAGAGAACTTTGGTAACAGGAACTATATTCTGCATATATAAAAGAGATGCCTTTACCGTGCATCTCTATTTTGCGTTATAGAACCAGGTTTTTAATTTTAGTTCTCTCAAAGGTAAGAACCCAGAAACTTTTACGAAAGAGGAGGTACATATGGAAAGTATCATGGATTACATTTCAATTTTATTGCCGGCTGCAGCGATCATATTCGTTCTAATTATTTTTTCTCCGGCTATGTCAAGGCATCTCCGGATACCGCACTGATCATTTCCGGTCTGAGGAAGAAACCGAGATTTCTTATCGGAAAGGCGGGCGTTAAGATCCCGTTTTTTGAAAAGAAAGACGAATTGAGCCTGAGGCTGGTTTCCGTAGATGTAAAGACTTCCAGTCCGGTTCCGACAGCCGATTACATCAATACCAATGTAGATTCAGCCGTCAATGTTAAAATCGGAAGTTCTCAGGAGATGCTGGAAAAGGCATCCCAAAACTTTTTGGACTGCGGAACCGATATCATCGGTATGATATCCCGGGAAGTACTGGAAGGTAATATGAGGGAAATCATCGGCCAGAATTGAAAGAAATGGTTTCTGACCGCCAGAAATTTGCAGAGAAAGTAAAAGACAATGCCGTTCCGGATCTGGGAGCTATGGGCCTTGAAATCATCAGTTTTAATGTTCAAAATTTTGTCGATAACAATGAAGTCATTGAAAATCTTGGTATCGACAACATATCAAAGATTAAAAAATCAGCCGCTATTGCCAGGGCAGAATCTAAAAAAGAAGTTGAAGTTGCCAAGGCACAGGCCGATAAAGAGGCCAATGATGCAAGGGTTGCCTCAGAGACAGAAATTGCAATCAAAAATAACCAGTTGGAAATCCGCAAAGCAGAACTTAAAAAGGAAGCGGATCTGAAGAAGGCAGAAGCAGATGCCATTTATAAGATCGAGGAGCAGGAGCAGCGAAAACAGTTGGAAATTGCCAATGCCAATGCTAATATCGCAAAGCAGGAGCGGGAAGTCGAGTTAAAAACGAGAGAAGTAGATGTCAGGGAGAAGGCATTGGATGCCGAAGTCCGCAAAAAGGCTGAGGTCGACCGATTCACGAGAGAACAGGAAGCCGAAGCAGATCTTTATGAACGCAAGAAGGATGCGGAAGCTTATGAGGCCGAACAGGAGGCTGCCGGAGTTCGGGCAAAGGGTGAAGCGGAGGCATCTGCAATCCAGGCAAAAGCGCTCGCGGAAGCAGCGGGTATTGAAAAGAAAGCAGAGGCCATGGCGAAAATGGGTGAGGCTGCAATTCTTGAAATGTACTTTAAAGCTTATCCGGAAGTTGCAAGGATCGTTGCCGAACCGTTATCCAAGGTTGATTCCATCGTTATGTACGGAGACGGGAATTCGGCTAAATTGACGGAAGATATCGTGAAATCTGTTGCCCAGGTTGATCAGGGACTGCAGAAGTCCATGGGACTTGACATTAAGTCCCTGCTGGCAGGCGTTATCGGCGGAAAAGTAGCCGCTGTTGGAGTTCAAAAAGATAGTGAAAATGACTCTGACAGTATGGAAGAAGTAAGAAGCGAACCAGAAGATAACTGAGAAACTGACAGGAGAGAGTTTGTTCGAATATTTCCTTTTATGGAAAATCAGGCAGGCTCTCGTTTTCTTTGCTCTGGCAAGTATCAGATTAATAAAAACAGCAGAAATTTTTAACCAAAAATTTCTGCTGTTTCCGAACTTAAAGGAATAAAGAAAATGAGTTGGTGGATGGTATTACTTTAGCATCCTGATTTGTTTGCGAAAGATTCACAGTCAGTGCATTCTTTTGTTGTCGGATTAGGCTCATGAGTTCCGATTTTGATTGTCTCTAAAGTACAATAGTCAACATCACCTGCATGGTAGGCACAGTTATTAATTGTACACTCGATACAATCGTTTTTTCCATTTGATTTCATAACAAGGCTCCTTTCAATTTATGATACAACTTTAGTATCTCCGTAATCTGAAAAAGGATACATCACATGTTGACACTAAATAAAATGTTCGTTATCCTTATACATGGCAGGAAAAAACAGGCCATAAAAGGGAAAAGCAGCTTAGAAACAGGAGAAAAATATGGCAAAAATAAAACAAAAATATTTATATATCATGGGTGCAGCGGCGGTGGCCGTCATCGCAGCACTCACAGCAGTACATATTTATTATAAAGACCGGTGGTATCCGGGAAGCAGTATCGACGGCCTCAAAGTATCGGGAATGACCTATGAAGAGTCTCTGGATGAGCTCAAAGAGACTGCAGACCGATACAGCATTACCGTAAAAGGGAGAGAAAAGGGA
Organism: Anaerostipes sp. AF04-45; assembly: GCF_003461725.1. Lineage (NCBI taxonomy): Bacteria > Bacillati > Bacillota > Clostridia > Lachnospirales > Lachnospiraceae > Anaerostipes > Anaerostipes sp. AF04-45. Next base: position 207,751 of record NZ_QTXQ01000004.1, read on the forward strand.
ACTTTAACGATCAAAGGCAGGGATATCGGCTTAAAAGTAAAGTCTTTGGATTCGGTGAAAGAACTGTATCAAAAGCAGCATAAACAGAGTGTCATTTTTTCTTTTATGAAGAAGGAACAGAAAAATTTAAAAGATACGATTGATTTTTCAGAGAAGAAGCTCTCAGGTCTTGTAAAAAAATCGGTTTTGGTGACCGGGGATGACGGCTATAAGCTGACGAAGCCCGAAGATGCGGCAATAGAATACTCTAAAGAGAAAAAGTATGGCGTGCTGAAAAAAGAAATAGAAGGAAATATTTTGGATCAGAAGGCCTTTGTGAGACGGTTATCGGAAGCCATAAAGGAACTGAAAACTTCTATGGATCTGACGGACCAGAAAACATATCCCGGTGTATATAAAGAACCGGGGTTAAGAATCGATGACTCTGAACTTACCAGGATGCAGGAGACATATAATCAGTATTTGCTGCACTGGATTCAATGGGATATGGGAAACGATACAAAGGAGACGATGACACCTGAGGTTTTGAAAGACTGTATCAGGGTCAATACAAAAAAACGTACGGTGAAGCTTGACAAATCTGCCGTGGAAGACTGGGTGGAAAAATTCTGTCTTAAATATAAAACCGTAGGGATTGCCAGAAAATTCACCACGCATTCAGGCAAGAAAATAAAAGTAGAAGGCGGAGACTACGGATGGAGGATTGATTACGACAAGGAGATCGCCAGAGTCCTGAAACTGCTGAAAAAAACACCGTCAAAGAAACTGATGGAGACTTACCAAAAAGATCCGTCGGATAAAAATCAGAAAGCTATGACCGTAAATTTAAAACCTGTTTATTTTAATAAGGCCTATCGGAAAGATTATCAAAATCCTCAAAATGACTGGGATCATAAAAATTACAGTGAGGTGGATCTCTCCGCTCAGGAAGTATTTGTATATAAAAACGGCAAGAGAGTATTTTCTGCAAACTGTATTACGGGAAAACCGACTCCTGACCGCATCACAAGGACCGGAACATACTATGTGAAAGAAAAACGGCTGACCAAAACCCTGGTTGGTGCAGATTACAGTGTAGACACCAAGTATTGGGTCAGGATCATGTGGACCGGAACCGGATATCACTGGAGCAAGAGGAGCGACTGGGGTCTGTGGTCTCCAGGCAGATATAAAGTGACCGGTTCCCACGGGTGTGTAAACCTTCAGCTCTCAGATGCCGCGGCCATATATAAGCTTGTGGAGAGCGGAGATCCGGTGTTTATCCACTACTAAGAGGTCTTAATACTCCACATTCATCAGGAACAGGCCCTGGGGCGGGGCGGTGATGCCCGCATCTTTCCGGTCTTTTGACTGAAATACATGAAAAATAGACTCCGGGTCTCTGCTTCCTGCACCGATCTCAGCCAGTGTTCCGGTCAGAATCCGGACCATATTATAAAGGAAGCCGTCGCCGGTGAAACTGAGGCGGATTTCGCTGTGTTCTTCTTCAATCACAATAGAATAGATTGTTCTCACCGTTGATTTCTTTGTCTTTTTGACGGAAGAGAATCCTAAAAAGTCGTGGGTGCCGAGACAGAAGGCGGCTGCCTTGTTCATTTTTTCTATGTTCAGTGTTTCCGGATATTTCCACAAATATTTTCTTTCAAAAACATTCACAGTGCCGGGAATGGCAATACGGTACTGATATGTCTTTTGTTTTGCATTCAGCCGGCTGTGGAAGCGCTCTGAGACTTCATCTGCCGTCACAATACCGATATCGGAAGGCAGATATTTCGTGAGGTATTCTTTGATCTCCCGGCAGGAGAAGCTGCAGTCTGTATGGAAGTTGGCGATTTGTCCGCAGGCGTGTACGCCGGCATCTGTGCGGCCGGAACCGATAATCTGGATGGATTCCCCGGTCATTTTTGAGAGAACTGACTCCAATTTTCCTTGGATCGTGCTGGCGTTTGCATTTTTGCCAAGTTTCTGCCAGCCTTGATAGCGGGTGCCGTCATATTCTATCTTCAGACGGATATTTCGTTTCATCATTTCCTGTACTCCTTTTTGTGCGGGATTTTTTTAAATCTGCTGGACTCCATTATAGGGGAAGATGCCAAAAAATACAAATCATAGTTTCTGCTGCAGGCTGTGTACAGATGCGCAGGGAATTTATGATATAATAGAGGACAGAAAATATCAGGAGGAGAGATGAAGTTTCGGATACCGGATTATTATGACAAATTTAAATGTATAGGTTCTGACTGCACAGACAGCTGCTGCGCGGGATGGGATATCACTGTGAACGATGAGACCTATGAAAAGTACACCCTCGTGAAAGGATCATTCGGAGACCGTCTCATGAGATCTGTCAGCTCTTCCCGTCCTCATCATTTTCTCATGGAGGAGGGAAGATGTCCTTTTTTAAATCAAAAGAATTTATGCGATATTTATATACATCTGGGAGAAGATTTCCTCTGCCAGATCTGTACAGACCATCCACGGTTCTATGAAGTTTATGGCAGCCGGCAGGAAGCGGGACTGGGACTCGTGTGCGAAGAGGCGGCAAGACTGATTTTGACCAACAAGAAAAAGGTCCGGTTTCTTGATGAAAATTTGGATGAAAAAACGGAAGAAGAGGAGCCCTGGCTGGAGCCGCTTACGCTGGCAAGAGACTGGATCATCCGTCTGCTTCAGGACAGGGAGCAGACTCTGGAGAGACGTTTGCGGCAGACGCTGTCGGCGGCAGCGGTCTTTCAGGAAGATTACATTCGCGATGATATGGAGGCCATGTATCTGCATATACATAAATGGGAGACGAAAGAAAGAGTACAAAAGCCGCGGACCGGTCTGAGAGAATGGTTCACGGAATGTCTGGAATTTCTCCTGGATCTGGAGATTCTCACCCCCGAGTGGAAGCAGGCTTTAAGCCAGGCATCTTTCATGTTTCGGGAGAGAGACATTTGTTTTTCAGATTTTGACGGAATCTTTTATGAACATTTGATAGTGTATTTTATATACCGGTATTTTCTGAAATCCGTCTATGACTTTCAGCTTTTGGATAAGGTTAAATTTGCGGTTTTCAGCTGTTTGGTTGTCCGGGGGACAGAGGCAGCGGTTTCACGAGAGGAAAGCCTGACGTCATTGGAAATTGCCCGTCTGTACTCAAAAGAAATCGAATACTCGGAAGAAAATATGGAAGCGGTCAATGAAGAACTTTTGTTTTCAGATATGTTTGACACACAGAGACTGTCAGATATGGTATCCGCAGTGTTCGGAAGTTCATATTTAATCTGAAGAGACAGGGAGAATTTATGAATAAGATAAAAAAATATCTGGGGTTTCCGGCAGATCCTGCTTACCGGATTCAAATTGAACAGAACATGACCGCCAATATTTTTAAAACTCATACGATTTTTCAGCTGCTTATTCTGGGATGTCAGATCTTAATGCTCTATTCAATATCGACTCTTCCGGGAGGCGTTTTTATGAAACCAAGAAGGACCGCATATTTCTGTATGTATATCCTGCTGATCATTTTAACAGTGCTCAGTCTGGCAGTGAAGGCAGTTTTCAGGCGAAAGATCATGGAACATTACTGAATGATCTTCTCCCGTACTTTCCTGATCCTTATGGGGCGGATCAGAGCTTTAATAATATGACGAACAGCTTTTTTATTACGGTTCTTTGTATTGGAATTTCAATCATTCTCTATCGGAATCGTGTCTTGTCAGAATATGACCGTATTATTATCGGAGAACAGTATCAGAAAATCGCCGAGATCAATCAGAAGTTGAATCAACAGGTAATCCGTGACCGTCTGACTGGACTTTTTAACCGCAGTTATCTTGAAACTTCCCTGAGAGAACAGTTTCAAAGCGTACAAGAGAAGCACGGAAACATTGCATGTATGATGATTGATATAGATTCAATAAACTACTTCTTAAGTAAATGTAGCCCTGTCTATTTTTTTTATGATACTATGTAAACAATGATATTTAGTTTTATGGAGGATTGCAATTATGAAAAAGAAAATCTTTGCAATGGGACTAAGCCTATTGTTTGCGGCATGTTGTTTCCCGAAGATGTCTTTTGCCGCTGAGCCAGCGGAAAATGTCGTGGCCAAAGTGAATGGGAAAACATATGCAACATTGAAAGAAGCTGTTGATGCCGCACCGGAGAACAGTACTGTTACACTACTTTCTGATGTGACAGAAGATGTAATCTTTAACAAAAATATCACTGTTGATGGTGCCAGCAAGTACACGATTTCAGGTGCGTCAACCGTAAAGGCAGGAACACTTACGAATCTTACTTTAAAACCGAATGAAACAAATACAAATGGCAAGCTTTTAACAATTGGAAATGGAGACAGTACTTCGATTAATCTCGAAAATGTTACGATCCATTATTCCGTAACAAAAAGATCCAGCGGAAGCGCTGTGACAGTAAGTGGCAACAGTGCAACTATTAAAATCAATCATTGCCGCTTCATCAATACCCCAAATAATAATGGAACGACAACAGACGCACCTGAATGGTCTTACGGTCTATACGTTAACGAACAAAACGACGCCGGAAGTATTACTTTTACAAATAACGAATTCAACGGGGCATTCCGCACAATGCTTGCAAATGTAAGTGGTAATTTTCTAATTGAAAACTGCGAATTCATAAATAGCGTTTACAGCGTGGCAAATGGACCTACCGGAGGCTCTGCCGGGGAAGCCACAACAATTACTACTTCAGCCGCTTCCAACAATCAGATTGTCGTAAAAAACAATATGCTTGATAATGCCGGATCTATTTATTTACAGACACAGGCAAATTTCACAGGGAATACGATCAAAAACGATAAATTTGAACACTATATCCAGGCAAAGGGAAGTATTGGACAACCTATAGACTTTAAAAATAATACTTTTCAGTTAGGTACAAACAATCTAGTGGTCATTGATGTTGCTGCCACACCAATTTTACTTCCAGCTGGACAGCCTGCGGTAAACTATTGGATCTGGAGTGATACTCCTGCAAATGTTCGTCCCGCCGATTACAGCGACTATAAATATATGTACAACGAAGACGGAAGCATTACATTCATGCCTCAGTCTGACGTAGCATTTGAACAGTTTTTCGCTCAAAAAACAAATGGAAATATACAAGTAAACGATCAGGATACAGTACTTATTGAGAAGAATTTAAAGATAAACGACATAGAAATTGGTTCTGATAAAAATATTACTTTTGAAATAGCAAAAGACGCAACTTTAGAAATTGCAGGCGCCTTAGACATCCAAGGAAAAATTACGGTAAAAGGGGAAGGTGCCCTCATCATTACCGAACAGGGAAAAGTAAATATCTACTCTGATGCTGCATTAACTGTTTCCCCCGATACAAGCCTTAAAAACAATGGCTTCATTTCAAACAACGGTGAACTGACAATTCCAGATACCACCACAGGAAATGGAACAATCGAAGGCACTGGTATTACAGAAAAAGTACACAACGCAGTACACGTTGAAGCTAAGGAGCCTACCTGTGACACCGACGGAAACATTGAATACTGGTACTGCAGTTTTTGTGATAAATACTTTTCTGACAAAGCTTTAACCCAGGAAATTTCCAAAGAAAAAACAAGCCGAAAAGCTCTGGGGCACAAATATGAAAACGGAAAATGTACCGTGTGCGGAAAAGCTGATCCTAATTATAAGCCTGAGACATCTCCGACAGATAACGAAAACGACGGAAATTCTAATCAAGAATTCTCCAATTCTCACGCCCCTAAAACAGGGGATAACAATCATATCGGACTAATGATCGCACTGATGCTTGGTGCATCGATTGCTTTCTTTGGCGTTAAAAGAGATAAAAAACAACACGGTTAAAATGACTTAAAAATGGAGCAGAATTGCATGAAATGCGATTCTGCTTCATTTTTTCAGGATATCATCTTATTTGAAGAAATGAACAGTCGACTTGATTACTGCCATTAAAAAGTACTTAGGTCAATAATAATTCAAGATTATGATAGCTTTCATAAAAATATCGAAATTTTCCACTTCATTAACATTGCTTTCTATCTCCTTTCGCTTTTATTCTTTAAAATAATAGAAAAAGTAACATGAAAACGTTACAATAAAAAAAGTTTTTTAGTCCGCGTATGGCATCCACAGAACTAAAAAACTATGTAATCTTTACTAAAAAAAGGGGGCATCGCCATAAAGAATTTTCTACTAAATGATGTATTCCCATGTTTTAATTCCCTTTCAGTTATAATGTATATACCATAACAGGCATAAAATTATACTTCAAGATAAATTTATGAAAAAAGAGTAAAATAATTATCGTAAGAATTTTAAGAAAGAGAGTGAGAATATGTATTCTTCAATTTATGCTGAAAGCAAAGAAATGTATAATGAACTTATAGAATGGCGTAGAGAACTTCACAAAACACCTGAATTGGGACTTGAACTTTCTAAAACAGTTTCTTTTGTGAAGAAAAAATTAGCAGAATGGGATATTCCATTTGAAACAAAAGTCAATGGAAATTGTATTATTGGCTATATGGGCTCTGGGGATAAATGCTTACTTCTTAGAGCAGATATGGACGGGCTTCTTATGAATGAAGAAAGTAAATTGTCTTTTGTTTCGCAAAATGGTAATATGCACGCTTGCGGACATGATATGCATACGACCGCTTTGTTAGGAGCCGCCAAAATATTAAAAAAACACGAAAAGGAATTAGGGTGCTAACGCAGTGATTGCTGAGGGTGTAATGGAAAATCCTAAAGTAGACTCAGCTTTTGCAACTCATGTAGCGTCCGTTATTCCTGCAGGAACAATTGCTTATGGAACTATGACAGGGACATCTGTCTTTGGATTTAAAATAACGATAATAGGAAAGGGTACGCATGGTGCTATGCCCCAGAACGGAATAGACCCTATCAACGTTGGGGTTCATATTTACCAAGCATTGCAGGAGCTAATCGCACGTGAGTGTTCTCCAAGCCAAGAAGTAACATTAACAATTGGTCAATTTAACTCTGGAACGGTAAATAATGTTATTCCAGAAACAGCTATTTTACAGGGAACACTTCGCACATTCGATAATAAAATAAAACAGTATTTAATTACGAGAATTAAAGAAATTGTTGATAATATTTCCCATGCTTTTCATGCAGAAAGTAAAGTAGATGTCCTAGCAGATATACCCGTACTCTGCTGTGATGAAAAAAGAAATACTGAAATTGCTAAGGCAATAAGGTCCATGAATGGTGAATTTAACATGGTATCCGGGTTACACACAACTGGTTTTGATGATTTTGCAGTGTTTGCAAATAAAGTACCATCTTCTTATTTTATGATAGGAGCTAAGGTTGATTTAGATAATATCTATGCACATCATAATCCGAAAGTATGTTTTAACGAACAAGTTTTACCAATCGAAACGGCGGTATATGCATGTGTGGCTATGGACTGGAAATAAGTTAGAAAACAATAAAATTAAAAGGGAGACACACGTTTTTTGTGCAGTATCCCTCTCTTTTTTCTGTCATATCAAGGCTCGTTCAATCGTGGTAAAATGAGTGCTTTTTTATACTTCAAAGTACTGTAAAGTATAATGTTTATGCGGATAATCAAAAATTAGATAAAAATTTTTTTAGAAAACAATATAATGATCGGTTTGGGCATATATCCGAGGACCAGTGCCTGAGAACTTTCGCAGGCTTCCTGAAGAAGGAAGTGCAGAACAGGTCAGGAAGCCTGATCCGTTATGGCGGTGAAGAATTTCTTATATTCTTATTTGGGCAGGACGCTGAGGCGGCAGAAGAAATAGCAGAACATATGCGCCGGTCCGCAGAGTCCGGCGGATACATCAGCGACGGGCCGGACAGCAGTCCTGTCACAGTCAGTATAGGGGTCTATAAATAATGCCCGTCCGCTGAGACTCCATTCAAAGAATTTATTACTCTGGCAGACAGTGCCCTCTATGAAGCAAAATGCTGCGGAAGAAACTGTGTAAAATTAAAGACAGGGGAGATGTCTCAGCAGACATAGACCAGTCTTGCTTCCGGAAGGCGCAGCCTCACATAGTCTGTCAGCACCGGCTCTGCCTCCAGCCGCAGTTCCTTCCGGTAGCGGTATTTTCCTCTTCCGCCTCCGGACATAGACTGATTGTCGTAGAGGTCAGGAGCCTCCGGAAATGCCTCTTTGTTAATAGCATTCTGCACAAAGCTGTAAGTCATAAAAATCATCTCTATTGTCATTGACTTCTTGGCCTTTTCGGTAAGACCGTCGGCCAGCTGATCGATCAAATTCATGTATTTTTCTTTCCAGCCATCATTCAGGATGATGGGAGCGATCAGTATTCCTACGGGATAACCGGCCTCACACATGTCGTTGACTGCCTGGATTCTCTGATGAAGCGGGGAGGTCCCAAGTTCGATATGGTCTATGATTTCCTGAGGATTGACGCTCATTCGAAAAATGCTCTTTCCCTGATGGTCAAGGCCGAGCAAAGGTTTTACAGACGCAAATTTGGTGGGAAATGTAATCTGTCCTCTCCCCTCACGGGCGAAAGCAGGGATGACCCATTCCAGATTGTTTGTTATCATATTTTCTAAAACAAGATCACTGTTGGAGCCTATCTCAAAAGTCTGGGGTACAGCTCCTTTTTTTGAATTCTTTATCAGCCGTTCCATCATGTCTTCCCGATTTACGAAAAGCCTTAAATAGGCGCATTTATTGTAATTGCATACCAAATAACAATAAAGGCACATGGCAGTACATCCGGACGAAGTGAACGGAACCAGATAATCGGATATCTTATGGTTTTCTGTATATCGGTGAGTCTTTCTTGTGCCGATAATCAGAAAACGTTTCATTTTTGGAAAATCGCTGTTGGGCCTTTGGGTCATCTCTTCGATCCGGTTATGGCTTTTGATCTCATGCCAGGGCAGATCCGCAAAATCTTTTTTTAATTTCCGGCCGAGGGGATAATCAAAGATTCCCGGTTCATGATATACGGCGGTAAATAGTTTCATAAGCAGTTCTCCTTTTCATATTTGTATTAGTATTTCTGAAAAAAACGAGATATATTGATTGCTGTCTGATTTTTGGTAAGGATTTCATTGGAAATGCAAGAAAATTTTCTAGTTTAAACAGATTTATTATGTTATAATAAATGCAAACAAATTTGTTTGCATGTAAAATGATGGGAGTTATAAATTGGATGAATATTCAGCGTTGATGATACATATAAAAAAGAGAATGAGGTATGAGCCCGAAGAGGAGCAGAATCTTCAGATTTATCTGACCAAAGTGGCAGAGCAGCTGAACAGCCTTTTTGTGGACAGCATGATATTTCCGGTAATCTTCGGAAGGCATGATGAACTTCAGGGTCTGTTTACATCTTCACTGTCCGCAGCCTCCTATTTCCGGCTTTTCGAGATCATGTGTTATCCGGTCGCCGTCACCGGAGGGATCGGGATCGGCGAGTGGACAGTGCGTATGGAGGATGGGACCTCTGCCCAGCAGCAGGGAACGGCCTATGACCGGGCGGAAGAGGCTTTAAAGACTGTGTCAAAGAAGAAGACACAGAGGCTGCGGATCCATTCTTCAAGAGAAGACGGTATGGCAAACTATCTTCTGAATGTTTCCAAGGACATGCTGAGTGCACAGAATTCGATCCAGAACCGTCTCCAGCTGATCGCAGAGATCCTGTACCCGTTTGTTGAGAACAGGACATGGATACGATTTGAAAATCATGGCCTCAGGCTGCTGACACTGAAGGAAAATTTCGGACCTGCGAAACAGATGGTGGATAAGATCGCAAAAGTGCCGGAACAGACGATCTCCTGGAAGAAAAACGTTTATGTCCAGGAACCGATCTTCATTACAGGCGAAAAAAAGGAAGGAGAAGAAGCCGTCATTCTTAAAAATGTTTCCAGCAGCATTGCGGTGACTGCAAAGAAAAGCCGGCAGAATGTGGAAACGATCATGAAACGGGGGAAACTGCTCACGATCCGGATCATGGATTATATGGCACTGCAGTATATAAAACGGTACTACTAAAAAGGGAGAAACAAATATAAGTATGGAAAATAAGGAAAAAAGATTTGCACTTTTAATTGACGCTGATAACATATCAGCAAAATATATCAAGCCGATTTTGGACGAGCTGTCACAGTACGGCAATATTACATACAAGAGAATCTACGGTGACTGGACAAGTACGCTTCATGCCAGCTGGAAAGAGGAGCTGCTGGCCAATTCCATCACACCCATCCAGCAGTTTTCTTATACACAGGGGAAAAATGCGACAGATTCTGCAATGATCATCGATGCCATGGATATCCTTTACACCAACCGGGTGGACGGCTTTTGTATCGTCTCCAGTGACAGTGATTTTACGAGGCTTGCCAGCAGGATCAGAGAGACAGGGCTTACTGTGATCGGTATGGGTGAGGGGAAGACTCCCCCGGCTTTCCGTAAAGCATGTGATGTTTTTACAAACCTGGAACTCCTGATCGAGGACAAAGAGGAAAAGGAAAGCAAGCCGATTGGCCGCAGGGATATCGAGGCAGCGATCCATTCTATCATCACAGACAATCAGAACAGCGATAAAGAGACGACGCTGGGAGAGATCGGGACAAGGCTGTTAAAGAGATATCCGGACTTTGACGTGAGGAGCTACGGATACAGTCTGCTCTCTAAATTTCTGGAAGAATTCGATCATTTCAGACTGATTAAGGATGGCAATATTGTCACTGTTTCTCTGAGAGAAGATATTGACATGAAAGAACAGCTGGACCACTATGTAACGGCATTGGTGAAAAACACAGGAAAAAAGGGACTTGATCTGTCTGATCTTGCAAACAAAATATATGCAGAATATGAGAACTTTAAAGTACAGGATTTTGGATACAATCGGTTCAGCTCTTATGTGCGGAGCATCCCGGGTATGCAGCTGGAGAACAAAAATAATATTACAAAAGTAACGTTTTTAAAAAAATAATACCGAAAAGGCAGAAAAATTTTCTAATAGAAATACGAAAGCAGATCAATATACAAACCAAACGAGGTATTTTAAATATGAGAATTTTTTTATGGGAAATCAGGGAAGAACAGGGTTACAGTTTGAGGAACCTTGAAAAATATACGGGCATCAGCCATATGCATATCTATGATATTGAAAGAGGACTGGTAAGTCCCACACTGGAGGAAATCGAAAAGCTGGCGGGAGTCATGAGAATCAGTCCTTACCGTCTGTTTGACTTTCGGCCGGCTATACAGGTGAATTCCAATTAAAGAGACTGCTGCAAAACGTACATCAATGATTCTGTCAAAAATAACAGAATCCCGGGTTTTGCAGCAGTCTTTTATCAAACGAATATGAGGATCATTGGTATTAGAGATCTCTTCCACAGCGGCCGTAAAAGGTTAAAAGATAAAGTCCGCAGATGCCGACCAGATCATAGACGATCCTTGAGAGCATCGTCATGCTGCCGAAGAGAAAAGCTACTAAATCAAACCGGAAGAAGCCAATCAGGCCCCAGTTGACCGCACCTATAATTGTAATTGTCAGTGCTATATAATCTAATGTTTTACTTCCCATAGCAACCTCCTTTTCTATTAATAATCTTCCCAGTCTTAGAAATATTATGCATGGGTTGTTTAATCTCCTCCGGGACCGTCTTTTCTCGGACGTTCAGACTCGGGCAGAGGTTCCACGATGTGCGGACGTTCTTTTTTTGCGTCTTTTGGTTCCTGCTGTTTATGCCTGTGGCAGTTGGATTCGTGCATTGCGATCACTCCTTTCTTTTTAGTTTTCTTAGTATGTTTGCAAAAAGTCCGGATTATACAGTATAATAAAGACAGAAACTACGAATACGGATTTAGATTAGGATAGGAGGAATTTTATGGCGGGAAAACAGAAAAGCAACTGTGAGTCTTGTATAAATTATGTGTATGACGAAATGTGCGGTTCCTATGTATGTGATGTAAACCTGGACGAAGATGAACTGATGCGGTTTATGACATATTCAAATTATAGCTGTCCGTATTTTCAATTAAATGATGAATATAGTATTGTCAGAAAACAAATTTAAACAGGGACAGATATATGAAGCTAAAAAGAAAACGCGTGATATCCTGGACAATGGTCATTTTGATGATGGCGGTGATCTTTTTATTTTCTGCGAAGACGGCAGATGCGTCAGAGCAGATGAGTATGGGAGTTACCCAGTGGATTTCGAAGCTGGTCGGGATATCCCCGGCAGAAGCGGGAGGATTCGGAAACAGCCTTTATGATATGCTGTCTGTCATGGACCACTATGTGAGGAAGACAGCCCACTTCCTGGAATATGCACTGCTCGGAGTGCTTGTGTGCCGGGCCTTGGGGATTGATGTAAAGAAAAAGGCTCATCTTCTGGGTGCGGCATTGGCGTTTTGTTCTTTCTATGCCGTGACAGATGAACTGCACCAGTATTTTGTGCCGGGAAGAAGTTGTCAGATAAAAGATGTCATGATCGACAGTTCGGGTGCTCTGACCGGCATCTGCTTTTGTATGCTGGCAGGTTTTGTATTAAAAAAAATAAAGAATAAGCGTAGAAATGTCCGACAAAAAAATACCCCGGATGTCAGAGTTTTCTGATATCCGGGGTGAAATTTTTGTGGCGGCGGCAGATAAACTTTTGAAAATCCCTTATCTCCCTGTGACGAGATTGATCAGATCAGATCCAAGCTGTTTGGAATCTTTCGGGAAGTACAGGGTAACTGTGTCTTCACCGCTTTTGATATTCTGTTTAGTCAGTGTAAACGTCTTTGTCTTCATTTCGGAAGAGGGTTTCATACTTTTAAAACCTTTTGCCACGTTTTTGATCAAAAGTTTCTGAGCATCTTCTTTCGTCTCGATGTGCTGAGGCTTTAACGCGTCTACTGTTTTTTTCTTGGCGTTCTTGAATACAGATAAGTAATCAATATACTGTGATTTTACAGTGACAACAGCCTCTTTCTTTTCCTGTTTTTTTACGGATACTTCATAATCAAGACTGGACAAAGCCTGGGAGAGTGCATCATAAATATTTTCAGCGTCTTTTGTTGTCAGTGTGATGCCCGCAGATTTGAAACTGTCTTTCAGTGATGAAATCGTAGACTCTTTGTATACGTTCAGGGTATCACTGACTTCTGCAGAGTCAATGCCCAGATCTGTCATGGCATCTGCTTTATGGCATACGATCAGCTGATAAAAAGCATCCATGGATTTATCTGCATCCGGAGCTTTTTTTGTGCCGCATCCGGTCAGCAGAGTTGCCGCCAATAAGGCTGCTATAACCAAGGTCATCAATTTCGTATTTTTCTTCATAATTCATTTCCCCAATCCTGTTTGTTTATAATGAATACTCGTCTCATTATAAAGGTTAGAAGGAAATGTGTCAATAAATGCCGAATAGAATCGAACTGTGCTTTTGCATGAAAAAGGGCAGAAAACTGCAGACTATATGTACTCAGGGATATCTACTTGAAGTTCTTGTTCAAAATGTATATAATATTTTAGATTGTATAAAAGAAGACGTTTCTATGACAGGGCTGCAGGATAGTCCTGATCATATTGGGAGGAGAATATAGAAAATGAGCAGTCAAAACTATGACGCAAACAGTATTTCCGTACTGGAAGGGCTGGAGGCAGTCAGGAAGCGGCCCGGAATGTATATAGGAAGTGTTTCGACAAAGGGGCTTAACCATTTGATCTATGAGATCGTAGATAACTCGGTGGATGAATTTCTTGCGGGACACTGCAATGAAATTACGGTAACATTAAAAGACGACGGGACAGCAGTGATCGAAGACAATGGCAGGGGCATTCCTGTCGGAATCAATGAACAGACTGGTCTTTCAGCGGTTGAGATGGTGTTTACCATGCTGCATGCCGGAGGGAAATTCGGAGACGGGGGATATAAAATTTCGGGAGGACTGCACGGTGTGGGGGCATCTGTGGTCAACGCCCTCTCTACATGGCTTAAAGTGACGGTTAAACAGGACGGAAACATTTATGAAGAATGTTTTGAAAGAGGGAAGGTTACAGAACCGCTGAGGGTGATCGGAAGCTGCAGAAAGTCGGAGACCGGAACAAAGGTCCGGTTTCTTCCTGATCCGGATATTTTTGACAAAACCTATTTTAAAGCCGCTATGATCCGCAACCGTCTCCATGAGACGACTTATCTGAATCCGGAATTAAAGATCCATTATATAAATGAACGTTCAGGAGAAGAGACGGAAGTCTTATATCACGAGCCTGAGGGAATCTGTGCCTATGTAAAGAAACTGAATGACGGCAAACATGTACTGCATGATCCAGTCTATTATAAGAGGGAGATCAACGGAATCGAAGCGGAGATCGCCTTCCAGTATACGGAAGATTTCGGAGAGAATATTTTAGGCTTCTGCAATAACATTTATACCACGGAGGGCGGTACCCATATCACAGGATTTAAGTCCAAATTTACAGCAGTGATGAACCAGTATGCCAGGGAACTGGGTATATTAAAGGAAAAAGACACAAACTTTACAGGGGCAGATGTGAGAAACGGCATGACCGCCATCATTTCCGTAAAACATCCGGAACCAAGGTTTGAAGGGCAGACGAAGACAAAATTGGACAACCCTGATGCTAATAAAGTGGTCGGTGAAATTACCGGGGATGAGACGGTATTATTTTTTGATAAAAACCTGGATACCTTAAAAAAAGTCCTTGCCTGTGCGGAGAAATCCGCAAAGATCCGAAAGGCTGAAGAAAAAGCGAAGACAAACCTTCTTGTGAGACAGAAACTCTCCATTGACAGTAACGGAAAGCTGTCCAACTGCGAAAGCCGGAAGCCGGAAGAGTGTGAAATTTTTATCGTCGAGGGAGATTCGGCAGGAGGATCTGCTAAAACTGCCAGAAACCGCCGGACTCAGGCGATACTGCCAATCAGGGGAAAGATCCTGAATGTCGAGAAGGCTACCATGGACAAGGTCCTGGCGAATGCAGAGATTAAAACGATGATTAATACTTTTGGATGCGGATTTTCAGAAGGCTACGGAAATGATTTTGACATTGAGAAACTGAGGTATCAAAAAATTGTGATTATGACCGATGCCGATGTGGACGGGGCACATATTGCCACCTTGCTGCTGACATTTTTCTACCGGTTTATGCCGGAGCTGATTACCCATGGACACGTCTATCTGGCAACGCCTCCTCTATATAAGGCAATTCCTAAGAAGGGGAAAGAAACTTATTTGTTCGATGATACTGCGCTGGAGAAATATAAGGCTGCCCATAAGGGTCCGTTTACTCTCCAGCGGTACAAAGGACTTGGAGAGATGGACGCCAGCCAGCTTTGGGAGACGACGCTGGACCCGGAGACGAGGACATTAAAGCAGATAGAGATCGAAGATGCCAGAATGGCATCCGATGTAACCTCTATGCTGATGGGCAGTGAGGTTCCGCCGAGAAGGCAGTTTATTTATGATAACGCAGAGGATGCGATGTTGGATATATAGAAAGGGAGAGAGATGGCAGAACATATCATTAGGGCAGAATTTTCTGAGGTTATGCAGAAGTCGTATATCGACTATGCCATGAGCGTTATTTGTGCGCGTGCCCTTCCCGACATTCGGGACGGTTTAAAGCCCGTACAGCGGCGCGTCCTGTATGCCATGGACGAGCTTAATCTGAGGCATGACAGGCCGCACAGAAAATCTGCGAGAATCGTTGGAGACACGATGGGTAAATATCACCCTCACGGTGATAGCTCTATCTATGAGTCTCTGGTGGTCATGGAACAGGAATTTAAAAAGGGTATGCCTTTAGTGGACGGACATGGAAATTTTGGTTCCATCGAAGGTGACGGAGCCGCGGCCATGCGTTACACGGAGGCAAGGCTTAAAAAATTTACTCAGGAGGTCTATCTTGCGGATCTGGATAAAAATGTAGTGGATTTTATATCCAATTTCGATGAGACGGAGAAAGAACCGGAAGTGCTTCCGGTCAGAGTACCGAACCTTCTGATCAACGGTGCCGAGGGAATTGCCGTCGGTATGACTACCAGCATTCCGCCTCATAATCTGGGGGAAGTGGTCGATGCCATGATCGCGTATTTGGAAGACGAATCAGTTGCCAATGAAGATCTGCTTACCTATATCCAGGGACCGGATTTTCCTACGGGAGGCCTGGTGGTCAACAAAAAGGATATAAAAACAATTTATACCGAAGGCAGCGGAAAACTGAAACTCCGGGGAAAGGTGGTCTTTGAGCCTGGAAAGAAGCGCGGGGAAAAGGATAAGCTGGTCATCACAGAGATTCCATATACGATGATCGGTGCTAATATCGGGAAATTTCTTTCTGATGTGGTAAACCTCGTGGAATCTAAGAAAACGACGGATATCGCTGATATTTCCAACGAATCCTCCAAGGAGGGAATCCGTATTGTCCTGGAACTGAAGAAAGGGACAGACATCGAACGCCTGAAGAATCTTTTGTATAAGAAAACAAAGCTTGAGGATACCTTCGGCGTAAATATGCTGGCCATCGTTGACGGCCGTCCGGAGACGCTGAGCCTTCGGGATATCATAGCGCACCACACAGAATTTCATTACGGACTTGTAAAGAGAAAGTATCAAACCCTGCTGTCTAAGCTCTATGACCAGCGGGAAGTCAAAGAAGGTCTGATCAAGGCCTGCGATATGATCGATCTGATCATTGAGATACTGAGGGGGAGCAAAAATTTAAAAGAGGCGAAAGCGTGTCTTACCAAAGGCGAAGTGGGGAATATCAGATTCAAATCATCTGAATCCATGATCGAAGCCTGCAAGCTGTCTTTCACAGAGAAACAGGCAGAAGCGATCCTGGACCTGCGCCTCGGAAAGCTGATCGGATTAGAAATCCTGGCTCTCAGAGAAGAATATGAAGAGATCGTTGCCAAAATAGCTGAATATGAAGATATCCTTCACAATCCGGCATCCATGCAGCGTGTTATGAAACAGGATCTTATGAAGATTAAAAAAGAATATCAGCGAGAGAGAAGAACGGTGGTAGAGGACGGAGCCGAGGCAGTTTTTGAAGAAGAACCGCTGAAGGAGGAGCAGGTTTATTTTGTCATGGACCGGTTTGGCTATGCAAAGACCTTCGACAAGGCTACTTACCAGAGAAACCAGGAGAATGCATCCAGGGATTATAAATATATTGTCCCTTGTATGAACACAGATAAGATCTGTATTTTTACGGACACCGGCGTTATGCATCAGATCAAAGTGCTGGATATACCGGCGGGAAAATATAAAGATAAGGGTACACCGATCGATAATCTGGGCAACTATGACAGCTCTGACGAGGCAATCATCGCAGTCCTGGCAGCAGAGGCAATGACACATGACAGCCTTTTCTTTGCCACGGAACAGGGAATGTTAAAGATTGTTTCGGGAACAGAATTTCAGGTGACAAAGAGAACAGTATCAGCAACAAAACTGTCGGACGGAGACGCACTCCTCTCGGTAAAGCCACTGAAAACAGAAGGTGGCCTGATAAAACCGGATATGGTAATATTAGAAACTAAGGAGGGTGTTTTCCTGCGGTTTTCACTGGAAGAAGTTCCGGAAAAGAAAAAAGGAGCAGTAGGTGTAAGAGGCATTAAACTGAATAAGGATGACATACTGCTTCATACTTATCTCATGGAGGCTGACGGCATTACATCCATGGACTACAAAGGAAAACGTCTGGATTTCAATAAACTGAAGCTTGCGAAACGGGATACAAAGGGTTCTAAAATCCGGCGCTGAGAAAAAGGAGAGAAGAGATGACAATTGATCTTGTGATTCCAACTTATAAACCAGGGGAGAAGCTTTTTGAATCTCTCCGGCGCCTGTCCAGACAGACGGTTCCATTCGGTACGATTTTTCTGATCAATACGGAGGAGAAATACTTTCCGGATCATCTTACAGAGCAGTACCCGAATGTAGTAGTGAAGCATATAAAAAAAGAAGAGTTTGATCACGGAGCCACGAGGGATTACGGAGCTTCCCTTTCAGATGCGGAGATCATTGCGTTTATGACCGATGACGCGGTGCCCGGAGACAAATATATGGTGGAAAATCTGCTGAAGGCTTTTGAGGACCCACGTGTGGGAGCCGCTTATGGACGTCAGATGGCGGACCCGGAGGACAATTATCTGGAGTATTATACGAGGATTTTTAACTATCCTCCGGAGAGTTCCATAAAGACAAAAGCCGATCTGCCAAAGCTTGGGATCAAGACATTTTTCTGCTCCAATGTGTGTAGTGCATACAGAAAAAAAGATTATGAAGCCATGGGCGGATTCATTCACAAAACAATCTTTAATGAGGACATGATTATGGCTTCCAGGCTGATCGGGGCAGATAAAGCCATTGCATACCAGGCAGATGCCGCTGTATGGCACTGGCATAACTACCGCTGTTTTGAGCAGCTTCACAGGAATTTTGATCTGGCAGTCTCACAGGTATCCTACGGAGGGCTGTTTCTTGAAGTCTCCTCTGAATCGGAGGGGATGAAGATGGTCCTTCACACGCTGAAACATCTGCTGTTTACCGGAAGATTCTTTAAGATTCCTAAATTTATGGCGGATACGGCGTGTAAATTCATAGGCTATAAACTGGGCAGAAACTATAAAAAATTTCCCAAAAGCCTTATTCTGAAACTCACGATGAACCGTTCTTACTGGGATTCGTATGAAAAGCTTTAGATTTTCTTAACATTTCTGGTTTAGTTTTCTGTTACAATAGATAAAATTACAGACATACGTTTGGAGGATAAGGAAATGGGAAAGAAATTTAAAATTGTTATGGCTGTCTTCCTTGTAATTGCTCTTTCCATAGGAGGAGTTCTTGGATACTATGATGCGAAATTAGAGGCTTCGGTGACGCCGAAGGGAAACTTAAGCAAAGTAGATGTGGGAGACGACGTTAAATTTGATAATGATGTAGTTAATATCCTGCTGGTCGGCTCTGACCGCAGATCCGATGAGACTGAGGCGGGAAGATCAGATTCATCTATGATTGCCACCATCAATATGAAGACAAAAGAATTAAAGCTTACTTCCCTGATGAGGGATATGTATGTGGATATTCCGGGACACGGAAGAAACAAGCTGAATTCAGCATATTCTTTCGGCGGAGTGGATCTGCTCTACAAAACCATTGCCCAAAATTTTGATATAAAGATCGACAAATACTGTGTCGTAGACTTTTCAACCTTTGAGAAAGTGATCAATGAGGTGGGAGGCATCGAGATTGATCTGGAAGAGAAAGAGGCAGACTATCTGAATACGACCAATTACATTTCCAAGAAGAAATACCGCAATGTAAAAGCAGGAAAGCATATCCTGAACGGGAACCAGGCTCTCGGTTATTCCAGAATCCGTTATGTGTCAAACAGCAGGTACGGAGACGGCGAATTCGGCCGTACCGGCCGTCAGAGAGCGGTCCTGGAAGCCACTTATAAAAAGATCATCAGGCAGAATCCGATGAAGATTCTGGATATCGGGTTTAATGCACTGGACGACGTGTCCACCGATATGAATGCAAGTTATATCAAAGGCCTTGTGACTTCTGTGGTTCAGTTCGGAGTTCCGAAGGTCCAGCAGATGAGGATTCCGATCGAGGGCACTTACATGCAGGGCCGGGCACAGAGCGGCATGTTTGTCTTCTTCATTAATTTTGATGCAAATAAGGCGGCGATGGAGCATTTTATCTTCAGCAAAGGAAAAGAAGAGGATTTCGCATCCAAATTCGGCGGATATCAGAATATAGAGACTTACGGCTATCCTGCAAAACCGGATTCAGAGGATGCTTCAGAGAGTTCCCCCGGAAGCTATAAGAGATAGTTTTTCACGCTTACATAAAGTCGAAACGGCACAAACATTGTAAAATCTTCAGGTTTAATTAAGAAACTGTCTGTTGTTTTCTGATATAATGTGCTATAATTGTAGACTAATAAATAGCAATTCAGGAGGAGTAGCATGACGCTGAAGACATATAAAATCATTTTGGGCATATTTTTAGTAATATCCGTTGCGGCGGGAGGAGTTCTTGGATATTATGATGCCAGGCTTGAAGCTGCCATCAATAAGACCGGTGATTTAGGAAGTGTAGATGTAGGTGATGTGAAGTTTGATGAGGATGTTGTGAATATCCTGCTGGTCGGTTCTGACCGGAGATCCGACGAAGAAGCGGCCGGGCGGTCCGATTCTTCGATGATCGCAACGATTAATTTTAAGACAAAAGAACTGAAGCTTACTTCCATTATGAGAGATATCTATGTAGAGATCCCTGGACACGGAAGGGATAAGCTGAATTCTGCATATGCATATGGAGGAGTGGAGCTGCTTTATCAGACCATTGCGAAGAACTTTGGAATCAAGATCGATAAATACTGTGTCGTAGATTTCGACACTTTTGAAAAAGTAATCAATGAAGTGGGCGGTATCGAGATCGACCTCGAAGAAAAAGAGGCACAGTACCTGAATACGACCAATTATATTTCCAAGAAAAAATACCGCAATGTAAAAGCAGGAAAACATACCCTGAACGGAAACCAGGCTCTCGGCTATTCCAGGATACGCTATGTGGTATCTAAGAAATACGGAGATGGGGATTTCGGCCGTACCGGCCGCCAGAGGGCAGTTATGCAGGCTACCTTTGATAAAGTCAAAGGCCAGAGTCTCACAAAGATTCTGGATATTGCTTTGAAGGTATTAAGCGATGTTTCCACCGACATGGATGCTGACTACATCAAAGGTCTGGCGGCATCTGTGATCAAGATGGGCACGACAGATATCGACCAGATGAGAATACCGATCGAAGGTTCCTATAAGATGGGAAGGGCACAGCATAACATGTTTGTCTTCTTCATAAATTTCAATGCAAACAAAGCTGCCATGAACTACTTTATCTTCGGAGACGGAAAGGCGGGAGACGGATCTGACGAGGCCTTTGCCAAGGAGTACGACGGATTGAGCGGTGTGGAGACCTTCGGATATTCGGGGGTATCGAATACTTCATCCGGAAGTACCTCGTCCGGAAATACGGGATATAATAACTCAGGAGGATCTGCGGGAAGCGGCTACTCCACTTCGTCTACGAGCGGCACAAGCAGGCCGGCTTCCACATCGACCAAAAGACCGGCTACGACAGCGGCTACACAAGCTACAACAGAACAGCAGACCCAGGCTACTACCCATGCCACAACGGCTGCGAAACCAGAAAATACAAGTCAGGGAAACGCAGAAGAATAGTTTTTCAGTGATTTCTTGACACTGAATATTAGAATTGATAGAATTGTTAGGAGGATGAAGTCGTCTATGAAACAGATCGTACTATCTATCGTGGCGGAAAACAACCCGGGGGTACTAAGCCGTATATCCGGACTGTTCAGCCGCAGAGGCTATAATATCGACAGTATTACAGCCTGTAAGACGCAGGATGAGAAGTATTCACGAATGACGATCGCGGTCAGCGGGGATGATACCATTCTGGCACAGATCAAGAATCAGCTGATCAAGCTTGAAGATGTCATAACGCTTGTGGAACTGGAAAACCCGACCTCTGTCTGCAGAGAACTTATTTTAGTCAAAATCCGCACAGGAAAGTCTGAAAAGCAGGAGATCATCACGATCGCCGACATTTTCAGAGCCAAAGTTGTGGACGTGTCAAAAGATTCACTGATGATCGAGCTTACCGGAAATGTAAATAAAATTGAAGCTTTCATAAATCTTCTGGAAGGCTTTGATATTCTGGAACTTGTGAGAACCGGACTCACCGGGCTTTCTCGCGGGGAATCCGTGCCGAGACTTGTCAAATAGGCACACATTTAATTAAAAGGTATGGGAATACCCCTTACTTATAAAGCCTAGAAAATGGAGGAATGTAAAATGGCAAAGATTTATTATCAAGAAGACTGTAACTTATCACTTTTAGACGGAAAGACCATCGCGGTGATCGGTTACGGAAGTCAGGGACATGCACATGCCCTTAACGCAAAAGAGTCCGGATGCAATGTTATCATCGGATTATATGAAGGAAGCAAATCCTGGAAGAGAGCAGAAGAACAGGGATTTGAAGTATATACAGCTGCTGAGGCTGCAAAAAAAGCAGACATTATCATGATTCTGATCAACGATGAAAAGCAGGCTACAATGTACAAAAATGATATCGAGCCGAACTTAGAAGCAGGAAATATGCTCATGTTCGCTCATGGCTTCAACATTCATTTTGGATGTATCGTGCCTCCTAAAGACGTAGACGTAACAATGATCGCGCCTAAAGGACCTGGACATACTGTAAGAAGCGAATACGAAGAAGGAAAAGGTGTTCCTTGTTTAGTAGCTGTAGAGCAGGATGCTACAGGAAAAGCATTAGATATGGCTTTGGCATATGCACTGGCGATCGGCGGAGCAAGAGCAGGTGTTCTTGAGACTACTTTCAGAACAGAGACAGAAACAGACCTCTTCGGAGAACAGGCAGTGCTCTGCGGCGGTGTTTGTGCACTGATGCAGGCCGGCTTCGAGACATTAGTAGAAGCAGGATATGATCCGAGAAACGCATACTTTGAGTGTATCCATGAGATGAAACTGATCGTAGATTTGATCTACCAGTCAGGATTCTCAGGAATGAGATACTCTATCTCCAACACTGCAGAATACGGTGACTACATCACAGGACCGAAGATCATCACAGAAGATACAAAGAAAGCGATGAAGAAGATCCTTTCCGATATCCAGGACGGAACTTTCGCAAAAGACTTCTTAGTAGATATGTCCGAAGCAGGAAGCCAGGTTCACTTCAAGGCTATGAGAAAGTTAGCTTCCGAACATCCGGCAGAAGTTGTCGGGGAAGAGATCAGAAGCTTATACAGCTGGTCTGATGAAGACAAACTGATCAACAACTAATATTTGATTATTGATCTTACATATAAAACCGGAGCGCATGTGCACTCCGGTTTTTTCTGATACTATGGGAAAGTTCGTTCTATTATGTTTATCTCTTCTGCTGCCTTGCGCGGTTGGTCGAATCTCTGACAATGAGATAAGGCTTGTACTCGATTCGGATAAAGTATTGGCTTTTTTGCTCCGGAGTTTCATTCCACTGGATTTTTTGATAAATCGTGTCAAAAGCCTTCCGTCCTTTCTCCTCCATATAATGTTCCACTGTGGTCAGTGAGACCGGAAGCAGACCGGAAGGAAAATCATTGTCAAAGCTGCACACGCTGAAATCTCTTGGAATCTTATATCCTTTCTTTAAAACCGCATCCATGATACCATAGGCAACCATATCGTTATTCCCGACAAAAGCAGTGATACCGGACAGGCCCCGGTCTTCCAGGCAGTCCATACACAGCTGATATCCCACATCGTATTCCAGTGACAAATGATTTCGTTCATATTGAGAATCAACCTTTTGTTCTCTTACGATGACGTCATAAGGCTCATTCGCGCATAATTTTGCATAAGTATTCTGAATGGCCTTCAGCCGCTGATACCGCATGGCCAGGGATACGTCAGGAGTGATCGTCGTTGTCAGGAAAGCGATATGCCGATGCCCTAAACTGTGCAGGTGTTCAGCTACCAGAACCCCTGCAGTATAGTTGTTTGTTTCAATAATATCGATGTTGATGGAAGAAGTCTTGTCACCGATCACGACAATAGGAAACTGTTTTGCAACCTTTTCGACAAATCCCGGATCGTTGGGTATCATGGTGAATATGATTCCTTCCACGTTCATATGGATGGCATCCATGACCAGTTCGTGTTCTTTCTTTACTTCGCGAAACGTAGTAAAGATTAGGGTCTTATATCCTTTTTTATAAGCGGACTGCTCGATGGACTGGGCAATCGTTGCATAATAAGAGTTGAAGATATTGGGGCAAAAAACAGCGATTACTTTTTTGATCTGTGCAGAAGAGGGGGATCTGAGAGCAGTGTCTTTTTTCTCATGGCTTAACTCATATCCCAGACGTTTTGCGGACTCCAGTACTTTTGCCACCGTTTCTTTGGAGAAGGAGACATCAGATCTTCGGTTTAAGATCATGGAAACAGCAGAAACGGAAATGTCCGTATCCTTTGCAATATCTTTCATCGTCACACTCTTTTTATTGGCCATGGCGGTCCTCCTTATTAAAATTTTAATTGAGCTTTATATAATATCTACAAAATATTTTAATTGAAACTGTATATTATTCCAAAGTTTATTGAAAATAATTTAAATAATTTGATAATTTAACGGGTCTGGATTAAAATTTAAGTAAAGAAAAGTTAAATTTAAATAAAATTCCGGAATGTTTTATTAAAATTTTAATTTATTATAACACACCAATTCATGTGAATCAACGATTCCTAAGGAGGTTTAAGAATTATGAGAATTATACAAATTTCTGATTTTCATTTGAGAGGGGACGGGAAACTGTCTTTCCAGAAAGCGGACACGATCGCTGCATTAAACCAAACAATCGAGTATTTTTCAAAATTAAAACCATATGAATTACCTGAATTTTTTGTTGTGACTGGAGATCTGGCCGACGGAGGAACACAGGAAGGATATGAGATCATCAGGGACGGATTAGATAAGCTTCCACGTCCTTACTTCGTAGTTCCCGGCAATCATGACAAACGGGATTTTTTCCTCCGTATGTTCCCTGAAAATGCACCGGTGGAAGACGATATTAAACCTTATATTTGCTACACCTTAGATGACGGGCTGATTCGTGCGATTATCATTGATACCATGATTCCGGACTGCCATTACGGCGGACTGACGGATGAGGTCGCAGAATGGCTGGAGAAGAAAATTATTGAATATCCAAACAAACCTACTTTGGTATTTACCCATCACCCGCCTTTTACTACCGGGCTGGCAGCGATGGATGAGGGGTTTGCACAGGCTGACCGGCTGGCCGCAATTTTAAAGAAACATAAAAATGTCCGTCTTTGCTGCGGCCATATGCACACAGGTATCTTTACTTCATGGCAGGGAGTGTCCTGTGTGACTTGTCCGCCGATCGCCATGCAGATGGAAGTAGACTTCAGGACAAAAGACGGACCGGATGTCACTCAGGAAGAACTGGCTGATCATTTCAAAGGGGGAGGAGACCGCTTCTTCCTTGGCAATCCCGGATATTTAATTCATGATCTGCAGAATGACATGGTAAATACCCATTATATGATCATCCCCACAGGCGCAGATTATTCCGGCCCCTGGCCATTTAAATATTATGAAGGAGAAGGTCATTAATCGTCTGAAAAAGGAGAATAAACTATGGGAGAGCAAAAATTAAGTCTTAGGAAAATTGCCGCAGTTACCCTGTTTGAAAGTGCCGTTCAATGGTATTGCTTTTTACTATACGGCACTGCTGCAGGAACTGTGTTTGCAAAAGTATTTTTCTCACAGTCCGGGGACGGCACTACCGCATTGATCCTTTCTTATATGTCCTTTGCCATCGGATACATAGCAGGACCATTTGGAGCAGTGTTTTTTGGACACATTGGTGACCGGAAGGGACGCAAAGTTACAATGTATGCCTCTTTATTAATGATGGGCATCTCAACATCTATTATCGGAATTTTGCCGTCGGCAGCAACGGCGGGCATTTGGGTCGTGGTCGTACTTCAGCTTATGCGACTGCTGCAGTGCTTTGGACGCGGAGGAACATGGGGCGGCGGTATCCTGATGGCTTTTGAAAATGTGCCGGAGAATAAGCGGGCTTTCTACGCAGCGATTCCGCAGATCGGCCTTCCGATAGGATTCGGATTATCCTCCATTTTAATTGCAGTACCGACGTTGGTACTGCCTGAAGAGATCTTTTTTAACTGGGGCTGGAGAATCCCGTTTTTGTCAGCAATCATATTGACACTGATTGTTGTCTATTTAAAAGGTATCACGATGGAGACGGAAGACTTCAAGAAAGCCCAGGCAAAATTAGAGGCTCAGGAAGCCGAGGGGAAGAAGCAGAAGGTAGGATTTATCCCTATGGTAAAAGGATATTGGAAAACGCTGCTTCTCGGATGCGGAACCCGCTGGGTAGACGGAACATTTTATAACATCTTTATTGTGTGGATTTTATCTTACTGTATCGGATGGCTCGGAATGCCGTTGATCCAGACTTATATCATTACTATCGTTGCATGTGTTTTCAAGATTCCATTTACACTGTTCGGCGGATGGTGTGCACAAAAGTTCGGTATGACCAGAACGTTTGTCATCGGAGGGCTGGCATCGGCGTTTCTCAGTATTCCGACATTAAAAGTCATTGAGCTGAGCGGCGGAAATCTGTTTGTTACCATCATGGGAGTTGTTCTCGGATGGAGCATTGCCTACAACTTAATCTGGGCAGTCATCAGCGGACTCTGGTCTTCTTATTTTGAAACAGAAGTGAGATACTCCGGCATTTCCTTTGTTTATCACGTGCCGAGTTTCCTGGTAGCCGGCCTTGTGCCGACCATCTGTACACTGCTGATCGACTATGGAAAAGGAGATACCATTTATGTAGGAATCTATTCCACCATTGTCGCTTTGATCAGTGTGGCCTGTGCCATTGCTTTAAAATACCGGCATGACCGGGGCATGAAATAAACTATGACATTTTCCACACGATTTCCGTTCGGCTCTTAGAATGCCTCACTCTAATCGTGTAGAAAATGGACGTAATGTCTGTTGGAGAAAGGTCTCTGTCAAAAAAAGGTGCCACTTTTCGAAAACTATTTACCGCTATTGGAGGAGCGCATTTTAAAAGCGCAACGGAAATAGTGGTGAATAACTCACAATTTTCTAATAAATATGATTCACCAAAAAAGACACCTTGTGGTCACTGGATGAGTATTTCGACCTAAAGAGAGTAAAGATTATTCCTTGAACAAAAGAAGCTGTTCAAAGGTAACACCTGTCTCACCAGTTTATGCAAGTGTGTAACTGGTGAGACAGGTGTTTTTAATGATTCATTTCTTCCAGCATAATAGACTGGTGCAGATAACCCAGATTTTCTTTTAGGAACTTTACAAAGCTGTATCCTCCGGCCTGATATACATTGTGAAACTGTGCCCATACGAAAAGCAGTGTGGTTTCCATCGTGATGATTCTAATGAATTTATGAAAAGGATGTTTTTTGAACCGGCTTAACGTATGAGACTGAAACATAATATGCGGCAGTTCATCACGGAGCATCTGGGTGCAGATACTTTTTAACGCAGGGGAGTCTGTGCTCTTTGACAGGGCGTCATAATAGGTCAGGGCGATCATTTCAGCTGTTACAAGTATGGTGATCTCACATCCCAGTCCCCCTGCCTGCCTTAATTTCCGGAAGACTTTATCGGGAAAAGATGACTTGGCAGGTTTAATGTGGTGATGATCCATGAATTTTCTTAAATATGCGGAGTGCCAGTTTCCTTCTTTGATGAACCATAGCATAGCTTCCCGGTATTCAGGAGCACCATGTTGATGTATGTATGCTTCCACTGTGTTCATGAGATGTCTGCCGTCGGAGCCCTCGCCTTTTTGGAAAGCTCGGACGGAGGGAGTGATGAGCCTTCGTTCTGAATCTGTCAGAGGCAATTCTTTTGAAAAATCGATGTGGAGTCTTTGCTGGTCATTGGATTTAAAGTAGGAAATCCAGTCTTTATAGTTGTATTTATTCATTTTTGATTTTAATAGATTGATCATGTTGGGCTCCCTTTCATATGTTATATTTTGGATGTTAATTGTATTTTACCATATACAGCAGCAGTGTGAAAATCGATGTCTGGATACAAATATGATATACTCAAAGAAAAGTTTGAAATTATCTATTGACCCTCACGGGGCGTCATAGATTAAGTTGGATATATCAGGAACGGGAGGGCAACAGCTATGAGGACGGTAAAGGAAATATCAGAAGTAACAGGTATCAGCGTGCGCACGCTTCACTACTATGATGAGATCGGGCTATTAAAGCCGACGAGCAAGAGTGATGCGGGATACCGGCTTTATGACGATAAAGCGTTGGAAACTTTACAGCAAATCCTGTTTTTCCGTGAGTTTGATATTCCACTGAAGGAAATCAAAGCTGTTATAAAAAATCCGGCTCTTGAGAAAAATCAAATTTTGCAGGTACAGAGGAGAATGCTGGTTTCTAAGAAAGAACGAATGGAGCGCCTGATTGCCAGTATTGATGATATTTTGAAAGGAGATAATAAAATGGATTTTGCAGTTTTCAGTAAACCGGAAATAGAAGAAATGTTTGAAGCCATGCTGGATCATATGCCGGATGAAATGCGTCAAATGGCCATTAAAGAATTTGGCGGTGTAGAAGAGTGGAGGAAACATTACATTGAAGTATTGTCCTCAGAAAAAATGCAGAAGAGCTATGCAAAAGTAGTGGAGTGGTATGGCGGTAAAGATGAATACTTGTCTGTTGTGAAGAACCCTGTCAGCAAAGAAATTGCAGAAAGTTTTAATAAAAGAATAGAAGTGATATTGCAGAAGCTGATTGCTAAACGTGGTTGTCCTCTGGATTCCTTTGAGGTAAGAGAAATTGTCGGTGAGTACGGATTTGTAGTGAAACAGCTTAGTCAGATGAAGGAAGAGAGGGAGGGTATGCTTGCCACCGCACGCTTCTATCGGAATGAACCTTCAAAGTCTAAATTGGATGAAACGTATGGAGAGGGGGCGGCAGAATTTTTTGCTGAGGCGATTGAGGCTTTTTATGGAAGAAGTGATGAGCACTAAATTATTGATTGTTATATAGATAAAATAAGAACTGGATCTCACTATTAAGAAGTGGAATCTGGTTTTTATTTTTTGTAGTATTTTCGGAAACGGCAAAAATATTATAAATAATGATCAAGAAATAGATTTATTGCCGATAATGTGATATAATATTTATTAAATTAGTATTATTTTTTATTACAAATTAACGGAGGAAATCAGATGCAATATCTTTCAGTGGCAGAGACAGCGGAAAAATGGAATATATCGGAGCGCAGCGTAAGAAATTACTGTGCCCAAGGCCGTGTGCATGGAGCATTTCTTACCGGAAAGACTTGGAGTATTCCAGAAAATGCAGAAAAGCCAGAACGTATTAATAAGAAAAAAGAAAAGCCGATAACACTATTAGATATTTTGCAGAGTGAGAAGAAAAATAAGTATTCCGGCGGTATTTATCATAAAACACAGATTGACTTGACATATAACTCAAACCATATCGAAGGCAGCCGCCTGACTCACGATCAGACAAGATATATTTTTGACACCAATACCATTGGTGTAGAAAATGAAGTCCTTAACGTGGATGATGTGATTGAAACGGCAAATCATTTCCGATGCATCGACATGATCATCGACAATGCGAAAGCGACACTGACTGAGAAATTTATCAAAGATCTTCACTTGATTCTAAAAAACGGAACGAGTGATTCCAGAAAAGATTGGTTTTCCGTTGGAGAATATAAAAAGATGCCAAACGAAGTCGGCGGCATGGTTACTGCACTTCCTGAAGAAGTTGCCGATAGAATGAAAGCGCTGCTTACAGAATACAACAACAAGGAAGAAAAGACTTTGGAGGATATTCTAGATTTTTATGTTAAATTTGAAAGAATTCATCCGTTTCAAGATGGCAACGGACGTGTCGGCAGATTGATTATGTTTAAGGAATGCCTGAAATATAATATCGTTCCATTTATCATCGAAGACCAATTGAAGATGTTTTATTATCGTGGACTGAAGGAATGGAAAAATGAAAAAGGGTATTTGAAAGATACATGTCTGACAGCACAGGATAGATATAAATCTTATTTGGATTATTTTTGGATTGGATATTAAATGTTACTTGCGGAGAAGCGGAGGGAAATAAATGAGTGTTGAACAAGCGCAGAGAGTTGTAAATCAATTTAATAAAGAAATTGCTGATTTAGAAAAAAAGATGGCTGATTTAGTAAAAAAAGAAGCTGATAAGACAAAAAGAATTGGAGATATACAACGAAGTATCACAAAGAATACATCAGCCACTTCTCTAAGGTCAAAAGATAGGCAAATCGAGAGATATCAAAAGGATTTATCTAGAGTTCTCTCTGATAAAGCTGATATTAACAAAAAAATAGCTGATAAAAGAATGCGTTTGGCTGACGCAACAGTAAAATTGCAAAAAGAAGAAACTACGCATGCTAAGTCTTTAGCTAAACAGCAAGAAAAGGGATACATCACTTATCAAAAGCAAATTTCAGATTTAACTAAGCAGATAAAAGCACAGGAAAACCTTGTTTCATCAAAAGAGAACCTTTTTGATTCGAGTGGTGCTGAGGAATACGATGTTTTTGTTTCTCATGCAACAGAAGATAAAAGCAGTTTTTGTGATGAATTTGTACAAGTTCTTAAAGATAAATACGAATTAAACGTTTGGTATGATAGTGTTTCTTTACAATGGGGAGACAGCATTAGAACAGAGATTGACAAAGGTCTTAAAAAATCTAAATTCGGCGTTGTTATTTTGTCAAGAAGTTATATAAAAAAATATTGGACAAACTATGAACTTGAAGGTCTTTTCCAAAGAGAGTCAAATGGTGGAAAACTAATCCTTCCAATATGGCATGATATTACTAAGAAAGAGGTTCAAGACTTCAGCCCGTCACTAGCTGGAAAAATGGCTATGAATACCGCTATAATGACAGCGGATGAAATTGCCGAAAAATTAAATCAACTCTTTGAGGCTTCTCAAAGAGAATAAGGATGACTTTTTGAAGGTTCAGATTACTGTTGAATTTTAGGCAATTTACAATTTCTGGACTTTTAAGACGAATGTTGATGCCAGTGATCATAGAAAAGAAAGAATATCTCTTTTTACCATGGATTTTCATATCATGCAGATGATAGGGTCCTGTAATGCCTGTGCGCGGAGGAAGCTTTGTCTAATTGGCTGAGAAATTTTTACGCATGAGTGCCTCATTTCTACAATGGATAGGAGCTACTAAAAATGATACGCTATATGGAAGGGAAGTGTAAGGCTAAAATCAGCATAGAGGTGGAAGTTACTTTTTCATTCAAGGGTACTATTTATCTGCTCTGGAAACAGTAGCACTTCGAGATTCTATATGTTATACTAAACATCGAAAATTTGTTAAGAAACTGAGGAAAATAATTATGAAGTTACAACAAGTACTAAGCTATGTCCGCCGGGCCGTGGACGACTATCAGATGATACAGGAAGGGGACAAGATCGCAGTCGGCATTTCTGGCGGCAAGGACAGTCTGACCATGCTCTATGCCCTTGCACAGTTACGCATTTTTTACCCGAACAAATTTGAAATCCATGGAATTACCGTAGATCTTGGATTCGGAAACTTTGACATATCTCAAGTAGAAAAACTATGTGAAGAATTAAAAGTACCATATACTATTGTAAAAACAGAAATCGCAGATGTGGTTTTTGAGCGCAGGAAGGAAACAAACCCGTGTTCTCTTTGTGCTAAGATGAGAAAGGGTGCATTGAATGAAAAGATAAAAGAGCTGGGATGCAATAAAGTTGCCTATGCCCACCACAAAGATGATCTGGTGGAGACATTTTTGATGTCCATGCTGTTTGAAGGGAGGCTTCATTGTTTTTCACCGGTGACATACCTGGACCGGATGGATCTTAAAGTCATTCGGCCTTTGATGTACATGGATGAAGCAGATGTGATTGGATTTAAGAATAAGATGAACCTTCCGGTGGAAAAGAGTCCTTGTCCGATGGACGGCTATACAAAGAGACAGTATGCAAAAGAGACCTTAAAAAAATTGGATGAAGACCATCCGGGATCGAAAGATCATATGTTTCGGGCTATGATCCATGGAAATCTTGAAGGATGGCCTGAAAGACAGGAACGAAAAAGATAACATACAAAAGCAACCAATGAAAAAACAAGATGCCTATCAAAATTATTTTTTGACAGAGATCTTGTTTTTTTGATTTTAACAATAATTTGAGTTTGTACCACAACAAGAATGAAGCAGCTGCAGTAAAAAATATATCAGGAGAGTAAAATGATGATCTCTATATCTATACGCAAAATACTAATTTAAATTATAGATATAGGGGAAAAGCTCTTTATTCTACTGTCAGGATCATTTTCTGGCATGGATAATCAAATACTGTGAGCAATTCATCATCTTTGAATCCGCAGGCATGATAACAATTTCGTGCCGCAATTCCTTTCTTATCTTCAGATGTAAATGTCACCACCTGAATTTGATCTCCAGGTTTAAAAGCCAGGATCATTTTTTTAATAAGTTTTTTTGCTGCACCTAGCTTTCTGTAGTCAGGATGTGTGGCCAGGAACTGTAATTCCTTTTCCGTCCTTGAAAATAATAATAAGCAGGTGATTTCTCCTTTATCATTCATTGCCGCAAGGGCTTCTTTGTTTTCGATGCAGTATTTTAGAGCTTTCCTGAATTCTTCCTCCTTGTAGCCAGCAAAATCTGTTTTGACAATTTCGACAAATTTCATACAAGACTCTATATCATTTTTTTTGACCAAATTTATTTCCATATTTCTACTCGCCCTTTCGCTTTCACCATACTTTTATTCCATCATACAAAAAAATCTGAGTAAATTCAATTAATACTTGCACTCTTCGATAGAATCCGATAAAATACTTCTAGCGGGGTATGGCTCAGTTTGGTTAGAGCGCACGGCTGGGGGCCGTGAGGTCGCAGGTTCGAATCCTGTTACCCCGACTTTTTAATATTTTTTAACGAGAGCCGGCAGGCTTTGGCCAAGGGATTATCTGACGGATATAAAATCACTGATTGTGATTTCCGTTGGATATTTTTTCTTTTGATGAAGAGAGGGGAAATTAGAAATGGAGTATATAATAGATGCCTGCAGCGGAAAAAGTATGAATGTATCGGCAGGACAAAAAGTAACGATTATTGATCTTGAAGGCGGACAAGTCGTTGATTTTTTTGCAGAACATAAAGAAAATTCAGAGGAATTTCTATCCACCGGAGTCACAATAGATTGTAATGAATCTTTACGTCTATCGGTCGGAAATCATATTTATTCAAATCTTTATCACCCGATGTTTGAAGTGCTTTATGATGAGGTTGGCGAGCATGATCTGCTTCACCCATGCTGCCGCCCCGAGATGTACGATTTCTTTTATCATAATGGAGAATGACATTCAAATTGTTTAGATCATATTAATCACAGTCTGGATGAGAAAAGACCAATCATTCATCCGGTAAATATTTTTATGTATACGAAAATTAGTGCGGGTGGTTCTATTTCGGTCAGAAAGCCCCTGTCAAAGGCGGGGAACAAGATAATTCTAAGAGCTGAAATGGATATGCGTCTGGGCATTGCCGCCTGTAGTGTATCTGAGAGTGAGTGCAATAACGGAAAATGTACTCCAGTTAAAATTCTTATTGAAGACTGATGAATCAAATTTGATAATACGGATAAAGAAAGAACCGGGAATAAGTGACTCCCGGTTCTTTCTTTATAAATCATCTTTACTTCTCTTCTTCTTTTTCCACCTGGCGGATTTCTTTTGTCTCTATTTCTTTCCGTATCGCACAAATAAAGTCGTCTAAGGACATCTGTCCTTCGTCTCCCTTGAATCTGCTTCTCACGGAAACTGCCTGGTTCTCTTCTTCTTTTCCGCCCACAACCAGCATATATGGAATCTTATGAAGCTGTGCCTCACGGATCTTGTAGCCCATTTTTTCGGCTCTTGTATCAATCTCTGCTCGGATGCCGGCAGCTTTTAACGCATCGAGTACTTTTGTTCCGTACTCTAAATGCTTATCAGAAATCGGAATGACTTTTACCTGCACCGGTGCCAGCCAGGTTGGAAAAGCCCCGGCGAAATGTTCGATCAGGATTCCGATAAACCGCTCGATAGAACCAAATGCTACCCGATGGATCATGATCGGACGGTGCTTCTCTCCGTCTGCTCCTGTGTAATGAAGGTCAAATCTCAGCGGAAGCTGGAAGTCTAACTGAATGGTTCCGCACTGCCATGTCCTTCCGATGGAATCCTCCAGATGGAAGTCGATTTTCGGCCCGTAGAATGCTCCGTCGCCTTCGTTGACAACATAGTCAAGGCCAAGGTCATCCAGTGCACTTCTCAAAGAATCTGTTGCCATCTCCCAGTCTTCATCACTTCCCATGCTGTCTTCCGGACGGGTTGACAGTTCTACGTGATATTTAAATCCAAACAGGCTGTAAACCTGATCGATCAGTGCTGCAACACCTTTGATCTCGTCTTTGATCTGCTCCGGCATCATAAAGATATGGGCATCATCCTGTGTAAAGCAGCGGACACGCATCAGTCCGTGGAGCTGTCCGGATTTTTCATGACGGTGGACTAAACCGAGTTCACCCATACGAAGGGGCAGGTCACGGTAAGAGCGCGGCTCTGACTGGTATACTAAAACGCCGCCCGGACAGTTCATCGGTTTGATCGCAAAATCTTCTTCGTCGATCACAGTAGTATACATATTTTCCTGATAGTGATCCCAGTGGCCGGATGTCTCCCACAGATGCCTGCTCAGCATGATCGGGCTTGAAATTTCAACATAGCCGGCTTTGTTATGGATCTCTCTCCAGTAATCCAGTAAAGTATTTTTAAGAACCATCCCATTCGGCAGGAAGAACGGGAACCCTGGTCCTTCATCTCTCATCATAAAGAGTCCCAGTTCTTTTCCAAGCTTTCTGTGGTCACGTTTTTTGGCCTCTTCCATCATGGTCAGGTAATCTTTCAGCTCTGCTTTCTTTGCAAAAGCAGTTCCATAGATCCTGGTGAGCATCTGGTTCTTTTCGTTACCGCGCCAGTAAGCACCGGCAAGGCTTGTCAGTTTAAACGCTTTTACCGGTTTTGTTGTCATAAGATGAGGTCCGGCACACAGGTCAATGAACTCTCCCTGCTGATAAAAACTGATCACTGAATCCTCCGGGAGGTCTTCAATCAGTTCTACCTTATATGGTTCATTTTGCTCTTTCATAAAAGCAATGGCTTCTTCTCTCGGTTTTGTAAAGCAGGTGATTTGAAGTCCTTCTTTCACGATCTTCTTCATCTCTGCTTCAATTTTTTCCAGGTCATCCTGTGTAAAAGGAGTATCCTTTTCCATATCATAATAAAATCCGTTGTCAATGGAAGGGCCGATGGCAAGCTTCGTCTCCGGATACAGGCGTTTGACTGCTTGAGCTAAAATATGGGATGCCGTATGACGGAAAGCATGTCTTCCGCCCTCTGAATCGAAGGTGAGAATGTTCAGTTCACAGTCATCTTCGAGGATTGTCCTTAAATCTACCACTTCTCCGTTCACTTCGCCTGCACATGCTGCTCTTGCAAGTCCTTCGCTGATGTCTTTGGCAATGTCAATGACAGACATACTCTGGCTGTATTCTTTCACAGAACCATCTTTTAAAGTAATTTTCATCTTTTTTTCCTTTCTTACTAAAATAAAAAAGTCCCATGGAAAATTTCCATGGGACGAGTTATCGCGGTTCCACCCTGGTTGCCTTTCTGTGAATGATACAGAAGGCCGCTTATATGGCGGTAACGGTGCCGACCGGGCTGGTTTGCAGCCGCTCAGAGGTGGTCTTCATCTGCTTTGGCTTAGAACACTCACACCATATGTGTCCCTCTCTGAAAGTTTTCACAGACTACTCTTCTCTTCAGCGCTTTTTCTTATTTCTAAAATATTATAACACCGATGAATTTTGAAATCAATCCTCAATTTGCCTGGATATGATCTTCTGTGTGGGAATAATCGGTAATTCCTTTTCCTGCGTTTGGATGCTTTGAGGAATAAATCTGATCTGTCAAAAAAGTCCCCAGCAGCAGTATACAAAGGATGACCAGCAGTTTAGGCTTCAGCTTTTGGATCTGATTATCAATGATTGGGGCAAGGAAATAGACGATTGCTATGCCTCCAAGTCCAAAAACAAGCAGTCCTTCCGCACAGACTCTTCCCTGGATATTCAGAAAATATCCGCTGTAGTCCCACCATTTTTGTCCATGATGTACGGTTTCGAGAAAAACAGAAGTAAAATATTCCACACATCCGCACAGCACAACTGCAGAAAAGAATTCAGCAACAGGCCGGCTTCGCATTTTATGTAAGAGCGTAAGGATCAGAATACTGCCGACACCATAGATTGGAAGCCAGGGACCGTGAAGTACGCCCCGGTTTACAAAGGTACCATCAGAGATTAAATGCAGGCTTACCTCCCATACCCATCCGATAAATGACAGGATAAAATAAATCATGATCAGAGACCAGATGGTATAATTGCGCATATAATGCAGCGTCTGAATCTTTCTGCGCTTTGTATGTTCAGGGAAATTGCTTAGTCTTCCGGGATATGAAATTTTTTGAACAGCGCCGGCAAGATCCTGGAGCCTGATCTGCTCTGACTGATATTGTTCATATTGTTGATACGCATTGGAATTGACCAGAATTACGCCGAAATAGTCAGATAAAAATCTGCCGATTCCTGTGCGGCTGTCTTTGAAGTTCCTGGTTTGTTTCAAAACAGGGATCACGTCTCCATATGCCTGCTCGATTTCTCTTTCTCCTGCAGTTTCAAAGAGATAACGGTCATTTAATAAGTCTGCATGTTTTATCTGCCGGTCTTTGGCTTCTTTTCTGAGCTGTGTGTAATACTCGCAGAATACTGCAGTTTTATATGGGCTGGAGTATAAGACTGCACTGATGCCAAGGGTCATAAGTTCGAGGATGTTCCATCCGAAAAAAGACAGTTCAAATACAAAACACTGCCATTTGTGTCCTCTCATCATATTTCTTGAAAGGGAAATAGCCTCCCTGGAACCGATGCCCGGGTTTTCCGCAACAATATAAGGTACCAGATAATAAGAATATTTCTTGATCGGACCGCCGATGACCGTTAATCCCCATAAAATCTGATAGACAGCCATGAGAAGCATCGTTTTTGCGGCCTGTGCCCACTTCCTGACCCTTAGCAGATAAAGAAAACGATGGGCTGGAATCTGACTGTAAATGCGCCCCTCCAGAAAGATTCTTCTGGATATGACGGAATATGTATTTACGATAAATACCCAGAAGAAACACACGATGAGGATACTGAGGATCAAAAGGACTGCCAGTGCAGCGTCTGTAGAGCCAAGGAAGGAATTTAACCCGGAAACTAAGGTTACAACAATGGATCCGGAAGTTACAGCGTTAAATGCCTCGGCAAAAACACCCCGGCTCCGGCCAAATGCCGGATTTCCGTGTTTGGCAGCCTTTACTTCTTCTTTTTTTATTTTTTCTGATTTCTTTCTTGCCTTTTTTGTACCGCCTGTAAACAAGTCTTCTGTAACATCGATGATCCCTTTTTGCACTGTTACGGTACCGGATGGGGAAACTTGTTCTGAAGTGGGAGAATAGGTTTTGACAAACTTAAGAGAGCCGGTGAACTCGGTGCCCAAAAATGCGGCAATCAGGCAGACGGCAAGAAACATGATATAATGCTTTTTTAATGACTGTCTGCCCAGCTGCTTCATTTCTTTTCTTGAAAGCATGGTTTTCTCCTTTGTATTCAAAGCTGTATTACACAGGCCTGTTGATTGAGAGGATTTCTTTTTTGATAATCAAAGAGAAGGAGTGTGTCTTTCCTGCATCCGCTGCCATAAACATCATACCGGAATTTCTCAATGTGGGCCATCTTGCGCATATTCTTTTTCGCATACGCGGATAAAGATGGATTTTTGGACAGTACTTCATCATAGAGATCATACAGCTCCTCTTTCCCCACAGAATAATCCCCGGCAAATCCGGGCCGGTTTTTCACATTTTCCCGCAAGTACAGATCAAAGGTTAAGTATTCCTCATAAAAAGATTTTTTTTCTTTGATGCCGGGCAGTCCTGAAATAAATTCATCCAAAATTTCATATCTGGAAATACGGGAATGCTTTCTCTTGTGATAGCCGTTTTGTAAATAGAATTCCCCGAGACTTTGGTACATATCAAAAGGTGTGGAAAATTCGTGTTCCAGCTGTCTCATCGTATAAGTGAACTGACCGCTGTTATAGTAAGTTTCCACCATACTCTCAACAGACTTCAGCGTAAGAACGTCTTCGTAAGAGAGCCATTTTGTATAGAGAACCTCATAGGGAGGAGTGCTCTTATATACAAGTCCATAGGAATCCTTCTGCTGCTCCATAAAAGATCCTTTCAGCACTTTTAAAAATCCAAGCTGCAGCTGTTCCGGCCTTACTCTGTATACGTCGTTAAAAGAATCCCTGAAACTTTTGAGATCTTCAAACGGAAGACCCGCGATCAGGTCCAGGTGCTGATGGATATTTTGTCCATGGTTGATCCTCTCTGCAATGGCGGATACTTTGGCAAAATCCATTTTCCTGCAGATCTCGGATATCGTTTTCGGATTGGTGGACTGAACTCCAATTTCCAGCTGGATCAGGCCGGGACGCATGCCGGATATCAGATCTAATTCTTCCGCTGATAAAAGATCGGCGGCCACCTCAAAGTGGAAATTGGTGATGCCGTTGTCGTGATCCTTTATATAATTCCATATGGCCGCGGCATGTCTGTGGTTACAGTTGAACGTCCTGTCTACGAATTTTACCTGGGGAACCCTGTGGTTAAGAAAAAACTGCAGTTCTTCTGTTACGAGAGACAGATCCCTAAAACGCAGGCACTTGTCAATGGATGAAAGGCAGTAGCTGCAGGAAAAAGGACAGCCCCGGCTGGATTCATAGTAAATGATCTTATTCTGAAAATCTTCCAGATGGTGGTAGACAAAGGGGACCATGCTTAAATCCATGACAGGCCGCCATGGATTTTCTGTAATCTGATCCCGATGTCGGTAAGTAATGCCTTGAATCTGAGAGAGATCTTCTGTCTTGCCGTGATAATGGTCAAGCAGCTCCAAAAATGTTTCTTCTCCTTCTCCCCTCATGATTCCTGTAACCTCGGGAAATTTCAGGAGAACTTGTTTTGCATCATAAGAGACTTCCGGCCCTCCCAGCCAGATGGGCAGGGAAGGGAACAGTTTTTTTATCTCGCGGAGGATTCGTTCCACATATTCGATATTCCAAATATAACAGGAGAAACAAAGAAGATCCGGTTTTTGTTTGTACAGATCCATCAAAATATCGTCTGTCTGCTGGTTGATCGTATATTCTGCGACAGTGATTTCGTCCTGATAGGGTTTTGCAAAAGCTCTCAGGCAGTACACTGCCAGATTGGAGTGGATGTATTTTGCATTAATTGAAGTAAGTATAACGTTCATGATTTCTCCTGTGTTTTAAAAAATCTCAGAGCCAAACGGCATCAGAGCCAGTTTTGCGATCTTAAAATGCTGAAGCCCGAAAGGAATGCCTACAATGGTTACACACAATAAGGCTCCCATAAGGGCAGAGCCTGCGGCCATGGGAAGTCCCGTGACGATCAGCCAGATAATATTCAGAAGCATGGAACCGGCGCCGCCGCCGTAAC
Organism: Anaerostipes sp. AF04-45; assembly: GCF_003461725.1. Classification (NCBI taxonomy): domain Bacteria; kingdom Bacillati; phylum Bacillota; class Clostridia; order Lachnospirales; family Lachnospiraceae; genus Anaerostipes; species Anaerostipes sp. AF04-45. Next base: position 247,228 of record NZ_QTXQ01000004.1, read on the forward strand.
GTACTTCTTTTCCGAAGGGCCAGAAGCTTAGGGAAGCGAATTTAAAACACTGAAGTCCTACCGGTATTCCTACAATCGTAATGCACCAGAGGCAGCCGGCAGCGCACCAGCCCAGTCCGCTTACAAAGCCTCCGCAGATAAACCATAATATATTTCCAAAACAGCCCATAGTTTTTTCCTCCTATTCCTGTGTTCTTTTGCTCTTGAAGTAGATAAAATCATCGATTGCACCGAGGATATCCTGAAAGTCTTCTCTCGGAGCCAATTCTATATATTTTTTCAGAAGCTCCCGTTCATTTTTCTTATAGGGGCCGTAAAAAATATCAAAAAGATTATGGCCCCTCAGATAAATTTTGATCTGTTCCATATGTTGTCTGATATCCTCAGACGATGTCAAAGTTCTTCCGAGTATTTCTGTCAAATGCCTGCCGCTCTGCAGGCGATGAAGATATTCCTGCCATTTGTCAAACAAAATCTCATAGAACTCTTCCTCTGTCTTTAGAAGGTTTAATTTTACCATAACCTTTGGGTTCAGGAAATAGTTTTCAAAGGAATAATACTTTAGGATCAGGACGTTTTTTCTGGTGACCTTCGGCAGAGGGTCCGCATCGGAGAAACTCCGCTCATCATAGTATCTGCAGAGCTGTTTTCCGAGGATATCCGGGTCCTTTCCGTCGCTGTCCCGTATCATCAGGAACTGGTTCTTCAGATATATCTGATTCATATACTTTAAGTTGGCATAAGTCTTAATATTCGTACAGCTGTTGGTGGTAATGATGGCGATCCGCTTTAAACGGCCATCTTCATCACAGACTTCCGAATAATACCGTTCAAGCAAAAGAGGAAGACGGCTTTTGTCCTGTTTCCCCTCCACGATAAAAACAAAATTCACATCCATCAAGTCTGCCGCTGTATAGCCAAGGTCATTTAAGATTCCGCCGATATCTGTCTTATCCCGCACAATGGAATACGCATTTTTGTCCAGCTGGATCTGACGAATCTGCCGGCTGTTAAAGTTAAAGATCAGGTGCGGTGCATGGGTGGTAAACATGACCTGATTTTTTTCCGAAAGTTTATACAGCAGATCTCCTGCCGTTTTCTGGAGTTCCGGATGCAGATAGATTTCAGGAACCTCCATCATGATGATACATGGAATACTCGCGGACTCTTCCACATAGGCCTCCAGAAGGGACAAAATATAGATGCTGCGGATGCCTTTTCCCTGCTGCTCTACGGTTCTGGAGGCCTGATGTTCGGGACTGTAAATCATAGAATGAACCTTCAGCAGAGAATTCATATCATAATTCATATAATAAAATACGTCACCCACTCCGCCGTTTTTGCGAAAGCTTGTGTTGACCTTTTCCACAAAACGATCCAGGTTCAGGTGGTACAGTTTATATTCGAATAATTTGGAAGCCTCAAAGGCATTCAATTCTTCCGGCATTTTTTGATTGATCAGGCCGATGCACTGAAAACAGTGGGTGCACTTTTTTTTCCTGTCAAAGAGGCAGCAGTCGGAGCGCATCTGAGTCAGCAGCCGGTCTTCCTGGCTGATAAACAGATCCTCCTGGATCTGGGAAATATCCCGTTCCGTGTCAATATAATAAATTTTGGGAAACACCTTTGGAATATAGGGATTATTTTTCTGAAATCCGTCCTGATATAAGATCCTGCCGTTTCTGTTGGCGATAAAAGAGAACGTAAGGCACCCGTCCTGAAACGAAGGAAGCCGTTCTTTAAATCTTTTTTCCCAGACATCGTAGCGCTTATATTGGCTCACAATGCCCTCGGAATGGAGGACTTTCAAATCTTCCCGGGTAATGGAGAGTGTGATCCCTATCTCGATATTTTGTCCGGATGGATGAAAATCGTCTTCGGTGATTTGATACTGTCCTCCCACTGCTCTGACTGCATCTAAAACAGAACTTTTGCCGGCATTATTTTTACCCACGAGAATCAGAGCATTTTCAACATCAGTCAAATGCATAGTCTTGATGGATTTAAAGTTATGAATATAAAGGCTGGTTATCTGCATTGAAAGCTTCTCCGATCATATAGATATATACTATTTTATCACATTTCCGGATTTGGCAGTACTTCTTCTTCAATGCTGTCTGAAAGTTCTTTCATATCGGTGATGAGTGCAATGCGAAACATTTTTATTTTACGGTAAATCCTTCCTAGTCTCCCTTGATAAAATGGTAAAATGTTGGCAGATAATAAAGCCCTGCGGCGATCATCATGCCTCCGCACAGCATCATCAGAATTAGCTGCAGGAGCCTGGGCATATGAGGGAACAAAAGGAAAAAGGCCAGGCACCAGTAAGTGATCATAGTAGATGCTTTTCCGATAAAGGCGGCACCGTCAAGCTTTTTGCCATGAAATCGCATGGAGATAAGATTTCCTGCCAGCATATACAGTTCTTTTACCGCAAATACTGCAAACAGGTATTGGATTCCCGGAATTGTTCGAATCAAGCAGAAGATCACGGCACCGAGCGTGAGTTTATCCGCAACAGGATCCAGGGCTTTTCCCAGCTGGGTCACCTGATGAAGCTTCCTTGCTGCGATCCCGTCAAAAAAGTCGGTGATGCCGGATAAAATAAGTATGAACAATGCACGGCAGGTATCTGTCACAGACTGCGCATTTAAATAAATATACATAAAAATCGGGATCAGCAGAATACGAAAATATCCCATCAGGTTTGGTATTGTAAAGAGTTCTTTTGTACGGATTGTCATACAGTATCTCTCCTTCCGTTTTTATTTTAACATACTGCCATAAATTTGTAAGGCTTTAGGCAGAAGACAGTTTATGATATAATGGACTCCAGAAAGCTGATACGGAAAGGAGCCATTTTACAGAATGAAACCTCAATCTTACTATGATGAACTGAGCATGCAGCAGACATTGAAATTAAGAGAATTGATCCGGACTCTGCCGCCTTTTGCAAAACAATTTTTCCGCGCCATAGATACGACGACTCAGGTGCGCACACGGATCGCATATGCATATGACTTAAGAGTCTTTTTTCATTTTTTAATGGATGAGAATCCGGTGTATAAGAATTATACTGTTATAGATTTTAAACCGGCGGATCTTGACAGGATTGAGTCTGTAGACCTAGAAGAATATATGGAATATTTAAAGACTTATGTCTCCGATGATAAACGGATGCAGAACACAGAAAGGGGAATCTTCCGCAAGATGTCTTCCCTGCGGACATTTTATGCATACTATTATAAGCGTCAGCTCATAAAAACTAATCCGACTCTGCTCGTCGATATGCCGAGGATTCATGAAAAAGAGATCATTCGGCTGGAAGCCGATGAAGTCGCCTCACTGCTGGATTTTATCGAGAAGGGCGGAGATAATTTAACCGGACAGAAACGAATGTATTATGAGAAAACTAAAGAGAGGGATCTGGCCATCATTACTCTTCTTTTAGGCACAGGGATCCGTGTGTCGGAACTGGTGGGCCTTGATATGAATGACGTGGATTTTAAAAATAATGGTCTTCACCTGATCCGGAAAGGCCGGAAAGAAATGACGGTCTATTTCGGTGATGAGGTATCCGATGCCCTGCTCCAGTACATAGAAGGTTCCAGGAGCAAAATCATCCCGCGGGAAGGACATGAGAATGCCCTCTTTTATTCCATGCAGAGAAAACGAATCGGAGTTCAGGCAGTTCAGAATCTGGTGAAGAAATATGCCAGACAAGTAACTCCGCTGAAAAAAATTACTCCGCATAAGCTGCGGAGTACTTATGGAACTGCTCTTTACGAGGAGACAGATGATATTTATCTGGTTGCGGAAGTTCTGGGCCATAACGATGTAAATACAACGAGAAAACACTATTCTGCCATGTCTGATACAAAGCGGAGACAGGCAGCAAAAAAAGTGACTCTCAGAGAGAAATAAATTTTCAGGAATGCCTCTTTTTTGCTGCTTCTTCTGCCAGAGTCTGATAGAGAAGTTCAGGATCGATGGGCTTAGCAAGGTGTCTGTTCATACCGGCCTCATCTGACTTCATGACGTCCTCGCGGAATGCATTGGCAGTCATAGCAATGATAGGGATGGTTTTTCCGTGCTTTTGGCCGGAATTCCGTATGATCTCTGTGGCCTGATAGCCATCCATGACCGGCATCTGTACATCCATCAGGATAAGGTCATAGGCTTCCCCGTTTTCTAAGAATTTTTTTACTGCTTCTTCCCCGTTTTTTGCACAGTCTGCCGTGATACCTGCCATACGAAGGAGCTCTACTGCAATCTCACGGTTGAGTTCATTATCCTCTGCAAGCAGGACCCGGCATTCGGCTAATTCAGGGTGCTGTGTCATTTCACCCGGCGTGCGCACCGTTTTCCCGATGCCCGTTACAGAGAGAAGAGAATTATATAAGGAAGACGCAAAAACAGGTTTTGCCAGAAAAGAGTCTGCTCCTGCATTAAGCGCACTTTCTTCAATGGACATCCAGTCATACGCAGTTATAATGATGATTGTTGTATCAGGGCCTGCGATATTTCTCACACGTTTTGTCACCTCTATACCGTTGATATCCGGCAATTTCCAATCGATCAGACAGACGTCGTAGTCCTTCTCTCTGTTGTGTGCATCCTGAACCTTTCTCACACAGTCGTTTCCGCTCAGCACCCAGTCTGATATAATCCCCATATTTTTCAGCAATAGAGATGTATGGATGCAGCTGTCCCGGTCATCATCTGCTATGAGTACCTTCAGCGATTCTATCATATGCTGTTTTTTTGGAATTACGGATCTCTGGTCTGCCGGCTTATCAAACTCAAGTTCCACTGTGAATGTTGTTCCTTTTCCGGGCTTGCTTTTGACAGAGATTGTTCCGCCCATCAGTGTTACGAGATTTTTGGTGATGGACATGCCAAGTCCGGTGCCTCCGTACTTCTGACTCGTTGAAGCGTCTTCCTGCTCAAAAGGATGAAATAAGTTTGATATAAATTCATCAGCCATTCCGATGCCGGTATCACTGACAGTAAAACGCAGGCAGACAGTATCGGAATTTTTTTTGATCTGCCGGATTTCCATCCGGATACTTCCGCCCTCAGGAGTAAACTTCAGTGCATTGGATAAAAGATTTAAAAGAATCTGGTTCAGCCGAAGGGAATCTCCTACCAAGGATGTATCCGTCAGATCTGCCAGCGGTACTGTAAAGACAAGACCTTTGTCAGAAGCCTGGGGATATACAATGGAAGATACAGACTCCACCACAGTTTCAAGCTGAAACGGTTCATGAGCAATCTTCATTTTTCCTTCTGAAATTTTAGACATATCCAATATATCATTGATCAGCGTCATCAGATGTTTGGAGGAGTAGCCGATCTTTTCAAGGCAGTCTGAGACACGCTGACGATCATCTATGTATGCTGCTGCGATGGTTGTCATACCAATAATGGCATTCATGGGAGTGCGGATTTCGTGGCTCATTCTAGATAGAAATTCCGTTTTTGCCTTGTTGGCCTGTTCGGCAACGGTCAGGGCATCTTTTAATGCCGCGGCCTGTTCCGTCAGTTTTCTCTGAATCTCCCGAAGTTCCGTTACGTCCGTAATATCAGTAAAAACTGCCAGATAAACGGGACATCCGTCCTGCCATTCTATGCATGAAGCATTCACTTGAAGCCATAAGGTTTGTTCTTTAAGGATTTTTACATTCATCAGAAAATGCAGCGGTTTTCCCTCCAGTATCCTGTCTTTTTGCTCAAGCAGTGTATCCATATTGCTGTGTATATTTCTCTGACTCAGGCTGCTGCCGCTGCCCACCGCATCATTTCCGAAATACTCCATGAAGCGGTCGTTTCCCTCCAGCGCCTGGAAATTAAATTCCTGATCAATCCGGTACTTTGCCACAAATCCCGGAATATTTTCATAGGTAACGGATTGTTCCTTTTGTGCTCTGATTAAATCATCAATATTTGTGAGGACTGAATATGCTACCTGATGTCCGTTAATATACTCATCAGAAAACTGAGCCGAAAATTGCACCCAGACATAATTTCCGTCTTTCCGCCTGATCCGGGAAACCATATGATATCCGTTTTGTCCGGAACTGACTGCATTTAACACGGTTTCAGAAAGTTTTTCCCATTCTTTTTGGCTGTCATGGTATTGGTAATACAGATCGGGACGGTTGTGGAATGCCGCTTCATACTCATCTTTAGGCCATCCGATCAGTTCATAATAAAAATCATTTGCCCAGATCAGAGTAAAGCGGTCATCCAGCATATGCTTACTTACACTGACGCCCAGCAGACGCATTAACGTATCATATTCATAACCGGCAGACATTTCATAATTGTCCGGCACAGTGCATTCTTTTTCATGTTCTTCCATATCTGCATTCCTCCGAAACTATGTTCTCTCATGTAGTTTCTGCTAAACGTGAAAGAACTCTAACCTTGTTCATAACCACTTCTTTTATATTATACCGCAAAAATGAAAAAACTCAACTCATCTATGGAAAGTAATATGATAAAATGCTAAAATGACATCTGTGGAGGTGGCCGATCATTGCAGAATAAACAACACTTTTCTAATTTAATCTATGAATATTTTTTTCTCCGGATTCGGTTTCAATATTACGAGTGCGGGGATACACTGCCGTCCATTGATACGCTGTGCGATGAGTTCAGTGTATCCTCACAGACTGTTAAATCTGCTCTCAGGCGTCTGCGTTCAGAAGGTTATATTTCAATGCATAACGGCAGACCTACAACCGTGATTTTCCGCCAGACCGGAGAAGATCTTTCAGACTTTATTACGGGCTATTATTCAAAACGGTATAAAGCATTTGCTGATCTCAATGAAACGGGATTACTCATTTATATTCCATTAATAATGGAGGGTCTGTGCCGGATGAACGACGACGAGATTTCCGGTATCTTTCAGTTGTCTGAACAGCCAACAACCGACAATTTACTGCATTTCTATTGTTTTGTTCTCCAGAAGTTAGATAATCCGCTGATCATGAACCTTTTTTGGGAGACAGCAATGTTTGAAGGATTTCTGCTGGCTCAGAAAAATGCCGGCATCAGCCTATACAGTGATCAGACAATCAGAGATTATTTGAAAGCCGTGGCGGGATATGCGGCGGAGCGGAACTGGACTGAAACATATAAGGTACTTTTCACCTTCCAAAAACAGACTTTTGAGGAGGTAAAGAGATATGTACAAAAACATATTTCTCCTGCGCCTGATTCAGAACAGATTCCATTTAAGTGGAGGATTTACAGAGAGCATCCTCAGATCTGCTACAGTCTCTCAGTGCGTCTTCTTCATGAGATGTGTATGGGTGAATACAGCGAAGCTGAATATCTCCCATCCTACGAAAAGATGTCAGTCAAGTACAATGTATCGGTCAGCACCATGCGCAGGACCGTATATGTGCTTCATCATCTGGGTGCTGTTCAGCCGGTAAACGGGAAGGGTACCCGTATTTGCAGGATCAGGGAAGGCGATGGGATGCCGGATCTTTCCATTGCTCCGATCCGGCGCAACATGGCTTTCTTCTTTCAGGCATTTGAAATTATTATGTACTCCTGTGAGGAAGCTCTGCATATCACTTTCTCGGCAATAAGTCCGGAAGAAAAAAAACAGCTGAAGGAACAGCTGAGAAAATATTTGGCATTGGGCTGCTGTGAAATTTCTCTCTGGCGACTTCTGCTGACAGTTGCGGTGGGCAGTCCTCTTCAGGGAATCAGAGAGATCTATGGAAACATTTATGGACTGTTTCTGTGGGGCTATTCTTTGAAACCATCCCATGAGACGGAACCGGATAACAAGCGGATGTACAGGATGTTTACGGAAGAACTGATACAAGCACTGGAGACAGACGATATTGACCAGTGTGCTGCCTTTATAAAGCAATTTGTCTCTAAGCAGTTTATATTTGCTGAAAAGTATCTGATCAGACATGGCTTTCAGCAGAATGAACTGAGGCTGTCATCATCGATCAGCTTTCTTCTTTCCGCAAACGAAGGGTAATCTTCGCTTCAGTGCAAACCAAAAGGCCCAAGTACAGTCAATCACACTATACTTGGGTCAGAAAAGATGAGTCATTCACCACTATTTCCGTCGCGCTTTTGAAATGCGCTCCTCCAATAGCGGTAAATAACTTTCGAAAAGTGGCACCTTTTTTTGACAGAGACCTTTCTCCAACAGACATTACGTCCATTTTCCATATGATTGGAGTGAGGCATTCTAAGAGCCGAACGGAAATCATGTGGAAAATGTCATGATATATTGACCAGGCTGTCAACTGTTTTTAGAAGCGAATCATTTCCCTTGTGATCTTTTTCAAAGAATCTGCACCGCACATCACCATAGTGTCTTCCAATTCACTTCCTATTTTATCTATGTAGGTCCTGACACCGTCAGAACCCCCTCCATATACGGCAGTCACGAACGGCCGGCATATGAGAACACCGTCTGCTCCCAGGGCCAGGGCTTTAAACACGTCAGTGCCGGAACGGATTCCGCCGTCGACCAGAATTTTCATGGATCCTTCTACTGCATCCGAAATCTCTTTCAGTACTTCTGCAGTAGAAGGACACTGATCCAGCACACGTCCCCCGTGATTGGAGACTACGATGGCTTTGGCACCTGCCTCTTTCGCTTTTAAGGCACCTCTCACAGTCATCACACCTTTGACGATGAAAGGAAGATTGGTCTCTTTCATGATTTCAGCTAATTCTTGCTCTGACTTTCGTCCGGCAGGCGGCGTCATATTTTTAAGAAAAGGAAGGCCTGCCGCATCCACATCCATAGCCACAGCAAAAGCACCGCAGCTGTGTACCTGTGCGAACTTTTCCCGGATCGTCTGAAGATTCCACGGCTTGACGGTAGGGACACCCAGTCCGCCGGTTTTCCGGATTGCTTCTGTTGCGGCGCACATCACTTCCGGATTGGTTCCGTCACCGGTAAAAGCTGCAATTCCCGCATCGGCACAGGAAGAGACCAATACTTCATTGTATGTGACATCAGTGTATTTTTCGCTGTAATGGAGATTCACAGCCCCTGCCGGACCTGCAAAGAACGGATAGCGAAAAGTTTTTCCGAACAGTTCAAGGCTGGTATCAGCGGGCAGGTTTTCGCACAGGGTATCCATATTGACACGAATTTCCTGCCATTTTTGATAATTGCGGATGGCTGTATCACCGCTTCCTTTTGCTCCGGGCCCCGGTATCTGATTTCTGCAGGCCCTGCCATTGCATACTGAACAGGCCTTGCAGTATGGTCCCATACAGTTTCTGGCCGTCTTCAAAATTTCTTCATATTTCATATGATCCTCCAATCTTTGATTGCCGATATTACCGTTTTGCTCTGCGATATCCCGCAGCCTGTGCTTCCTTCTCGCTTTTAAACTTCACAAGATATTTTGAGGTTTTCATTTTTTCATAATCCCTCTGTCCTGGGCAGTGATAAACCTTAGATCTTGAGTTGCCGCAGATATAGACGGATTCATTGTGATGGCTCTGGCCGCTTTCGGCATGTCGTTTTTTCTTTGAAGCGGCTGTCTGAGTCTCTGTATTCTGTGCTTTTTTGCTTTTCCCTGTTTTATAGTCAATGGAGACTCCAGGCTGTACGTTATATACGAAGACATTAAATTCAATATCCTTTCCTCTGTCTTCCACAGACATAGCTTCCATCTGAACGCCTTTTGCGACCAGGTCTTCTTCCTCATAAACAGGAGTGACCCGGTACAAAACGTGATTTCCGGTCTCTTTGACATAGTCGGCTACCATATCTTCAAATGGCAGCATTCCGTCTACATTCATCGCACGGGTTCCGGTAATCAGGTTCTTTTCGTTTGCATTTTCGCCGGTGAGCTGATAGCCGATCAAATGACAGCGGTTATAGAGGTATTTTCCGTCCACATTGCTGTATTTGACAGTATGCCATCCGGTAGGTTTGACCATTCCGATGGCGCCTCTTTTTTTCGTGGGCATGATATCTTTTCCTATGTTTGCCTGGGCAGTGCCGCATCTTCCGAGAGAATCCAGTTTGCTGTATGACTCGTAAGATTTGGTCTTTAATTCCCTGGATTGAAATTCAGGCCGGCTGCCGTTGAGTTCCACATACATCTTCCCCGAATAATCAGGGATATTGTTTACGGATATGTTCTTTTGTGAGGAATTGGAGGCGGTCTGAACCTCGGTTTCCGCTGTGTGGCTGCCCGGCTGTTTTTCTTTCGAACTGTCCTGGCATGCTGTCAGGCCAAAGGCCATGAACAGTGCGAAAAGTAAGATAGAAATTCTGTTCCTTAATTTCATATTTCGTAATCTCCTTTTATATATCTTTCTTTTGTGATGCTGTGAGAGGATCCCTCCAGCTCTTCAAGCTCTGCGAGATTCCAGAGCGATAAGTCCAGATCAAAATACGTGTCTGCCGGATAAACTTTGTTCCAGCGGAATATGAAAAGTTCCCGGATCTTCTCTTCATCCTCTTTCACAGAGCAGGTTTCCAAGAGACAATAGTCATCTGCTTTTGCCCGGGATAAAAAATCTTCACAGACAACTGCATTTTTAAAGTCTTTATATAGTTCATAGGTGTAGAAATTCATATACAGCTTTGAATCTTTTGTCATAGCTTTGATAAAATCTCTTAATCTTCGGTCCTGGCTCTGTCTTCTTTTATTGAAACAAAGTCCGTTTTTATTGTCCAGACAAACAATCAATTTCATAATCTAAGATGTCTCTCCTTTCTCCGGCAGTGTCATTCGGCGCGCAAATACATCAAGCCCCTCAAAGAGTGAGGGGCTTGATAATTATATTCTCATGTACTGTTTTTACTTCTCTTTTTCTTCAATAACCTGCTTGATCAGTTCTACGGTCTGGTCAATGCCCAGAAGGCTGCTGTTGATACAGAAGTCATAGGCCTTTGCATCGCCCCACTTATTAGAGCTGTAATAGTTGTAATAGCTAGCCCGCTGCTTATCCTTTTTCAGAAGCGCTTCCTTGCTTTTCGCCTTGGGGATCTCATATACTTTTTCAATCCGTTTGATACGGTCTTCAAAAGGAGCGTGGATAAAAATGCTCAGGCAGTTATCAAAGTCTTCCAGGGCATAATCAGCGCATCTGCCGACGAAAATGCAGGGACCTTTGCTGGCAATGTCTTTAATGGTGTCAAAGGCAGCCAGAAATACTTTGTGGTTCAGCGGAAGATCAAAGGAATTGGCGTTATATCCCAGAGAATAGGGGTCCATAACCAGGGAGTATAAAAAGCTTGTGGTCGGTTTCTCATCAAAGCTTTCAAAGATTTCCTCACAGATTCCGCTCTCCTTTGCTGCGACTTTTAATAATTCTCCGTCATAAAAAGGAATACCAAGATCTTCGGCAAGCTTTTTCCCGATCAGGTGCCCGCCGCTTCCATACTGTCTTTCAATCGTAATAATCGTTTTTGTAGCCATATGAACCGCTCCCTTCTTTTCAGTAACTTCGTTTAAGTTATCTTTATTATAACGCATCTCGGCAAAAAAGTATACCCGCAGGGCACACAGGTATTTAAATGAGCCCTTGTTCTATTACCCAATCTCTTGCAAATAGCGCGTCTTCCTTCATTTGCCTCGAAAGGCAGTCAAGGGATTCAAACTTCATTTCCGGGCGTTTAAAACAAAGAAGTTCAACAGATATTGGTTTATGATATATATTCTTATCAAAATTTAAAATATACGTTTCAACCCCCATATGTTTTTTTCCTTCGATCGTGGGTTTGACGCCTATATTGCTGATTCCGTAATATACCTGATTTTTGATCGTAATCCTCGATACATAAACTCCGTTAGGGGGAAGCAGCTTTTCAGGATTTGGAATTTGATTGGCAGTGGGAACTCCTAAGATATCTTTTCCCATATGATTGCCCTGCACGACGGGTCCATAAACCAAAAAAGGGGATGAGAGCAGGCTGTTGGCCTCCTCGATCCTTGCCTCTCTGAGCAGGCTGCGGATGCGGCTGCTTGAGACAATTCCTCCGTTCAATTCAAGTTTTGGAATTACGATCAGTTTAAAATCGTATTCTTTCTGCATCTCCTTCAAGAGTTCTACATTTCCCTGACGCTTGTATCCGAAGCCGCAGTCGTCTCCCACCACAAGAATTTTCATTCCGACCTTTTTGATCAGGACTTCTGTCACGAAATCCCTCGGAGAGAGCTTAGAGAATTCTTTGGTAAAAGGATGCTCAATTAAGACGTCCATCCCCTTTTTTGCCAATAAGCGCTCCTTTTCTTCTTTAGAATAGATCATGTGATAATTTTCGGATTTCAGGGTATTGACCGGAGGACGGTCAAAAGAAAATACAACAGTCTGGTATCCCTGTTTTTTGTATTCCAGCAGCTGGTCAAAAATAAGCTGATGGCCCCTGTGCAGTCCGTCAAATTTACCAAGCGCTACCGCAGAGTTATGAAATTGAAAGTTCTCCGTTTGATGTATGTATTCCATAGTGCTCCTTTCAGTAAAATAATTTATCCGGAAAGTACATTTTTTTCTGATCTTTCCAATCATACACCCCGATAAAACAGCCGTCCTCATCATAAATCCTCAGCCGCTGTTCATCGCCGCAGGAGGATGTAAAACACTCTGATTTTAAGGGGTTGCCATTATAGAGGATTTTTTCATATTGTTTTTTTACCGTTTGACAGGGAAGGCTCATAAACACCTGATCCGGAGGAATGACAGCCTCCATAAGCCGATTTTCCTTGACCAGCTTCTCAACCTCATCCAGAGTATGGCTGTCTTTTTTGTGAAATCCGCTGGCCGCAGTGCGCTCCAAACTGGTCATACAGGCACCGCACCCCAGTTTTTCGCCGATGTCGCGTCCAAGGCTCCGTATATAGGTGCCTTTGCTGCAGACAACGGTCATGGTAAACTCAGGGAGACAAATCTCTAAATTTTTGATTTCATAGATCGTAACGGGTCTTGCTTTTCGCTCAATTACTTTACCCTCTCTTGCAAGTTCGTACAGTTTTTTGCCATTTACTTTCAAGGCAGAATACATGGGAGGAATCTGATCATAGCCTCCTTTAAAAGAACAGATGGTTTTTCGCACCTTGTCCTCGGAGACAGAAATGTCTGATTCTCTCAAAGTCTCTCCCCAGATATCTTCCGTATTAGTTGTGAGGCCGAGACGGAAGACTGCCCTGTATTCCTTTTTCGTATCCGTGAGCATATCGCACAGCTTGGTAGCCTTTCCAAGACAGACAGGAAGCACACCGGTGGCCTGGGGGTCCAGGGTGCCGGTGTGTCCGATTTTCTTTTGTTTTATGATTCCCCGGAGCTTTGCCACTACATCATGAGAGGTAAAGCCGGCTTCTTTGTAAATATTTAAGATACCGTGTATCATAAGCACCTCTATAATTGTTCTCGGATTTTTGAAAGGACAATGCCGGTCACTTCTTCAAGTCCGGCTTTCATACTGAAGCCGGCAGCACGGACATGCCCTCCGCCGCTGAATTCTTCTGAGATTGCAGCCACATTGACTCTGCCGTTGGAACGCATGCTGACCTTATAGGTATCTTTGTCCAAAGCGTACAGAAATACCGCAGCTTCTACCCCTTTTGTAACTCTCATCTGGTCGATTATCCCGTTGGTGTCCCCGGAATCAGCACCGAGGGCCTGCATTTCATCTTCATTCAGGTAAGAAAGAATGATCTGGCCTTCTTCATAAAGCCGGCTGTTTAATAGTGCCTGTCCCAACACGCGGTTCTGTACAAACGTTTTCTGATAAAAGGTTTCATCGATGACTCTGGATGTATTGATTCCTTTGGAAATCAGTCTGCCGGCGTACTCCATTGTCTGCTTCGTCGTATTGGAATGCTTAAATACACCGGTGTCATGGACGATACCGGTATACAGGCAATAGGCACAGGATAAAGAAATACGGTCCGGTTCAAATAACTCATACAGCACTTCGCAGGTGGCACTGGCCTGGGGTTTTAAAATATACTCCTGACCGATTCCTTTGCTGCTGATGTGGTGGTCGATACAGAACGTCTTTGCCGCGCGTTCATACATGGACAGATACGGTTCGATCCTGTCCAGAGAACTGCAGTCCAGGACAAAGAACAAGTCATAGGATTTATGTTCGGCCTCCTGTTTCACTGAATCAGCCCCGGAAAGAAAGAGAAACTCCGGAGCAATGGACTCAAGATAAACTGTAACAGATTTCCCGGGATAATTATCCAAAATGTACTGCCGAAGCCCCAGGCAGCTCCCGATGCAGTCACCGTCCGGATGGATATGGCCGGTGACTGCAATGGTGTCTGCGGCTTCGATGGATGATATGAATTCATTCATAGTGCTTCTCCTATTTGTTCAGCTCGTCAATTTTTTTTGACATTTCAACACCATATTCAATGGAATCATCCAAAATAAAAGTGATTTCCGGGGTATTCCTAAGATTAATGGAATGTGCCAGCTCCCTGCGGATATAGCCAACCGCACTTCTGAGGCCGTTAAGGGTATCCTCTTTGGCTTTCTGGTCTCCAAGGACACTGATATAAGCCTTACACTGTTTTAAGTCCGAGGTCACAACCGCATCCACAACAGATGTCATAGGAGCGATGCGGGGATCTTTAATTTCCCGACTGATGATACGGCTCAGTTCCCGCTGTACCTCCCCGTTGATTCTAGTATTCTTAATGCTGTTCTTTCTCATGGTTTTCCTCCTGTAAAGAAGGCTTATCTAGGGATCTCTTCCATTATATAGGCTTCAATCTGATCGCCTTCTTTAATATCATTATAATTTTCAAGCACAAGGCCGCACTCAAAGCCGGTCTTGACTTCTTTTACGTCGTCATTGAAACGCTTGATAGACGCGAATCCGCCTTCGTGTACGACGATACCGTCACGGATCAGTCTGGCAGTGCTGCCTCTCTGAATGATACCGTCGAGGATATAGGATCCTGCGATGGTTCCGACTCCGGATGCCTTGAATGTCTGGCGTACTTCGGCGTGGCCGATGACTTTCTCCACATACTCCGGCTCCAGCATACCCTTCATGGCCGCTTCGATATCTTCGATAGCGTTATAAATGACACGGTACAATCTCAGATCGATTTTGTCTCTCTCGGCAGCATCTTTAGCGGTTGGGTCCGGACGGACGTTAAATCCGATGATGATGGCGTTGGATGCAGATGCAAGCATAACGTCAGATTCCGTGATCGCGCCGACTCCTCCGTGGATGACTTTGACGGCTACTTCATCGTTAGAGAGCTTGGAAAGACTCTGCTTTACAGCCTCCACCGATCCCTGAACGTCTGCTTTGACGATGATATTTAAATCTTTTACGCTTCCTGCCTGGATCTGGTCAAAGAGATCATCCAGAGAAAGCTGTGATTTTGTCTCTGAGAGCATTTTTTCTCTGCCGTATGCAATGAATTTCTCTGCCGTTGAACGGGCTTCTTTTTCATTGTCCATGGCCATGCAGACTTCTCCTGCAAACGGAACTTCGCTGAGCCCGAGAATCTCAACCGGAGTTGACGGTCCGGCAGTTTTGACACGTTTTCCTTTGTCATCAATCATAGCACGGACTTTTCCGTGAGCACTTCCGACTGCGATGGCATCTCCCACATGGAGAGTTCCTTTCTGAACAAGTACGGTAGCGACCGGACCGCGTCCTTTGTCGAGTTCTGCCTCGATGACAATACCTCTTGCCTTACGCTTCGGATTTGCTTTCAGCTCCAGAACTTCGGCTGTGAGCGAGATCATATCAAGAAGATCGTCGATTCCCTCTTTGCTGTGTGCGGATACAGGACAAAAGATTGTCGTACCGCCCCAGTCTTCCGGAATCAGTTCATACTCTGTAAGTTCCTGTTTTACACGCTCAATATTTGCACTTTCCTTATCGATCTTGTTGATGGCAACGATGATCTCAACACCGGCAGCTTTGGCATGGTTGATTGCCTCGATTGTCTGCGGCATGACACCGTCATCTGCGGCTACTACAAGGATTGCGATATCGGTGGACTGGGCACCGCGCATACGCATGGATGTGAAGGCTTCGTGTCCCGGTGTATCCAGGAATGTGATTGTTCCGCTCTCTGTCTGTACCGTATAGGCACCGATATGCTGGGTGATCCCTCCGGCCTCACCGGCAGTGACACGGGCGGATCGAATCGCATCCAGAAGAGAGGTTTTACCGTGATCAACGTGTCCCATAACGCACACAACCGGCGGTCTGGTCACAAGATCCTTTGTATCTTCTTCGTCTTCATCTTTTAACAGCTCTTCGATGACGTCTACGGTCTCTTCTAACTCAACGATGCGGTCATACTCTAAAGCGATCTCTTCTGCACGTTCAAAATCCAATTCTGTGTTGAGGTTCACAAGTCCGCCTCCGGAGATCAGAAGTTTTTTGATGATGTCATTTGCAGGGATGTGGATCGCTTCCGCAAACTCTTTTAAGGTGAGGATCTCAGGAATTTTTACTGGTTCACTTGGATCATATTCTGGCTTCTTTACCGGATCCGGCTTGATAAAAGCTCCCGGTCCCGTCTTTTTCTTCTTCTGGGTATTTTGATTTTTATTGTTGAACTTATTGTTTCTGTTCTTTTTGTTGTTCTTGTTAAACCTATTGTTTTTATTATTCTTCCCATTCTGTCCGTTATTATTGGAAAATTTCTGAGAATTCTGCGGATTTTCTTTCTTCAGCACTTTCTTCTGAGTTCCCTGATTCTGGCCCGCTTCTTTTTCCTTCGGCTGCCTCTCAGGCTTTTTGCCCGTACGGTTCTGATTCTGAGTATTCTGAGGCCTCTGTTGTCCCTGCTGATGCTGACCCCTGTTGCCGCGCTGCTGGTCTCGGCCCTGCTGATTCCTTGGCTTTTCCTGGCAGTTCTCCGGTTTATTCTCTTTCTTCACCGGTTTTTCTTCCTTTTTTACTCCAAGGGCCTTGTCAATGACCGCGATCTGGGAGTCTTCCACCGTACTCATATGATTTTTTACTTCGATATTATTTTTTTTCAATATTTCAATGATTTCTTTGCTCTGTTTATTATATTTCTTTGCTATCTCATGGACTCTAGTTTTTGCCATAGATTGCACCTCCATTATTCAATTTTACTATTTTCGAGTTTCCCGCGAATGGCCTTTGCAAATCCCTGATCTTCCACAGCTACCGCCGCACGGAATTCTTTTCCGATGGCGTGGCCAAGTTCGCTTCTGTCGCTGAAAAAATACAGCGGCACATGATAGTATTCGCACATATTCCGGTACATCTTTTTCGTATTTTCGGAAGCATCATTGGCCGCAAGGACCATGCATGCATGGCCGGATTTTACGGATTTTTCTACCGCAAATTCTCCGCTTACCAAATTTCTCGATCGGGCTGCTAATCCGAGAAGAGACAGAATTTTATGATTCAAGATCCATCATCTCCTTTTCCAGCGCGCCATAGACTTCCTCGGAAATCGATGTCTTAAAAGAACGATCAAGACCTTTTGACTTTCTCGCTTTTTTCAGGCAGGAGAGAGAACGGCAGATATAAGCGCCGCGTCCGTTGGACTTGCCGGTGGGATCGATGAAGATATCTCCATCCTTGGGTTTTACCACTCTAACAAGGTCTTTTTTCGCTTTTGATTCCTGACATCCAATGCATTTTCTCATCGGAGTTTTCTTGTTCATATACGATCACATCCTAAATTTTATTCGTCAATATATTCAGATTCTTCGGAAAGGAGCTCATCTTCCACGGCATTTTCATCATCGTAAGCCATGGATTCATCTGCCATTTCTTCGGATTCGTAATCTTCATAACCTTGGAGTTCCTCTTCTTCCTCAGCCTGAGATTCACTTTTGATATCGATTTTATAGCCGGTCAGCCTTGCAGCGAGTCTTGCGTTCTGCCCCTCTTTTCCGATAGCCAGTGATAACTGATAATCCGGAACGACAACCTGAGCACTTTTTTCCTCCACGTCTACGGATACAGATACAACCTTAGACGGACTCAGCGCATTTTCGATATAGACACAAGGATCTTCATTCCAGTTGATGATATCGATCTTTTCACCTTTTAAGTCATTGACGATCGCGTTGACTCTGGCACCGTTCATGCCGACACAGGCACCGACAGGATCTACGTTTGGATCATTGGACCAGACGGCAAGCTTTGTTCTGGAACCGGCTTCGCGGACGATGTTCTTAATCTCTACGATGCCGTCCTGGATCTCGGCTACCTCTTTTTCAAAAAGACGCTTTACAAGATCCGGATGTGTACGGGACACTAAGATCCGGGGTCCGCGGTTGGTGTCTTTTACTTCTACAATGTAAAGTTTGATCCGTTCCGTGGGCTGGAATACTTCGCCTCTGATCTGTTCGGACTTCATCAGAAGTGCATCTGTCTTGTCATCCAGGCTGACACTGACGTTTTCGCCGACATAGCGCTGTACCACGCCTGTGACAATGTCTTTTTCCTTGCAGTAAAAATGATCAAAGACAACTCTTCTTTCTTCTTCTTTGATCTTCTGTACAATGACACTTCTGGCGTGCATAGCAGCAATTCTTCCAAAATCTTTCGGTGTTATCTCCACGCGGACAATATCACCCAGCTCATATTTAGGGTCCATTGCTTTTGCTTTGGCAAGACTGATCTGGAGCGCCGGGTCAAAATCTTCCCCGTCTGCGGTTTCCACGACTTCTTTTTCTGCATATACGACAATATCTCCGGTCTCACGGTCCATATTGACCACCACATTGTCTGCATTTCCAAAGTCTCTTTTGCATGCAGCAACCAGGGAATTTTCAATCGCTTCCATAATGACGTCTTTATCAATATGCTTTTCTTTTTCTAACTGGTTTAATGCATCAATTAATTCACTCATTTTTTCTGTTGTCCTCCTTTAAAAATCTAATGATAAACGGGCGGATGCCACACTTTTTGTTTCAAATTCCTGATCGGTGCCGTCGATCGAGAGTATGATTCTTTCCTTTGAATATTCTTTTAATATACCGGTAAACTCTTTTTGTTTGTCGATGGCTTTATATAATTTAATGTCCACAGACTGCCCGATACTTCTCTGAAAGTCTTTTTCCTTTTTTAAAGGCCTTCCAAGACCCGGGGAGCTGACTTCCAGAATATATGCGTCTTTGATGAAATCATCGGCGTCCAATTTGGCCTCCAGTGCCCGGCTGATCAGCACACAGTCATCGATACTGATGCCTCCCTCTTTATCCGCGTAAATCCGCAGATACCAGTTGGCACCTTCTTTTACATACTCCACATCAACAAGTTCAAAGTGGTTTTCATCGATGATCGGTGTCACAAGTTCTTCTGTTTTTTGTTCAATCTCTGCTTTTCCTGCCAAGTTGCCCTGCCTCCTTTTCTGCGCAAACAATAAGAGTGGACTTGCGTCCACTCTTTAAGTTAATGCTTTATGTTATTGATTATTATAACACTTTCATTTACAGAATACAAGGGTTTGTGTCGGAATCTTGTTTTTACCTTGAGTTTTGAATGAAATCAAAGATCAAACAGTGACAGCTGGGTAATCTCCGGCTCTTTTTTTCCTGCGGTCTCTTTTGCCGTATATTGCTGCGGCAGGTCCGCGAGAAATTCGGAAGATTCTTTTCTTGTAAGAAGGATTAGTTCTTCTTTTGCCCTGGTCATGCCTACATAGAACAGACGTCTCTCCTCTTCCTTATCTGCATGGTGAGCAGGTGATTCCAGCGGTATACTGCCCTGTTTTGTTCCGGCGATGAACACAACCGGAAATTCCAGTCCTTTGGACCCGTGGAGAGTCATCAGGGTGACAGCATCTGACGTATATTCCTTTTCACCGCTTCTTTTTATATCCCCTTCTGTTCCCAGCAAAAGATTGGACAAAAAGGATGCCATATCTTTATGAAACAGAGTCATCTTGTACAGACTGAGAAGGGATTCATCATCCAAAAGACCGTTCTTTTCCATCCAGAGCTTTAAAACCTCTCCTGGAGACTCTTTTTTCAAAAGCTGTTTGAATTCTTTTTCTAAGGTTCCGCAGTCAGGAAAAGCGTTCAGTGCGATCTGAAGAGCCTTCGTATCCTTTTCATCGAGAAGAAACCGAAAAAATGAAGTTGTACCTTTTACCTTTTCTTCCTCAAGAAAACTATCCTGTCCTGTGATGACGCATGGAATACTCTCCTGTCTTAAACATTTTTCTATGGCTCTGGCCTGATGGTGGGTTCTGTATAATACGGCAATTTCTCCAAAACCTCTGGGATGTTCCGTTTTTAAGGCATAATTCTGGGCATCCATCATATCCATGCCGCCGGTGAGCCTGTTGATTTCCTTTGCAATAAAAATGGCCTCGGACCAGTCATTGGAGGCAGTGACCAGACGGACTGGTTTCCCGGGTTCACGGACGGCAGAAAGACAGCGTTTGTTTCCCGGATTCCGGCTGATCACCTGAAGGGCAGACTCCACGATTTCAGGTGTTGAACGGTAATTTTTCTTCAGATAAATTTCATACAGATCCGGAATTTCTTCTTTCAGCCGTGCAAAACATCTGGAATCAGAACCCCGGAAACCATAGATCGACTGGTCCGGATCTCCAATGACAAATAATTCTTTCCCGTTTTGGTTCCAGAAAAGCACCAGACGGAATTGTATGTCGTTGATATCCTGGAATTCATCCACGAGAAGATAAGAAAACTGAGAGGTTTGTAAAACCGGGGATTCTGCCTGTGAAAGCACACGAAGAAGCAGGTCATCAAAATCTGTAAGACCCATTTCACTCATGATTTCCTGAAAACAGTCTGCTTCATCATTCGTCAGACGCTCTTCCATCGGCACATTGTTTTTAAAATTGGATATCTGTTTTAAAAAGTCCTTTGGCTTCTTATCTGAATCTAAACGGTTCAGGGCTTCTTTGGCAGTTTCAAGAAGTTCCGCTTCATCGGCGAGGATAATGTCCTCACCCTGCTGTTTCAGAAGCTGAAGGCAGATAGAATGAAAGGTGCCGATGGTCATATCTTTGACAGCCCGTTTTCCTCCAAGCCTTTTGGCAAGCCGTTCTCTCATCTCCGCTGCCGCCTGGTTTGTAAAGGTAACGGCTGTGATCTGAGACGGAGATACGTTCCTCTCCTTCACAAGATAAGCTATCTTGTCTACCAGGGTTTTCGTTTTTCCTGTTCCCGGTCCCGCGATGACCGCAACAGCTCTGTTCTCAGCAGTGACCGCTTCCTGCTGTTCTTTGTTGATCCCTGTATCTTTTCCTTCAAGGCCGTCTGTTTCCATGACAGTTTCTTTTTTCACAGGTCTGATTTTTTTCTTCTTTTTCCCGGGCTCGGCTGCGGCGGCAATACCAAGAGAATCAAAAAGTGTCATCTGGCCGTTAATGATATCCATCTCGTCCTTTTCGATGAGATGGATTTTTCCGTATTCTCCGTCATATCCGGGGTCGCGCCGGACTTCTCCCCGTCTTAAACGCCGGATTCCTTCCTCTACACAGGCTCCCGCACTGTGTCTTATATCCTCAAAAGGTACTTCTCTTAAAATAGAAAACTCCGGTCCAAGCTCTGAGAGCATTTTTTCAAACTGCGCATTCACCTTTTTCCCGCCGGCCGACATTCCCGTAGATGCGGCAATGACTTCCGGAAGTGGTACGAGGCTTTCAAAGGGCTTTGCGTCAGGGCGGAGATAATCTTCGGGCCTGTCCGCCAGCTGTTCTACCCGGTGCTGGACTCCGATGGTGATTTTTTTCCCGCAGACCGGACAGATGCCGCCATATTCCTTTGTCTCTGACGGAGTCAGCACAAGACCGCATTTTCGGTGTCCGTCAAAGTGATATTTTCCTTCTTCCGGGAAAAATTCGATCGTTCCGTAAAGGCCCTGTCCGGTCTGGATGGCTTTCGTGAGTTCCGGATAAGAAAGTTCAATGTCCATGAGATTGGCTTCCCGCCCAAGCTTTGCCGGAGAGTGGGCATCTGAATTTGAGATCAGCTGGAAGGAGTCCAGCGCTGAAAGCCTCCAGTTCATAGGAGGATCGGAGGACAGGCCTGTCTCTAACGCATGGATATGGGGCGTTAAGTCTTCAAAACATTCCTCGATCGTATCAAACCCCGAAAAGGCTCCGAACAGTGAGAAATGAGGAGTCCATATATGGGCAGGCACCAGTACTGCATTTGGAGAAATGTCCAGAAGAATCTCTAAGAGATCCCGGCTGTCCAGACCAAGGATCGGCCTGCCGTCGGAATGGATATTGCCGATGGTCTCAAGTTTTGCAGAAATCTTATCTGCGGTTTCGAGTCCCGGAAGAAGGATCAGGTTGTGGACTTTCCTTGTCTTTCCGTTCTTTTTATAGATAGAACTGATCTCCCCGGTAACGACAAAGCGCGGACTCTGGCTGTCCGGAGCGATCCCGTCTTTTATTCGGAACTCTTCCTTAAGGATGTATAATCCTTCTTCCGCAGGTTCTAATTTTTCCCGTAACTCGTCCCTCCACGCCTGATGAGTAAAATCACCGGTTCCTACAATATGAATCCCTTTTTTTCTGGCCCAGAGATCCAGATGTTCCGGATCACACTCTTTGCTTGTTGCCCTGGAATATCTGGAGTGGATATGTAAATCTGCAATGTACATCGTATTCTCCTTCTTTCGTAGTGTTTTATCCTGACATAAAACATTCTTTTCTATGTAAGAACAAAACAGACAATCTGCTGATTATCTGTTTCTAGTGACTGATTATGAAATTATTTGCAGAATCTGATGGAATAAAGATAAAGCAAAGGGAAGACGAAGCCTCCCAGGCTTGTAGCTGTAAATCCATTGACAAAGAAATTAAAAATAAAAATGAATACAGCGGCGGCTACGAGCGCAATGGCAAGCTGAAAGCAGGTTTCTCCAAATTCAAAATGTTTGGCTGCTTTTAAACCGTAAACTCCGCAAACGATTTCAAGCATCCCGAAGATAATGCAGACTATGAGGTACACGGTTAAAATCCCGCCGCTTAGCTTGACCTGCTCCATAGCCATCTTCATCAGATTGCCGCTTGTCATCAGGGTGACATTGGTCACAAGGTTTAAGATTCCGGCTAACAGCAGAATGATGCTCATGATCGTCAGCATCACATTTCTCTTTTTATTCATATGTTTCTCCTAACTTGTAATAATGAAATTATTCTATCACAGAATGTTTTGGAAATCAAACATTCTGTCTGTAAACCATACGCAGCAGTCGGAATAAGAGAAATCCCAAGAGGTTTGCAATGACGATGCTCGCACCGGCCGGTGCAGAAAAGAAATATGATGCCGACAGACCGATACAAAAACATATGACAGAGAGGAAACCGGAACAGATCACAACTCCCCGGAAGCTCTTAAACATCTGCATGGCCGTCAGCGCAGGAAAGATGACCAGGCTGGAAATGAGCATAGCCCCCATCATTCTCATGCCGATAACAATCGTGACGGCGGTCAGGATTGCAAGCAGCGAATTATAAAAGGAGACATCCACTCCTGATGCCCGCGCAAAACTTTCATCAAAGGTGACAGCAAAGATCTTATGATAACAAAAAAGAAACAAAATGAGGACTGCTACACTCAGCAGAACACTTAGCCGTACATCTTCTCTGCTCATAGCCAGAATGCTTCCAAACATATAACTATATACATCCATATTCATGCCGGTAGTGAAGGAAGTCACCAGGACTCCGGCAGCCAAAGCCGATGCCGACATGACAGCGATGGCCGCATCGCTGCTGATCCGGCTGCTCTCAGTCAGCTTCAGGAGAAAAAATGCGGCAATGACAACGACCGGAATCGAGAGTTTCAAAGGAGCAATCCCGAAAGCGACTGCGATGGAAAGCGCTCCGAAGGACACATGAGACAGTCCGTCTCCGATCATAGAGAATTTTTTCAGTACAAGGCTTACACCGAGCAGGGCTGCACAGAGGGAAATCAAAATTCCCACGATGAAAGCACGGATAATAAAAGGATAAGAAATCATTTCTTTAAACAATTCCATGAACAGCACCTCCATTCATTTCACGAAAATGTTCAGAACGGCGGTATTCTGAAACACTGCCGAAGAAGTAATCCTCATGCCGGATGTGGAGGATTTCATCCGCATCCTTTAAGGCATTGGACAAGTCGTGGGAGACCATCAAAATTGCGATGCCCTCATTTTTGTTGAGTTCCTTCAGCAAGATATAGAGTTCTTTTGCGGCACCCGGGTCCAGACCTGTCACCGGCTCGTCCAGGACCAGCAGCTGATCGGTTGCGCATAAGGCTCTTGCCAGCAGGACTCTCTGCTGCTGGCCGCCGGAAAGCTCCCGGTAGCATGTTTTGAAAAGCTCCGGAATACCAAGCTTCTCTAACTGCTCCATGGCAGTGGATTTTTCTTTTTTCGTATAAAAAGGCCTTCGCTGTTTTCGGCTTAAAAAACCTGACAGAACCACTTCCAGGGCAGTTGCCGGAAAGTTTTTCTGCATTTCCGTCTGCTGTGGGAGATATCCGATGCCTTTTCCCGAAAGACTGCGCTGGATTTTCCCGGAGACAGGGCGCACAAGACCCAGCAGCGTCTTGATAAACGTGCTCTTACCGGAGCCATTTTGTCCGATGACAGAGACATAAGCCCCCTGTTCTATTTTCATATTTAAGTCTTTTACGATGACATGTCCGTCATATCCAAGATCTACATGACTGCACGTAATAATGGAAGTCATTCTCTCAGTCCTTTCTCCAGATTTTTCACATTTTTCTCCATCAGATCCAGGTATGTGACGCCCTGGTCAAACTGACGTTTTGTCACGGTATGGCAGGAATAAAACGGTATATTCTCAGCACCGGATGCTTCACAGATCACATCCGCGATCTTACTGCTTCCAAAGTCCATATGATAGATGACTGGTATTTTTTCTTTCTTTACCAGATCAATCAGATAAGAAAGCGTCCTGGAACTAGGCTCCGATTCCTCGCTGCATCCCGGGAATGCCGCCCTGTAAGAGAGGCCGTATGCTTCGGTAAAATAGCGCATCGGGAATTTATCTCCGAAAACCATAAGCTTACGTTTCCCATGTTTTACTGTCTCTCTGAAGTCCCGGTCCAGTTTTTTGAGCTTTTTTAAATAATCCTTTGTATTCTTCTCATAAAAATGGGCGTTTTCTGGATCTTCCTTAGATAAGACAGCACATATTTTTTTAACAATAATCTGTGCGTTCACAGGGGATGTCCAAATGTGTTCGTCATATTCTGTTTCCCCTTCTTCTTCCCTGGGAAGGCTCATCCCCTCTGTTACCTCTTCTTCTACTGGATTAACCGAGTCCATAAAGGCATAAGAAACTTGTCCGTTGTTTTCCTGGGATTTCTGTATTTTTTGGACCCAATATTCCATTGCTCCGCCGTTATAGAAAAAAATATCGGCCTTCTGTATGCTGATCAGATCGGCCGGAGTCGGTTCAAATGTATGACTGTCTTTGCCCGCAGTGACGATCATTTTGAGGTTTACTTTATCTTTCCCAATTTGCCTTACAAAATCATAGTAAGGAAAAATGGTGGTTACAACATTCAGTTTTTTGGAACTGCTGTCGAATTCTTTACCGGTGCCACATCCGGATAATGCGGACATGCAGACAGTAAGACACAGCAGAAAAACAATCCATCGTTTCACAGGCATGTTCCTTTCTCTATATTATCTAATTGAATATAATAGCAGGAAAAAATTTGAATTGCAAATATGGAAATTTTCACGTGGTTGAATCTTTTGTCGAATTATCATATACTTATACTTCATAGGAGAAAGGGGAATGAGTTTATGAGTCAGGATACATCTACAATAAAACAGCTGAAAGCGCGCCAAAATGCGCTGCTGCACGGAATTCTCTTAATGTCTGTGCTTTTGCTTGCGGATACTTATTTGAGAACAAGGAGCTATATTCTGATTGACGGAATATGGGATAATACCTTTATTATTGTCGCTGCTTTTACTTTGATTTTTTTGGAAATGATTATAAAAGGAGCCTTTGACCTAAGCGATCCAGTCTGGACCGTTCTGGCCGGAGCCGTTGGCATCGGGAGCATTGCAGCTTTTGTCAGTCAGATATATCTCATATTTTTCAGCAAAGACAGTTTCTTTCTCATCACAGAATCAATATCCAGCAATGGATTTTTTTTGATCTGTTCCGTGCTGGGAATGCTCGTGGCTGCGGCTTATTTTATAAAGAGGAAATGTTTTTTGAGATAAAAATGCCGCTGTATAAAAGACGGAATCATATCAAATATAATGCTTGATATGATTCCGTCTTTTATTTTGACCAATTTTCCGTCCTACAACAGTTTTTTATTTTCCGAATTTGTCGATGAGTTCGATCAGTTCATCGATCTTCTCATCACCATTGTCTTCTGCCAGTGCTTCAGATATGCATCCCTTCATGTGTGCTCTTAGAATTTCTTTATTCGTCTTTCGTATGACGGCCTCTGTCGCCATGAGCTGATTGGAGATATCCATACAGTACCGGTCTTCCTCCACCATCTTTAAGATCCCGTCGATCTGTCCCCTGGCGGTTTTAAGAAGCCTTGTGATCTGAGTTTTGTCTGCCTGCATGGACCCTCCTTACTGAATACCGGTCACTTGATAACCTGCATCTTCCACTGCCTGTTTCAGTACTTCCTCACTGACCTCTTTTTCTAAGTTCACAACAGCATTTTTATCTGAAAGGCTGACCTCTGCGGCCACCCCGTCGAGTTTATTGAGTGCATCTGTCACGTGTTTTACACAGTGTTCACACATCATTCCTTCGATTGAAATCGTCTTTTTCATCTTTGTTTCCTCCTCACTTTGGCCCGGCTCATGTACTTTCACCGGTGTTTCTTTGTTTCTTATAAAACCTGGCCGGAAAAACTTCAGGCGCAGGGCATTGCTCACGACAAATACAGAACTTAAACTCATGGCTGCGGCACCGAACATAGGATTAAGCTTTAATCCGAAAAACGGATACAGACATCCGGCGGCCAGGGGAATTCCGATTACATTATAGAAAAAGGCCCAGAAGAGATTTTCTTTGATATTTTTGATCACCGCTTTGCTGAGCTGGACTGCCGCCACTCCGTCCAGCAGATCACTCTTCATCAGAACGATATCTGCGGATTCGATGGCAATATCGGTGCCGGCTCCAATAGCTATTCCCACGTCAGCTCTGGCAAGGGCCGGAGCGTCATTGATACCATCCCCGATCATGGCCACTTTCTTTCCTTCATTCTGAATTTCCCGGATCTTGGCCTCTTTGTCCTGTGGAAGCACTTCTGCGATTACACGGCTGATGCCCAGCTGTTTCTGGATTGCCTCTGCTGTTTTTTTGTTATCTCCGGTCAGCATGACGACTTCGATATCCATCTTTTCAAATTCCTGAATGGCCTGTCTGCTGGTCGGTTTTACAACATCGGCTACGGAAATCAGTCCAAGCAGTGTGCCCTCTTTTGCAAAGTAAAGAGGAGTCTTGCCCTGTGAGGCAAAAACAGTACTTTTTTCTTCCAGTTCTCCAAGAGAAACTCCTATCCGTTCCATCATTTTCAGGTTGCCGGCATAAACCTTATCACCTTTTATGGAACCTTCGATCCCTTCTCCGGGCACAGACTTAAATCCAGATACTTCATAGAGACCGGCATTGGTCTCTTCGCCAAAAGAGACAATGGCATCTGCGAGAGGATGCTCTGAAGGTTTCTCCATACTGGCGGCAAGCTTGACCAGTTCTTTTTCTTTCATGCTGCCTGAGGTTAAAATATCTGTCACCTGAGGACGTCCTTCCGTGACAGTTCCGGTCTTGTCCAGAACGACGGTTTTTATCTCATGTGCCGTCTCAAGGCTCTCCGCAGACTTGATCAGAATGCCGTTTTCTGCGCCTTTCCCGGTTCCCACCATGATTGCGGTCGGGGTGGCAAGGCCAAGTGCACACGGGCAGGAAATAACCAGGACGGCAATGGACGTAGACAGCGCGAACTCAAATGTCTGCCCGGAAAGGAGCCATATGATCCCGGAAGCCAGGGCAATGACAATCACTACGGGAACAAAAATTCCGGCGATTTTATCCGCAAGCTTTGCGATCGGCGCTTTGGAACCGGAGGCATCTTCCACAAGCTGTATGATCTGGGCAAGCGTCGTGTCGTTTCCTACCTTTGTAGCCCTGAATTTAATAAATCCCCCTTTATTGATGGATGCGCTGATGACTTTGTTTCCGGAGGATTTCTCCACAGGGATGCTTTCCCCGGTCAGAGCGCTTTCATCCACAGAAGTTATGCCTTCAAGGATGACTCCGTCAACCGGAATGCTGGCTCCGGGGCGTACGATCACCGTATCTCCCTCATTCAGCTCCTCCACGGGGATCTCAATCTCTTCTCCGCCCCGTTCTACGGTGGCCGTTTTCGGAGCCAGATCTAAGAGTTTGCTGATAGCCTCCGAAGTCTTCCCTTTGGACCTGGCCTCCAGATATTTTCCGACCGTGATCAACGTCAGGATCATAGATGCAGATTCAAAATATAAATCCATGTGGTACTGATGTACCAGATGAAGATTCTGCACACCGAGGCCGTATCCCATGCGGTAAATGGCAAAGACTCCATAGACAAAGGCAGCGCCGGACCCAATGGCGATCAGGGAATCCATATTTGGAGAGCCCTTAAACAATGTTTTAAATCCCACCTGATAAAACTTCCGGTTAATATACATGACCGGGAGAACCAGGAGCATCTGGGTCAGCCCGTAAGAAACCGCGTTGTGGGTTCCGCTCAGAAAAGACGGGAGCGGAAGATTCACCATATGCCCCATGGAAATGTACATAAGCGGTATCATAAACAGGATGGATACCCAGAGTCTTCTTTTCATGCCAGTAATCTCATCATCTACGCCGATATCCCGTTTTCTGCCTGCTTCTTCCTGCTTATCATGGACAAAGGCACCGTAGCCTCCGCCGATGACAGCGCGGATAATCTGATCATCGTTTACTTCTGACTCGTCATACTCTACGGTCATGGTGTTTTGAAGCAGATTGACATTAACTTCAGCAACACCGTCTAATTTTCGGACACTCTTATCTACATGGGCACTGCATGCACTGCATGTCATGCCCGTCACATCAAATTTTTGTTTCATAACACGCCTCCTTACCACCCCCTGGGGGTATGGGTATATTATAGGTCCCGCCATAATTTCTGTCAACGATAACATTTCTCAATTAGTATTTCCCAATCCGCTTATAATATCGCCTTATACGTAGAAAAGCAGAAAAAAGCAGCTTATCTCTGCTTTTTTCTGCCTTCCATCCACTCGATGAATTTTTTTGTTAAAAGCGGGTCAAACTGTCTTCCTGACCAGCGTTTTAATTCTTTTATGATTTCTTTTTCAGAATGACGATACCTTCCGAATGGTGCATATTTCATCCGGTCATAGGTATCTAAAATTAAAAGCATTCTCGATTCCACTGGGATGCTGTCGCCTGACAGACCATACGGATAGCCGCTGCCGTCCCAGTTTTCATGATGATATAACACAATCTGTGCTTCTTCTTCCATATCCGGCACGGACTTCAGAATCCGGTATCCCGTTTCCGGATGACGCTTGACTTCCTGCCTTTCGTTATAGGACAGAAGGTCCCGCTTGTTCAGGACCTCATCAGAAATGGAAGCCATTCCGATATCATGTACATAGCCGAGGCCCTGGAGAAACTTGACCCGTTCGGTTTCCAGACCGAGATAAGAAGAAAACTGACCGAAAAGCCGGGACATTCTCATGGAATGCTGATGGATTTTCGGATTTCTAGTAAAGAGTGCATTGAGGATTACATCTAATGTCTCTGATTTTTTCACGGCGTTGTTTCTGAACTTCTTTCGGTACATCATATCTTCTGCGGCGGATAAAACCGTCAATATATCTTCTCCCGGACTGCTTTTTACTGCGCAGCCCCATGAGAAGGAAAGCCGGATGCCTGACAGGCTGTGCAGCTGTATCATCTCCTCTGCTCTTTTTAGAAACGATTCAGCTTCGCATAATTCTGTCCCCGGGAAAAAGGCAGCGATTTCATCTCCCCCGATCCGGGCAAAGATATAGTTTTCCTTTGCGTATGTTTTCAGAATCTTTGCAACTGTAGTGATCGCCCTGTCCCCGAAGGAATGGCCCAGGGAATCATTGATCATTTTTAAACGGTCCAGATCCAAGATTGCCGCGGAGAGGGGGAGATCATCCGTTTTATCACAGTACAGAAGATATTCATTGTAAAACATCCGGTTATAAAATCCGGTCAGTGAATCATGAATACTTTTCTCCCTTATTTTCTGCTGTTCTTTTTTCAATTCCGACACTTCTGTTACGATGCCCGCAAACAGCATGGATGCTTTGTTCTCCATACGGCCGAGGGGCTGTCCATATCGGTTGCCGGTTATGATAACCGGGATATAACTATTCCTGCACAACATCCTGGCTTCTATTGATAAGACCTGATCCTTCTTTAAGAGACCGTGTATCATCATATCCAGTTCCTCTCTGGTGTCTTTGTCTGTCAAGTCTCTGATATTATAGCTGCACCGGTCCTGAAACGGTACATATACCATACTGCAGAATCGTTGATTTGCATCTGCGATCCGCCCTTCCTGGTCAAATACAAGATATCCGGCCGGCGCGCTGTGAAACAGCTGCTGGTAATGCATCCGTTTCTTACGGCACTCTTCCAAGTTATATTCAAGATGTTCAATCTGCTTTGTCAGTTCCTCCACAGATTGTTCTTTGCCTGTCTTTTCAAGATGAAAGTGATTTAAATTGCTCATGATCGATCCATGTCTCCCCCTTATTAAAACAAAACCCCCGAAGCCTGCCGATGCCTTCCGGCAGACATTAAAATTATTATATGAGAGATTTTCCAAAAATAGAACCGGATATGTAAAAAAACATATTCGGTTCTATCATTTCGGGGGATCAAAGGAAATTGAAACTGAGCTGATCGCTTTCTTCCAGATCTCCCATTAATCCCAATTCTTTCATCTTATCTACAACAGATTTGGGCGCCTTTGTCCGGTCACGGAAATTTTCCATAGAAGTAAATGGTTCTCCTTTAGACGCCTCTGCGGCTTCCTTGGCAGCTTTTTCTCCCATACCGTCAATGGCTGAGTAAGGAGGCATGATCTTTCCGTCAATGATCTGAAAGTCTTTTGCCTTTGCCCGGTAGATATCCAGAGGCATGAACTCAAATCCACGGGCATACATCTCATCTGCAATCTTCATTTCCCGCAGAAGATCCAGATCTGCATTTTTCACCTCAAACTTCGGCGTGTTTTGTATCTCCTTCATCCGGTTATTCAGTTTTTCTTTTCCCATACACATGTCTTCATAGGAAAATGCTTTTGCGCGGATACTGAAATAGGCGGCATAGTAGGCGAGAGGATGAAAAACCTTAAACCAGGCAATCCTCCATGCCATCATGACATAGGCAACCGCATGTGCTTTCGGGAACATGTATTTAATTTGTTTACAGGACCAGATATACCATTCCGGCACATCTTTTTCCCTCATTGCTTCTTCCTGTTCCGGTTTCAGACCTTTTCCCTTCCGGACGCTCTCCATAATCGTAAATGACAAGGCTTCATCCAGACCCTGATTGATCAGATAGACCATAATATCATCCCTCGTACAGATGGAAGTTGAGATTGTAGCATCCCCCTCCTCGATCAGTTTCTGAGCATTGCCGAGCCATACATCTGTACCGTGGGACAGTCCTGAAATACGGACCAGATCCGAAAAGCTCTGAGGATTTGTGTCCAAAAGCATCTGAATAACGAAATCGGTTCCGAATTCCGGTATCCCGAGAGATCCGAGTTTCGTGCCTCCGATCTGTTCCGGAGTGATGCCCAGAACCTCTGTTCCGTGAAACAGAGACATGACAGATTTATCATCCAGGGGTATATTCTGGGCGTTGACTCCTGTCAGATCTTCCAGTCTGCGGATCATGGAGGGATCGTCGTGACCCAGGATATCCAGCTTTAACAGGTTGGAATCGATGGAATGATACTCATAATGAGTTGTAATAATCGGTGATCTTACGTCGTTGGCCGGACGCTGAACGGCAGTAAAGTCATAAATTTCTTTGTCATGGGGCACAACGATGATGCCGCCGGGGTGCTGGCCGGTCGTTCTCTTAACTCCGGTGCATCCTTTCGCCAGCCGTTCGATCTCACATTTTCTTTTCGATATTTCTCTTTCTTCTAAATATTTAAGGACATATCCATAGGCAGTCTTTTCCGCCAGCGTACCGATGGTCCCCGCGCGGTAGGCCTTTCCTTTGCCAAAGATCACTTCCACATATGCGTGGGCCTTACTTTGATATTCCCCTGAAAAATTAAGGTCAATATCAGGTTCCTTGTCCCCTTTAAATCCGAGGAATGTTTCGAACGGAATATCGTGGCCTTCTTTGTTTAATTTTGCACCGCATTTCGGACACACCGCATCCGGCATATCACATCCAGACATACCCATCCTGGCATATTTTTTTACCTCAGGAGAGTCAAAATCCACATAATAACACTCCGGACAGATGTAGTGGGCAGGCAGAGGATTTACTTCCGTGATCCCGGACATGGTCGCCGCAAAAGATGACCCGACAGATCCTCTTGAACCTACCAGATAACCATGGTCCAGGGAATCCCATACAAGCTTCTGTGCGATGATATACATAACTGCATAGCCGTTTCCGATGATGGAATTCAGTTCTTTGTCAAGTCTGGTAGTTACGATGTCCGGCAGGTTCGGACCATAGATATCGTGTGCTTTCTTGTAGCAGATATCCCGGAGATCCCGGTCTGAGTTTTCGATGACCGGCGGACATTTATCCGGATGGATCGGAGAGATATTTTCAATCTGGTCACTGATCTTATTCGGATTTGTTATGACAACTTCTCTGGCTTTATCGCTTCCCAGATATTCAAATTCATGGAGCATTTCCTCCGTTGTACGGAAGTAGAGAGGCGGCTGGCTGTCCGCATCTTTAAATCCTTTTCCGGCCATAAGAATCGCCCGGTAAATGGAATCATCCGGATCTAAAAAATGCACATCGCAGGTAGCAGCCACAGGTTTGCGGAAGGTTTCGCCCAGCTCCACAATCTTCCGGTTGAAATTTCTGATATCCTCAAAAGAGCAGACGTTCTCATGGCGGGCAGATTCGATCATAAACTGGTTATTGCCCTCCGGCTGAATTTCCAGGTAATCATAAAATTCAACAATCTTTGCGATTTCTTCCTCAGACCGCTGATCCACGATGGCACTGTACAGTTCGCCGGCTTCACATGCTGATCCGATGATCAGCCCTTCCCGGTACTTATTGATCAGGGATTTGGGCATTCTGGGGCGCCGGTTAAAGTACCGGACGTGAGATTCCGACACCAGGCGGTTTAGGTTGACTCTTCCGGTGTTATTTTTGACGAGAATGATCCCGTGATAGGTACGGCCTTTTTTAATGAAGTCTTCGGAACCTGCAACAAACTCATTTACCTGATCCAGGTCAAAGATTTCTTTTTCCTCCAGCATCTGAACAAATTTTATGAAGATTTTCCCCGTAGCTGTGGCGTCATCCACTGCCCGATGATGAGTCTCCAGTTTGATGTTCAAATTTTTGCACAGATTATCCAGTGTAAATTTTGCCAGGTGGGTCATCAGGCTTCTTGACAGACCGAGCGTATCCACAATGGTTGGATGAAAATCAAGATCCAGACGTTTCGCATTTTCATGGATAAATCCGGTGTCGAACCCGGCATTGTGAGCCACTAAGACAGAATCCCCGCAGAACTCAAGAAATCTTGGAAGTACAGCATCGATCGTATCTGCATTCATGACCATTTCATCTGTTATTGTCGTAAGCTGTGTGATTTTAAATGGAATCGGAATCTGCGGATTAATGAATTCACTGAAGGTTTCTGTGATCTCACCAGCTATGACCTTTACGGCCCCGATTTCTATGATGCGGTCTGTCTGGCTGTTAAATCCTGTGGTCTCAATGTCGAATACCACAAAATCTCCCCGGAGGGACTGGCCTCTGGAGCGGACTGCCAGATCTCCAAGGTCATCGACAAAATAAGCCTCCACTCCGTAAATAATCTTAAACGGATCGTCTTGTGGAAGCCTTAAATCCTCATAAGCATGCCTTGCAATCGGAAAGGCCTGAAGCACGCCGTGATCCGTGATGGCAACGGCAGGATGTCCCCACTCGTAGGCGCGTTTTACGATGTCATTGATCTGAACAACGCTGTCGTTGTCGCTCATAACTGTATGTAAATGGAGTTCTACTCTCTTGTCCATGGACGTGTCCTGGCGTTTCTCCCTGAAATCCGAGACTGCCTTAATGCCCATGACAGAACCAAGAGATATCTCATGATCAAATTTATCATACATGGCGACCGCCTTAACACGGTAGAAACCGCCTTTTTTCAGATCACTGAGAACCTCCGGGAGCTGTTCATTCCTGACAAAAATTTTACAGGAGATGGTATCCGTAAAGTCCGTGATATGAAAAATAATGATTGTTTTTTCATTTCGAATTTCTCTCGTATCGAGGGTTGTAACCTGTCCGTGGATCACGACTTCACCGATCTCATCGATAATATCTTTGATTTCAATGAGTTCCCCTTCACAGTTTCGGCCGTAAAGAAGGGTCGGATCGTCTTTAAATTTAGGCTTTCTCTTAAACTTGGAATCGTAAGAAAAGTTGGATTCCTTTTTCTTTTTTCTGGCTTTTTTCTCTTCTTCCTGTTCTTTGCTGAGCAGGTCTGCCTGTTCGACAATCCCCTCAATCTCTTTTTGAAGCTTATATTGGCTTTCCTTTTTCAAAGACCGGTCTGTCGTCTTGGAAAAATCAAAGCCAACTTTGATCTCCATGCCAAATTTGTCTTTCAGCGTTGTCTCAAAATATTCTTTGATCTCATCTGCCTTGCTCTTGTTGACAAACGTATTTTCAAAAATAAAGGTAACGACATCGCCGTCAATGGCATAGTCTCCTTTTCTGACTACATTAAAAATAACCTCCCCTTTGCCTTTTAACTCAAAGAGGAAGCTTTTCATATAGTGTTCAAATAAATAATCCAGATCGTATTGGGCTGAAAGCCGGAAATACTCCTGAAAGCGTATTTTAACATAGCGCTTTGAAAACAGCTGCTCCCGGATCTGCTGTTCCATCCGCCAGGTGTCGATTCTTGGAATCAGATGGTCGCTTGTAAATGAAATGAAAAGTGTATTTTTTGATTTCTTGAACAGAACCTGACGGATACACACAGTGCGGAACAGTTCTTTTACATCCCCGGATACTTTCAGGTCAGGAAATACCTGAAAAAATTCTTTTGTATGCTCTTTAGCAGTCTGCATCTGATTCACCCCAATGTTCTAATTCATAGCGCAGAGTACTTAAAAGATCCTCCTCCGGGACCTTGCGGATGACCTGTCCTTTTTTCATCAGAAGGCCTTCACCGATTCCGCCTGCGATCCCGATATCCGCTTCCTTTGCCTCACCGGGACCGTTGACGACACAGCCCATGACGGCGACCTTGATATTCAAATGTTCGAAGTCTGCGGCCATCGTCTCCACCTGCCCGGCAAGACTGATCAGATCAATGTTGGTCCTTCCGCATGTAGGACAGGAAACTACTTCGATCCCGCCCCTTCTGAGCCCTAACATCTTTAAGATCAGTTTAGCGCTTGCGATTTCGTTGACAGGATCTCCGGTCAGTGAGACGCGGATTGTGTCTCCGAGCCCCTGGTGAAGGATAATGCCCAGTCCGACAGCGGACTTGATATTCCCACTGTACACGGTTCCTGCCTCTGTGATTCCGACGTGAAGCGGATAATCAATCTGCTCTGCTACCAGTTCATATGCTCTGGCACACATGAGAACATCAGAGGATTTGATGCTGACCGCCAGATTGTCATAGTCGAATGCCTCGATCATACGGACTTTGTCAACAGCACTCTCCACCAGTCCCTCGGCCGTCACTCCGTGATACTTTTCCACCAGCTCTTTTTCCAGAGAGCCGCTGTTGACGCCTACACGGATCGGAACGCCATACTCTTTGGCTTTTTCAATGACTGCCCGGATACGGTCTTCTCCTCCGATATTGCCCGGATTGATGCGAATTTTATCGGCGCCGTTCTCCATAGCCGCGATGGCGAGCTTATAGTTGAAATGTATATCCGCCACCAGCGGAATGTGAATCCTTTTTTTGATCTCACCCAGGGCATCCGCTGCTTCCGGAGTCGGGACCGTGCATCTTACGATATCACATCCGGCTTTCTCAAGGCTTAATATCTGTGATACGGTAGACTCAACGTCTTCTGTCTTTGTATTGGTCATGGACTGGATCAGCACAGGATTGCCGCCGCCAATCTTCTTATCCCCAATCCGGATGACTTTTGTATTATTTCTAGTAACCATACTAAGACTCCTTTACAACATAATCTTATAGATATCCTGGAACATGACAAAGATCATAAGCCCCAGCAATAAAAACAGGCCGACCGTGTGGACAGCAGCTTCCACGTTTTTTGAAACAGGCTTTCTCCTGACCGCTTCCACGATGAGAAAACAAAGTCTGCCTCCGTCCAGTGCGGGAAGCGGCAGAAGGTTCATAACCCCCAGGTTTGCACTGATCAGGACCGCAATACTCAGCATTGTGGAGAGAAGGACTGTGAAACCGTAAGTGGCTGCCTGGTTATACGTATCCCCTACCTGTTTTACAATGCCTACAGGTCCTGACAGATCATTCAGCGTCAGCTGTCCCGTGACCAGTTTTACAACACTCTTTACCGTCACGCGAATTTGGAATCCCACCTCATGAAATCCATATTCTATGGTTTTTAATGGATTTAATTTTTGATATGGTTCCCAGCCGATGCCGATCATATACCGCTTGGCTTCTTGGTTAAACTTCGGGGTCACAGAGAGGCTTTTCTCTGTTCCGTCCCGCTTTATCACAATAGGCACTTCTCCGCCTTTATAGTCCAGAAGGAAATAATAAGACAATTCACGGTTATTGTAGATCTTTTTTCCATCAATCTTCAAGACCTGGTCCCCGGCTTTCAATCCTGCTTCCTGAGCAGGAGACTTTGTCTCCACTCTGGCGATATCGGGCAGGTCAGCGCCTGATATACCGATCATAATAAAGGCAAGGATCAGGGCAAAAACAAAATTGAAAAACGGTCCGGCAAAAATGACTGCCATTCTGGCCCAGACAGATTTATTTCCAAAAGCGTCCGCCTCCGGCCGGTCTTCGTCTTCACCCATCATACAGGCTCCGCCAAATGGAAGGAGTTTTACGGAATAATAAGTTTCTCCCACTTGTTTCCCAAACAGAGTCGGACCAAGACCTATACAGAATTCGTCCACACGGATACCATTCTTTTTGGCGACTGAAAAATGTCCCAATTCATGTACAATGATAATAATGCCAAAGATTAAGATTGCAATAATAATGTTCAAGTAATTACCTGCTTTCTATGAATTCATATACCCACTGTTCTGTTTCCAGTACCTCCGTAAGAGATGGATTCTCTATCACATGATGTGCATTCATTGCATCTTCGATCAGATCATAAATCTCTGTAAAAGATATTTTCTCCTGCAAAAACAGAGCCACCGCTTTTTCGTTGGCTGCGTTCAGCACGGCCGGCATGGATCCTCCGGTCCGTCCTGCATCATATGCATATGAAAGACCTTTTAGAACATCGACAGGCGGCTCTTCAAAAGAGATACTTCCCAATGCAGCAAAATCTAAACGGTCTCCCGGAAGAAATCTGCGCTCCGGGTAGTAGAGGGCGTATTGGATCGGCAGCTTCATATCCGGGGTTCCCAGCTGGGCCTTTACCCCGCCGTCCTGAAACTGCACCATAGAGTGAATGATACTCTGCGGCTGTACGACTACCTTGATCCGGTCAAAATCTATATCAAAGAGCCAGCGTGCCTCGATCACTTCCAGCCCCTTATTGACCAGCGTTGCGGAATCTATGGTGATCTTTTTGCCCATAGACCAGTTCGGATGTTTTAAAGCATCTTTTAATGTGACCGTTTTGAGTTCTTCTTTTGTCTTGGTTCGGAACGGTCCGCCGGATGCCGTGATGATCAGGGAATCCACATCTCTGTCAGACTCTCCCTGAAGGCACTGAAAAATAGCGGAGTGTTCACTGTCCACCGGATAAATCGAAACTCCGTATTCTTTTGCCAATGGGATGATCAGGTGGCCTGCGGTCACCAGCGTCTCCTTATTTGCGAGAGCGATGTCTTTCTTTGCCCTTATAGCAGCCATCGTCGGCTTTATGCCGATCATCCCGACGACTGCAGTGACGACCAGCGAACAGCACGGCTCAGAAGCTGCCTCGATGAGCCCTTCCGTTCCGGAAAGCACCTGCACTTCGAGATCCTTTACACGAAGACGCAGTTCCTCTGCTCTTTGTTCATCATAGAGAACTGCTGTATGAGGATGAAATTCCCGGATCTGCTGTTCTAAAAGATCCACATTGCTTCCGGCTGCCAGAGCCGTCACGCCAAGATCTTTATTTGCACGTACAAGCTCCAGTGTCTGGGTTCCGATGGAACCGGTAGAGCCGATGATGGAAATGTATTTCACTGCATTGTGCCTCCTGAGATCATCATTGTGAGATAATAAATAACCGGAGCAATCAGTATGATACTGTCAAACCGGTCTAAAATACCGCCGTGTCCTGGAATCAGAGTCCCGAAATCTTTGATCTTGGAATCTCTCTTAATGGCAGAGGCAGCCAGGTCACCGATCACGGATATAGCCGCACCGATTCCACAGATGATCCCGAACATCATCATCGGATTAAAATTAAACCGGATCCTTGTCTTTAAATAGATCCCATATGCTGCTCCTAAGATCACCGCCCCAAGGATTCCGCCGATCAGTCCTTCTATGCTCTTTTTCGGACTCAGCTTCGGGGTCATTTTGTGCTTTCCGATCAGCATGCCCGTGCAGTAGGCCAGTGTATCATTGCCCCACGCGGCCAGGAACAGGAGTACAATAAATTCGCCTCCGTTCTGAGCGATCCTCAGCTGATAAATATAGGAAATCATGACGCTCACATAGACAAATCCAAAAAAACAAGCCATGACCTGGTTCATGTTGTATTTGGGAAATCGGACCACATAACAGCCGAGAAGGAAGATCATAAACAAAATGATGATCGATGTGGACCACTGGCCCAGGTCAAAAAACAAGGCGGCATAGTAAAGAATCGTTCCTGTGTATCCAAGGACCGCCAGAGATGATTTCTCTATATTGAATATCTTCAGTATTTCATTGTATCCGATCAGGGCAACGATCGCCGTTAAGAGTAAAGTCACGATTCCTCCCAGGTAAAGGCCAAGGACGGTAACTGCCACTAAAGCAATCCCGCTGATAAGTCTCTGTTTAAACATAAGTCTATATTCCTCCAAATCTCCGTTCTCTTCCGTTATAGTACTCCACAGCTTTTTTCAATTCTTTTTTATTGAAATC
The DNA here is from genome assembly GCF_003461725.1 of Anaerostipes sp. AF04-45. Lineage (NCBI taxonomy): Bacteria > Bacillati > Bacillota > Clostridia > Lachnospirales > Lachnospiraceae > Anaerostipes > Anaerostipes sp. AF04-45. Next base: position 286,690 of record NZ_QTXQ01000004.1, read on the forward strand.
CGGCCAGAGCACATCGGTAAAATAAAATTCTGTGTAGGCCAGCTGCCAGAGCATAAAATTTGACAGACGCTGCTCTCCGCTTGTGCGGATCATCAGATCAGGTTCTGGAATACCCTTTGTATCCAGATATCCCGCAAATGCATCCTCTGTAATATCCTCTTTTTTCAGGGTGCCGGCCAGCAGATCACCGGCCATTTTTTTCATGGCGCGGATCATTTCATCGCGGCTTCCGTAATTCAGGGCAATCGTAAAATTAATTCCTGTGTTGCCCTTGGATGCTTCTTCAAGCTGTTCGATCTTTTCCCTGAGATCCTCTGAAAGGCCGGTCACGTCTCCGATGACGCGGACCCGCATATTATTTTTATTTGCCCGTTTGATGCATGTTTTTAAGTAATCCCTTAAAAGCTTCATCAAAGCATCCACTTCATCCTTCGGACGTCTCCAGTTTTCGGTTGAAAATGCGTATACCGTCAGGTATTTGATGCCCATGTCAAATGCATCCTCAATGATTCTCTCCACCGTCTTGCTGCCCTGTGCATGCCCCATATTCCTGGGCAGGAATCTTTTTTTCGCCCATCTGCCGTTGCCGTCCAGAATGATCGCAACATGCTCCGGCACTCTCATTGACTCCATAGAACACCTCCGTCAAATCATCGAAAAAACAGGGCTGACTCAAACCAGCCCTGCTGCTTTTCTTTATTGTTATACCGTCATGATCTCTTTTGACTTTGCTTCCACCGCATCATCAATTTTTTTAATATATACATCTGTAAGCTTCTGAACTTCAGATTCCTGGTCTTTTAGCTGGTCATCGTTCAGTTCATTGGCTTTGTTCATTTTTTTCAATTCGTCATTAGCATCTCTGCGGATATTCCGGACTGCAACTTTTGTTGTCTCTCCTCTTTTTTTGATATCCTTTGCCAGATCTTTTCTGCGTTCTTCTGTGAGTTCCGGGAAATTCAAGCGGATCGCAGACCCGTCATTGTTAGGAGTGATTCCGATGTCAGACATCATGATCGCTTTCTCGATCTCTCCGAGCAGATTCGGCTCCCATGGCTGGATCAGGATCGTGCGTGCTTCGGGAACAGAGACATTGCCCACCTGCTGGATCGGAGTCGGCACTCCGTAATAGTCTACGGTAACTTTGTCCAGAACATGGGGATTGGCCCGTCCTGCACGTATCGCCATAAATTCTGATGTCATGTTCTCATAAGACTTCTGCATCTTATCTTCAAATTTTTTTAACATTTTTCTTCCTCCTATTTTACGGTAACATATGTACCATTGAATTTTCCTTTTAATAAATCAGCTATGCTGTCCGGCTCATTGAGCCCGAACACTGCAAGGGGCATCTTGTTTTCCAGACACATGATCGTAGCTGTCAGATCCACGACTGCAAGCTTTTGATCCAATACTTCATCTAAACTGATCGTATCGTATTTTTTTGCATCGGGGTTGACCGCGGGATCGCTGTCGTATACACCGTCAATAGACTTTGCGAGCAGTATCGCATCTGCCTCGATCTCCACGGCGCGCAGAGCCGTTGCCGTATCGGTAGAAAAATACGGATGCCCGGTTCCGCCGGCAAAGAAAGCGATCTTTCCGTCTTCCATGGCTTTTACCGCCTTGTCTTTGGAAAACAGTTCTGTAAACGAACCGCACACAAATGGGGTGAATACTTCGGTCTCAAGCCCTGCGGTGCGGAAAGCGTCCGCAACATAAATACAGTTCATCACCGTAGCCAGCATGCCGATCTGGTCTGCTTTTGTCCGTTCCATATTCTCGCTTGTGCGTCCTCTCCAGAAATTACCGCCTCCGATGACAATGGAAATCTGGAGGCCCCGGTCGGCTAAAACCTTGACCTGTCTTGCCACATCCATACAGGTAGCTTCGTCAAAACCGGTCTTTTTATCTCCCGCGAGAGCTTCGCCGCTCAGCTTTAAAAGAATCCGTTTCATATCCTTTATATCTTTCATGAACATACCTCATCTATCGTATTTTTCTGTTTCTCTCTGATGAATTATAGCATAAACCATACCAAAGGACAACTGAAAATCAGCTGTCCTCACTGTCCAGTATAATCGTAAACGGTCCGTCGTTTGCGAGTGTCACTTCCATCTCCGCACCGAAGATCCCGGTCTCGACTTTAGGAACTTTTTTTCTGCACTCCGATATGATATATTCATACAATTCTTCTGCAAGATCCGGTTTTCCTGCATTGATGAAAGAAGGCCGGTTGCCCTTTCTGCAGTCTGCATAGAGGGTAAACTGGGAGACGAGCAAAAGGCTTCCGTCCACATCCTTCAGTGCAAGATTCGTCTTTCCGTTTTCATCATCAAAAATTCTTAACCCCACCATTTTTTTGATCAGTTTATCCGCTGTCTCTCTCGTGTCGTTCTGACCGACACCAATCAGCACGAGAAAGCCTCGGTCAATACTTCCGACCGTTTTGTGGTCCGCATCCACTTTGGCATGGCTGACTCTTTGAATTACAAATTTCATATGCTCTCTCTTTCTGTCAATTTCCAAAAATTCTTCCTGTAATCTCTTCCGCTTTCCTGTAAACGAAATCTGGTTCTTCTCCGATGGAGAATTCTCCGTCCTCATAGAGGATCTTTCCAGCAACCATGGTGAGCCGGACATTCTGCTTGCTGCCGCTGTAAACTAAGTTTTTTGTCAGATTGTGGACCGGCCGCATATTGGGCTGGTTCAGATCGATCAGGATTAAGTCCGCCTGCTTCCCTTCTGCGAGAATATCACAGTCAGAAAGCCCCATTGCCGCTGCGCCGCCTAAAGTTGCCATTTTGAGCACAGTGTCCGCATCTGTGGCCGAGGCGTCGGTTTCCCGGTATTTGGAGAGCCCTGTGACCAAAAACATTTCCCGGAACATATCCAGGCAGTTGTTGCTTGCGGGACCGTCTGTCCCGATGGCCAGGCTGATTCCCATATCCAGCATCTGCTTTATTGGTGCAATACCGCTTGCCAGCTTCAGATTAGATGCCGGATTGGTGATCACAGACACCCGGCGTCTTTTCAAAATCCGGAGATCTTCCGGTTCCATATGGACACAGTGAAAACACCCGCCTCCATTTTCAAACAGGCCCAGACGATCCATGTAAGCCGTCGGCGTCAGCCCGGTGCGCTCTCTGCAGGAGATGACTTCCGGGAGGCCCTCTGAACTGTGAGTATAAACCGGGGCATGATACTGATCCGACAGCTCTTTTACAGCGCGAAGCTTCTCTTCGGATGTAGTATACTCCGCATGAAATCCAAGCCGAAAGCTGATCAGACTGTCTTCTTTGTTATATTTTTGATACCATTCGTCCAGCTGTTGGGCAGACTGTGAAAAATCGTTCAGGGCACCGCAGAGCACTGTCCTGAATCCGCAGTCTTCGGAGGCCTGAGCAATCGTATCGGGTGTTAAATACATATCGAAATTAGCTGTCATCCCGCTCGTCAGATATTCCATTACAGCCAGTTTAGAGAGATGATAGATATCATCGGGAGTGAGTTTTGCCTCCCACGGAAAAACCTGCCGGTTGAGCCATTCGAGCAGCGGCAGGTCATCTGCATGGGATCTTAAAAAGGTCATGGCGGAATGAGTGTGGGCATTTTTAAAGCCCGGCATTAAAAGACCGCCCCGGGCGTCAATCTCTCTTTTAAACGGCCGGGCATCTCCGGAATCTGCGGGTGGTTTTTCACCAATATATGAAATACGGGACCCGTCAGTTTGGATTTCTCCGTCAAACGGCTGCATACCGTTTTCCATTGTAAGAATTTTAGCATTGTAGATCCTTATCATGGGACTCTCCTTTAAATATACCGCCGGAACTGCTTTTCTCAGAGCAGCTCCGCTATCTTTATGATCCCTTCTTTGAGCAGTGCCTTGAACACAGGAGCCACTTTATCGGCAGTCTCCTGAACCTCTTCATGGCTTAAAGGCTTCATTGTAATACCTGCACCCGGATTGGTGATGCAGGAAATACCGCAGGTTTTCATCCCCATATGCTTTGCGGCTACGGCTTCGCAGGCTGTACTCATGCCAACCGCATCCGCTCCCAGTATTCTGCACATCTTGATCTCCTGGGGAGATTCAAAATTCGGTCCGCTGAGCTGTACATAGACACCTTCCTTTAAATCAATTTCAAGTGTCCTGGCGATTCTGCGGAAAATATCCTGAAATCTGTCATTATAAATGCCTGTCATGTCACAGAAACGTTCTCCAAGCTTTTCCAGATTCGGTCCAATCAGCGGAGAAGGAACAAAGGTGGAAATCTGGTCAGTGATCATCATGAGATCACCGGCGTCAAATTCGTCGTTGACACCTCCTGCCGCATTGGTAAGGATCAAGGCTTTGGCGCCCATCATTTTCATCAGGCGGATCGGCAGAACTACATCTGTCATATCATAACCTTCATAGTAATGAACTCTTCCCTGCATGATCACAACGGGCACCTTTTCTACATAACCAAAGATAAATCTTCCTTTATGGCCTTCCACTGTAGACACCGGAAAATCCGGCAGATCCCTATATTCTACAATCGTCTCAATCTGAATATCTTCTGCAAAACCGCCTAGTCCTGATCCGAGCACAACGGCTATCAGCGGCTTAAAATCTGTTTTTTCCTGCATGCTCTCATAGCATCTCTGTAATTTTTCGTAAACCGCATTCATCACGGTCCCTCCTTTATGAAATCAAATGAATATTATATTCTGCACCATGTTTCGACAGCCATGTTTTCGGCTGTTCATAATCCGGCATATACTGTGCGACCGCCTCATAAAATGCCGGGGAATGATTCATGACTTTTAAGTGGGCAAGTTCATGCACCACTACATATTCAAGAACTTTCCGCGGCATCAGGATCAGCTTCCAGTTAAAATTCAAGTTTCCTCTGCTGCTCGCGCTGCCCCAGCGGGTTTTCTGCTCACGGATCGTTATTTTCCCGCAGGAAACACCCATCTGTTCTGCATATATCCGGCAGAGCCGTGTGATCACAGTCTTTGCTTCCTTTTTATAGTTTTCCCGTTCTTTAGCAGTCATACGAATTTTTTTCTGATTTCTTTTTCTCTCCGCTGAAAGCTTCATGTGGTGTCTGATCCAGCCTTGCTTCTCCTCGATAAATTTGCGGATCTCACCTTTTGGCAATCGCTCGGGCGCCCTGACGATCACCTGTCCGTCCGCAGTCACTGTGACGGCCAGAGTTTTTCTGCCGCTGTAAATCACTTCATAGTCTAATGCCTGATCCACTGGTAAACCACTCCCTCCAGCAGTGCCTTGGACGCGGCAAAATATTCACGGATTCTGTCTTTGTGTCTGCTTTGATAGATCACCGAATCCGAGATCACCGCATGGGCGTTCAGTCCTGCGGCTTCTGCCAGATAATCCGTCCTTGGAACATAGAGTTTCTGCGTGCACACATAAAATGATTTTCCGGGAAATGCGGAACATGTATTTTTCATTGTGCGGAATGTATCGAGGCCTTCCCGGTCTTCATATATATTTTCTTGTGGAATTCCTCTGAAAAGCAGGTACATTTTCATGAACTTTACTTCTTTTCTCGTCCCTGAGATCAGAATAAACTTTCCGATGCTGGCCCGGTAAAGCCTCAGCGCCCCGTCCAGACGGTCTTTCAGCTGTGCGCCTATGATACCGTTTTTAACGAGTGCTCCCGGGACCAAAATGCCGTCCCGCTTTTTTAACGCCTCACAGAAGAACACATCCGCTGCAGCCCTCTTTTGTTTTCCGTGCAGCTTTCTGTATGAAAACAGAGAAAACCCTGCGGGCAGGATACCCGGAAGAAACCAGAGCCCTGTATGTCTTTTTTTGCCGTTCATCTCTCATTACTCCTTACTTACTGACCGTCATCTTCGGTTTGTTCCTGCTGCTGTTCCGTTGTGGCCGGCTGCTCCGTCGTGGCAGGTTTTGGTGCCTCGGTCTTCTGCTGTGTGGCTGTCGTCGTTTTCTGCCGTTCGGCCGTAGTCTTCTTCTGTCTGCGCGTCGTCGTACTCTTGTGGGCTGCGGTCGTACTCTGATGATTGGAGCCGGTGTTTTCTGTGCCCCGCTCCTGAGTCTGCTGATCTTCTGAGGACCCGGTGTCTTCTAAAGTCGTCTCTTCCGAGGATGTCTCGGTTGCCGATGAATCTTCCTTATCCTTTTTAAATCCTCCGGAAAACATTACAACAATGACCATGCAAATGATCACAGCGACTGTCCCAAAGATCAGTGCGATCATATTTTTTTTACTGATCTGCATTGTCTTATCTCCTGTTCTTATATAAATTTTTGTTTTATTTTCCTTCTATGTGCCGTCTCCATTATAAAAGAGGAATGATAGTGTGTCAATTTTTACTAACAAAGAAATTATATCATAGAATCATGCTGGGAATTATGTAGAATCTTTTTCAGTTGGTATCTTTGACTTGTAAAATGGTTTTTTGGACATTATACTAGTAGTGATATAACATTGACAAAAAATAATCAAATAAGCTAAGGGGATGAAAACATGTATTGCACAAAAAATATTACAGACGATTTATATTGGATCGGAGGAAACGACAGGAGACTCGCCCTGTTTGAAAACATTTTTCCGGTGCCAAACGGTGTTTCTTACAATTCTTATGTGCTGTTAGATGAAAAAACAGTGCTTTTCGATACGGTGGACAAGGCTGTCAGTGAACAGTTTTTTGAAAATCTTGTCCATGCGCTCGGAGAACGCACACTGGATTATGTGATTATTAACCACATGGAGCCTGATCACTGTGCCATGCTCAAAGAAGTAATCATGCGATATCCGGATGTTCAGATCGTATGCAATGCCAAGACAGCGGACATTATCAAACAGTTCTTTAAGATCGAGACGGACGCTGTCATCGTGAAGGAAAACGATACCCTTTGTACAGGAAAACATACTTTCACATTCCTTATGGCACCTATGGTACATTGGCCGGAAGTTATGGTCACATATGATACGACGGACAAAATATTATTTTCAGCAGATGCTTTCGGAACATTCGGAGCGATCAACGGAAATCTGTTTGCCGATGAGATTGAATTTGAACACAAATGGCTGGATGACGCCAGAAGATATTATACGAATATCGTAGGAAAATACGGAGCTCAGGTACAGGCGCTGTTAAAGAAGGCTTCCAATGTGGAAATCGGGATGATCTGTCCGCTCCACGGTCCGGTATGGAGAAAAAATATTGAGTGGTTTGTTGAAAAGTATCAGAAATGGAGCACTTATGAGCCGGAAGACCAGGGTGTCATGATCGCTTATGCATCTATTTACGGCAACACGGAAAATGCAGCCAATGTACTGGCTTCCCGCCTCGCTGATAAAGGTCTTAAAAATATTGCCATGTACGATGTGTCCGTAACCCATCCGTCTGTGGTTGTTTCCGAAGCATTCCGCGCAAGTCATCTGGTATTTGCATCCCCGACATACAACGGCGGTATTTTTCCGAATATGGAGACCGTGCTGCTTGATCTGAAAGCCCATAATCTTCAGAAACGTACCGTAGCGTTCATGCAGAACGGAACGTGGGCAGCCACATCCGGCAGGCAGATGAATGAGATGGTGTCAGGGATGAAACAAATGACGGTCCTGGAACCAACCATCACGATCAAATCTGCACTGAATGACAGCCAGTCAGAGGAAATCGACGCGATGGCTGATGCAATTTTGGAATCTATGAACTAAAGAAATTATATACAAAAAGACGCTTTTAAAGGCTTTGTAATCAGGCCGTTTAAAAGCGTCTTTTTTATCCTCCGATCTGAGACATTTTCCGGCTGTCTGCTTCACCATCCGTGTCTCTCTCAGAAAATCGGTGTCCTTCGGGCTTATCCAGAACAGTCTGGCGTATGAGCTGTGAAAGATCTCCTCTTGATATTCCGGATCTTAATTTTTCTCTCAGAGGGATGCCGCGGCTGTAATACAGGCAGGGCTTTAAGAAGCCTTCTGAGGTGAGCCGGATTCTGTTGCACTGTCTGCAGAATTTACAGTGTACCGCATCGATGAAGCCCACGGCTCCGGAAAAACCGGGAATTTTTAAGTATCTGGCAGGTCCGTTTCCACGGATTTGTTCTTCTTTTTTAATCCCGGGATATGTTTGACGGAGCAGAGATATGATCTCATCTGAATTCATACCGGTAAATTGTGTTCCGAAGCCGATAGGCATCATCTCAATAAAGCGGATGTCAACGTGATCCTCTCTTCCGATTTCCAGCAGATCCAAGATTTCATCGTCGTTGATGCCTTTCATGACCACACAATTTACTTTCGTGTTCAGACCCATACGGGCAGAGTTTCTGACGGCTGACAAAACTGTCTGTACTCCTGTTTTCCCGGTGATCTCTTTATATTTCTTCTCGTCCAGCGTGTCCAGGCTGATGTTGATGCCGTCGATCCCTGCCTCTTTCAGCCGTTCAAGATACGGTTCTAAGAGGAGGCCGTTGCTGGTCAGGGTAACCTGCCTGACTCCGGGAAGCTGTTTCAGTCTTTCCATAAAGCCGGCGCATCCTTTCCTCACCAGAGGCTCTCCCCCTGTGATCTTAAACTTACAGATGCCCAGATCTGCGGCGCTCTCACATATGCTTAACAGTTCTTCGTAGCTTAAAATATCTGTATGTTCCACTGATGGAATATCCTCCGGCATGCAGTACCGGCACCTTAAATTACAACGGTCAGTGACGGAAATCCTCATGTAATCAATTGTGCGTCCATAGATATCTTTCATCACTGTGTGTCCTTTCTATCTCAAAAACAGACGAAGCAGCCTGTTTTTTCTCTTGCTGTACGGGTGGTAACGAATGGGAAGATCCGTCCATGTTGATTTTTTTACGATACTTTTTCTGTGGCTGAATGTCCGAAAGCCATATTCGCCGTGATAGGAGCCCATGCCGCTCTCACCGACTCCCCCGAATCCCATGTGTGACGTGGCAAGATGAATGACGGTGTCGTTGATACATCCGCCTCCGAAAGCCATGTTGTTAAGAATCCACTGTTCCATCTTCTTGTTTCCTGTAAACAGATAGAGAGCCAGGGGCTTCTCCATCTGCCTGATATGCTGTACCGCGTCAGAAAATCTACGGTAGGACAGCACAGGAAGTACAGGGCCAAAGATCTCTTCCTGCATGACGGGGGAATCCCACGATACCTCCGGAAGAATAGACGGTGCTATTTTCAGTGTTTTTTCACAGCCGTATCCTCCGAGGACTGCAGTCTCTTCCCCGATCAGCTTCATAATCCTGTGATAGTGTTTTTTATTGACGATTTTTGGGTATTCACTGTTTAGGAGAGGCTCCTCTCCAAGCATCCTGCGGGTCTGGAAGATCAGTTCTTTTATCAAAGTCTCTTTTACTGCTTCGTGTACGAGGATATAGTCCGGGGCCACACAGGTCTGTCCGCTGTTTAACAATTTTCCGAACACGATCCTCCTGGCAGCCAGGGAAAGATCTGCCGACCTGTCCACGATACAGGGACTCTTTCCTCCGAGTTCCAGGGTTACGGGCGTCAGACGGCGTGCCGCATGTTCCATGACGATTTTCCCCACTGCCTTGCTGCCGGTAAAGAAAATATGATCAAACTTCTGGCTGAGAAGCTGCTTGTTCTCCTCTCTTCCGCCTTCTACGACAGAGATATAATTCGCTGGAAAAGCCTCCTCGACGATGTGCCGGATCAGCGCGGATGTGTTGGATGCGTCTCTGGACGGCTTTAAGATACAGCAGTTTCCGGCGGCTATGGCTCCGATCAAAGGAGCAAACGTCAGTAAAAAGGGATAATTCCACGGAGCCATGATCAAAACCACACCCAGAGGCTCGGAGATTTCAAAGCTTTTTGCGTGAAACTGGCTGACCGGCGTAGGCTTTCTCTTCGGTTTCATCCAATTTTTTAAATGTTTTTTTGCATGAGTTAATTCACTGTAAAATAATCCGATTTCTGTCATATATGATTCAAAGCCGGATTTGTTCAAATCTTTTTTCAGGGCACGCTCCAGCTGTTTTTCATGGCTTTTGACTGTCTGCTCTAAACGGCAGAGAGCTTCCATCCGAAAAGCGTAAGACTGTGCAGCACCTGTATAATAAAAATTCCTCTGAAGTTTTACCAATCGTTCAATGGTCATAAAGGTTCCTCCTTATGGAATAAAAAAGAAAAAGATATCTGTTCATAGTCAGACTTTTTTTCCAGCGGCCCGGGTGTTTTCTGTAAGATGAATTCGGTCTGTCCGTCATCCATAAGCCATACCCATGCATCTTTCGGGTCCAGGATGAGAGGCATCCTGTGGTGAACACCTCTCACTGATTCATTTGCTTCTGTGGTAAGAATCACGAAACGCTGCCAGGAACCGAACTGATTCCAGCATCCTGCCATCAGCAGCGGTTTTCTGTCTGTGCGCTCAAAAGTATATTTCGTCTTTTCGCTGTCCCACTCATAAAAACCGCGGGAAGGTACGAGAATTCTTTTGGTGCGGACGCTGTCTCTGAACATCTTTTTTTCCAGTGCACCCTCCGCTCTTGCATTGAAAATCAGCTTATTTTTCTCAAAACCGGGAAATCCCCATCTCATCTTTTCAAACCCAATTCCTTTCGGTGTGGAAATCAGGACATCCGCAGTATCCGCGGGATGAATATCCTCCGCCGCCGGGACAACATCTTTTGTTCCGGGAATTTTGAATATATCATAGAGTTCTTCTGCCACTGAAGGGTCTGTAAAATATCTTCCGCACATAGTGCTCTCCTGTCCGTTAAGCTTTATTTTTTCTCTGTTTGATCACTTTAAGCCTGGTGAATTCTTCTCTCTCTTTCTCTTCCAGGGCATTGGATATCTCGCTCACAAGACTCCTGTAAGAGGGAATCGTAATGTTTTTCAAGGCATTTGCACGCTTTTGCGTCTTTTTGATGCTGGCTGCCAGCCGGTAGGCAGAGTTTTCAACCATGGAAAGCCGGATCGTCAGATCTTTGACTTTCCGGAAAGCTTCTCTTGCTTTGTCGATGGATTCCCTCGTAGTGCTGAAGGAATAGGTCGGAATGTTTTGATCCGGTGTGTAAGTCACCAGAGGGATCTCTGTTCCCATGATACTGCGGCTCTTTATCTGAATAGAATCCTCGATGGGCACCGTGTAGGCCAGCTGGTCTGTCTCGCTGATGCCGTGTTCAATATTTGCTTCCTGAAGACATTGATAGGCGTACGTAAAAGTCACATCAATCTGTTCCTGAATATCCTTCGCCTGATCAATCAGGTTCATAAGCTCTCTGATCAAAATGTTCCGCTTCTTGTCCATCAGATCATACCCCTGCATCGCCAGGGCGAGAGAATTTTTAGCGAGCATCAGATTCCCCTTGGTCGGAAAAGTTCTCGTGTCCATATGTCCGCCTCCTTTCGTTCAGCTTGGACTAAAACATTAAAGAATCCGTCGCCGCCGGAGGCCTGCTGTCCTCCGGATTTTTGGAATAAGTCTCCTTATCTCCGGTCTTTCGATAATAACGGTCCAAAAGCTTCGTGTCAACACGGTCCAGTTCTTCTCTCGGGAGAATGGCGAGGAGTTCCCAGCCGAGATCGAGGGTCTCTGTCACCGTACGGTTTTCCTCACTTCCCTGTCCGATGTACCGTTCCTCAAACTCTTTTCCAAACTCTAAATACTTTTTGTCAATCGGAGACAGTTCGTCTTCCCCGATGACAGAGGCCAGATTTCTGGCGTCTCCCACTTTTGCATAGGCGGAGAAAAGCTGATTTGCCAGATCCTGATGATCTTCCCTCGTATAGCCCTCTCCGATTCCGTCTTTCATAAGGCGGGACAGGGACGGGAGCACACTGATCGGCGGATAGACAGCCTGACCGTGCAGGCTGCGGTCCAGCACGATCTGTCCTTCCGTAATATATCCGGTGAGATCCGGGATGGGATGCGTGATATCGTCATTGGGCATTGTAAGGATCGGTATCTGGGTCACTGATCCGTCGATGCCTTCCACAATGCCCGCCCTCTCATAGATCATTGCCAGTTCACTGTATAAATAACCGGGAAATCCTTTCCGGCTCGGAATTTCTCCCTTTGAGGAGGAAACTTCCCTCATGGCCTCCGCAAAGGCCGTCATATCCGTCAGAATGACTAAAATATGCATGTGATGTTCAAAGGCCAGATATTCTGCCGCGGTCAGCGCCACCTTGGGTGTGATCAGCCTCTCAGCCACCGGGTCATTGGCCATATTTAAAAACATTGCCACATGGCTTAAGGCACCGCTCTCCTCAAACGTCCTGCGGAAGAAATCCGCATCGTCGTGTTTGACACCCATGGCGGCAAAGACGATACCAAAGTTTTCCATGCTGTCCCCGCCCAGTGAAGCCTGGGTCACGATCTGGGCAGCCAGCTGATCATGGGGCAGCCCATTTCCCGAAAAGATAGGAAGTTTCTGTCCCCGGATCAGTGTCATCAGGCCGTCAATTGCCGAAATCCCTGTGCATATAAAATTTCGCGGATACTCCCTGCGGACCGGATTCAGGGGCAGTCCGTTGACATTGCGTTTTACGTCCGACACAATGGGTCCCAGTCCGTCGATAGGCTTCCCAAGGCCGTTTAATGTCCTCCCGAGGATGTCGGGAGAGAGAAAAATTTCCATTGGATGCCCCGTAAGCCTTGTATGAGTATTGGAAAGCCCCATATTATCCGTTGTGTCAAACACCTGGATGATCGCTTTGTCCTCGTAAAGTTCTATGATCTTTCCAAGCTTTTTTTTATTTCCCTCCACAACAAACTCTACAATTTCCTCATAGAAAGCATCTCTGCAGCCCTCCAGTACCACCAAAGGTCCATTGATCCTGTCAAGTCCCAAATATTCAATAGGCATATGTTAAACACTCCTTTCAGGTACAATCCCTTTACACTGCAGACAATTTATCCGTTTTTCTTGATCACTTTCCGATAGAAATCATCCACCGCTTTCCGATATTCATCAAACATCTCCATCCTGTCATTGGGCACGTCATATTTCATGGAGATCACAGATTCAAACACCGTATCTTCTTTCAAAACAGACATGGGCATATTCATACTGATCAACAGCTTTGCCTTTTCATATAAATAGAGGATTACATCCATCATCTCAAACTGTTTTTCCATAGATACGCAGGTATCGTCTTTATGAAAGGCATTCTGCTGCAGAAATCCAAGACGGATCACTCTGGCGATCTCCAGAATCAGCTTCTGGTCATCGGGAAGCACATCGCTTCCGATCAGTTTGACGATTTCCATCAGGCTGCTCTCCTGATTTAAGAGAGCCATGATGCGGTTTCTGTGATCCACAAACTCCACGGAGACGTGTTCTTCATACCAGGGTGCCAGATCTTTTAAGTATTCACTGTAACTGGTCAGCCAGTGAATGGCAGGGAAATGTCTTGAATAAGCAAGACTTTTGTCAAGTCCCCAAAAGCACCGCACAAACCTCTTTGTATTCTGGGTCACCGGTTCTGAAAAGTCGCCTCCCTGGGGCGATACCGCGCCGATGATCGATACGGAGCCTTCTGTGCCGTTTAAATTCTTCATCATACCCGCCCTTTCATAAAAGGCCGACAGTCTTGAGGCAAGATAGGCAGGAAAGCCTTCCTCCGCCGGCATCTCCTCCAGCCGTCCGGAAAGTTCTCTCAGCGCTTCCGCCCAGCGGGACGTAGAATCTGCCATGATTGCCACGTCATATCCCATATCCCTGTAATATTCGGCCAGGGTCAGTCCAGTATAAATGCTTGCTTCCCTGGCGGCAACAGGCATATTGGACGTGTTGGCGATCAGGACTGTGCGGTCCATCAGGGGATTCCCGTTCTTCGGGTCCACCAGCTTGGAAAACTCCTCCAATACCTGTGTCATCTCATTTCCGCGCTCTCCGCATCCGATATAAATGATGATGTCGGCATCCGACCACTTGGCGATCTGATGCTGAGTCATCGTCTTGCCGGTTCCAAAGCCGCCCGGGATGCAGGCCGTACCGCCTTTTGCAATGGGGAACATCGTATCCAGAATCCTCTGTCCGGTAATCAGCGGCCTGGATGCCGGATAGCGCAGGCTGACCGGTCTCGGAACTCTGATGGGCCACTGCTGCATCATAGGAAGTTCTTTGAGATCACCGTTTTCCTGTCTTACGGTAACCAGCGGTTCATCGATGGTATAGCTGCCGTCGCAGACTGTCTTTTCGACGACACCCTGAACTCCGGGAGGCACCATGCACCGGTGAGTGATGGCGGCCGTCTCCGGCACTTGGGCAATCACATCCCCCGGTTTTATCTGATCTCCCGCCGATACGGTGATCTGTGTTTCCCAGCGTTTTTGATAATCCAGGGAATCTACCTGAGTTCCCCGGCTGATATATTTTCCGGACTGAGCGGCAATCTGTTCGAGAGGGCGTTCAATTCCGTCAAAGATATTATGGAGAATTCCCGGTGCCAGTGACACAGAAAGCGGATGTCCGGAGGCCTCTGCCCGGTCTCCGGGACGAATGCCTGTGGTATCTTCAAAAACCTGCACCGTAGCCGCATTCTTATCCAGGGAGATCACCTCTCCCACCAGTTTCTCCGGTCCCACATAGACCATCTCGGACATTTTAAAGCCAATGTCTCCCTTCACGTAGATGACCGGTCCGTTGATTCCGTATATACGGCCTGCCTCAGACATTTTTCTCACCTCCCCGGAACAGAAAATCCGCGTATTCTTTCTCAAGTGCCCGGCTGAAAGAACGGTCAATCAGAATATTTTTGGTCCGGATGACTGCCCGGATTCCGCCGGTAAAATCTTCGCTGCTGACCGTCAGCAAAGCTCCGGTCCTCTCTTCTATGGCTTCCTTTAACTCTCTGTCCGAAGCATTGATATAGATCACAGTCTCCTCCCCGTCAGCATAGAGCATGGCTTCTCTGACCTGGCGGCTGAGAAGATCCAGGTATTCCCCGGTTTTCATATAAATCTTCAGCAGTTCGCGGACCCGTCCAAAAAGTTTCTTTTTTAACTCTTCCTGATATTCATTCAGTTCTCTCCTGAGCCTTATCTGATACTCAGAAATATCTCTGTTCTGCCTTAACCTGATTCGGGCTTTTTCATTCCCGATCCTGTTCTCGGCCTGCATCTTCATTTTCTGCTGATGTTCCGACAATCTGTGAGACAGAAAATCCGCATGTCCTTTGATCAGGGCATTTCCCTCGGACCTTGCCTCTTTCATAGAAACCCTCTGCAGGTTCTGGATTTTTTCTTCCAATGTCATTTGGGGTCACCTTCTTTGCAATCCTTAAAGCTTCAGTCCAATGGCTTCATTTACATACGATGTGATAAAGTCTTTTCTGCGTCCGGTTCCGTGGCGGTCAGGAATCTCGACAATCAGGGGCATTTTCCTGTTCAGTCTGATCTCGTCGATGATCTCGGGAAATTCCCTGCCAAACTTTTCCGTGAGCAGCACAATGCCGATCGTGCTGTCGGTCATGACCTTCTCAAGTGCACGGGAGAGTTCCTCTCTTTCATGGACAACGATGCCGTCCACGCCGGCAAGCCGCATTCCTGTGCAGGTGTCGACATTATCACTGATCAAAAACATTTTCATGGCTCACAGCTTTCCCAGGACCATAAAGGCGATGACCAGCCCATAAAGGCAGATTCCTTCCGCCAGCCCTGCAAAGATCAAAGATTTACCGAAAATACTGCTGTCCTCACTGATGGCGCCGAGAGCAGCGCTTGCGGCGCTGGCCACGGCAATTCCTCCGCCGATGCCGGAAAGACCAGTAGAAAGAGCCGCTGCCAGATATCCGATCCCGGCCGATGGATTGCCGGAGGCCGAAGCCGCCTGCACTCTTTCGGGATAAAGCATAACCACTGCGGCAATCAGAAGAGTGCCGAAGAAAAAGAAAACATTGACTCCCAGAGCCTTCTTATATCTGGATTTCTTTTTCTGCCCTAACAGAAAGTATCCGAACGGTATTAAAACGCTTAAAATCAAGGCTGCAATCAGCACAAGCTTTGTTAATGTATTCATAGTGAAGACCTCCTTTGATCCGATGTGTCCTATTTGGTTTTATGTCTGTACGGCCGGAATTCCGTTCCGCCTCCCTGATAAAAGCGGCTGAATATTTCATAATATTCGAGTCTCAGCACCTGGATGCCCACGATGAGTCCTTCCATCAGACAGACAAACAGGTTTCCGAATACGATCACCGCCCAGTTGATATGCCCTTCTTCCGCTCCGGACAGCATCATGACGACTCCCATCATGGCTCCGTGGCTGACAGCAAACGCTCCGATCCTCACAAAAGACAGAGTGTTGGAAAAGTAGCTTAACAGTGTCTCAAATAATTCAAAAAATGCCTGGACGAAAAACATAAGCTTCCCCTCTTTCAGTTCTGGCCTGTGTCTTTTCAGCATGCCGGAGAGGGGTTCCTTCAGTGCGATCATAAGCAGCGGAATGCCGAACATGACAGCCAGTATGACCGTTCCCGGCATCCTGCGGCCCGTGACAAACATAAATACTGCCAGGAGTACAGAGCCATAAAACAGAAGTCCTGCGGCTCCGCTGGCTCCAAACAGTGATTCTCCCAGATCACCGGCTCGTACAGAAAATATAATGTGCAGGATCATGGTCAGAAGAATCAAAAATGTTCCAAAAATAATCGCCGCGATGAAGACCGTATTCATCTTTCCGATACCCGGAACATTCATCATTGCCTCCTGGGGCTTCAGCCATCTGGCCTGTATAATATTCTCAAATCCAAAAAAGCTTCCGTACATCCAGCCGAAAAAGGAAGAACAGACGCCGGCAGCCGCAATGATCCCGGCCAGGTCAGCCTTTTTTGTCAGATAGAGCAGCATACCTCCCGCAAAAAGACATAATCCCTGTCCCAGATCTCCGAACATGATGCCGAAAATAAGAGGATACGTCATCGCAATAAAGATCGTCGGATCAATCTCGTTGTGAGAAGGCAGTCCGTACATTTTCACAAACATTTCAAATGGCCTGAGCACCTTTGGATTGTGCAGTTTCGTAGGGGGCTCTCCGAAGTAATCCTCGTGTTCATCCTCCACCATTAAAAACAGCTTTTGGTCGTTCTTAATGTCTTCGGTAAAACTTTTGACGTCTTCTTCTGACATCCAGCCGCATAAAATATAAAAATTCTCGTGTTTGTCCTCCACACATGCCGCCATCTTCCTCACGTCAAAATTTGCCGATAAAGCCGCTAAGGTTTCCCTGGCGGCATAAATCTTATCAGCATTTTCATTTAATTCCTGTTCCAGCTTCTTATTCAGCTTCTTTTTTTCCTCTGTTAGAATAGAGAGTTTTCGGTTCAGGTCGTCACAAGCCTCCTCCGGAGTTCCGATGAACTCGTCCGGAATAAAAATCCTCTCAAAGTGAAGAGACTTGAAAATGGCATCAATCTGTTCCGATTTGGACCTGGACGTAAAATATACCCCATACCCATAGCTGTTATTTCGTACCCCTTCGACGAAGATCACATCCGGATTGTGTTCGATGAACTCCAGCATCTTTTCGAAGTATTCCAAGGGTGCCCGTCCGAAACGGAATTTCACGAATTGAAAGTGAAACACTTCTCTCAGTACAAACTGCATGGGGCGGAATGGTTCAATCATTTTTATTTGCTCGGTGAGATTCTTTTCCTCAAGTTCCAGTGCTTCTTTTTGGGCCTCAATACTGCGGCAGATGTTTTCGGTCTGGGATATGATCCTGAGTGCCTGGTCAGAAGTCAGACCAGGCAGATCCTGAGTTTTTGGAACACTCAGAAGCTCTGCGGCTTTATCGGCCTGTTCCAGAGGCTTTTTATAAGGGTTTGTATCTGTGAACGGCTGCAGGTTATCAACCGTCTTTAATTCCGACAAGGCATTTTCAAGCTGAATCTCATATTTTGACAGATAGTCGTTGGTGACTCTGTCGATGTCGCGCTTTGGTCCTGTGAGTGTTATAAACTTCATCTTAACAATCATACCCCGATCACTCCTTTCACATAGCCTGCCGTCTGTTCTGGAGGCAGGCCGTAACGGACACGTTCCATAATGGTGATCAGTCTCTGTATCTCTTCTTCCTTATAAAAGAGATATGCGGTGAGGCTTGCGATAGAATACGGATCTCTGCGCCTTTCCGTCAAATACAGGCGGCAGAGACATTCGCGGTACATCTGCTCAATGGAAGCTATATCTTCTATCCGGTACCGCTTCCCATAAAAACTTCCCGTGACCTCCGCCTTAAATTCCTCAATTTCTGACACTTCTGTGAGTTTTTTCAATTCCTCTGCATGAATATGAAAATGTATTGGAATCAGCAGCGCATAGATATCCGCAGGCTGCATCTCATAGTACTTCTTGGATCGGTAGATCCACTGCAGATTCAGAAGATCTACCTGTGTGCCTGCCTCTTTCGTGAAAATCTCCAGTTCTTTCTTTTTTAAGATTTTTTTCTTTTCCCTCCATATGGAGGAGAAATAATAGAGATTCAGTGCCAGATCAAAATCAAACAGTGTCTGTGCCCCTGCATCCAGTAAATTTGAGAGCGGACCGTAATACTCCGTATCCCGAAGTCCTTCCACCAAATCTTTCATATTTTTTGATCCGATCAAACGATCGATGGAAATCTGAGAATATCGGTCAAAAAATCGTTTCTTATAATCCAGGTCAAAAGGTTTTTGATAATGATTAAAAATAATCCGGAAACAGTAATTGATCAGTTCCACCTCATATCTTTTTAAATATAATTTGAGGAATCTGCGCTGTTCCAGTCCTGAAAACCGGTACAGCTTTGTATAATCTTCATAAAGAGACTGTACCAGAACCTTTTCTATATTCCCGCGGTGAAGATCTGCCTCATCCAGAAGAGAAAGGATATCCCTGTAGGCCGGATATCCTTTCAGATGGCCCACGATTTCAGGGACACTGAAAAGCTCTGCCAAAAGCTGAAAATCTTCATCCCTTAACAGCTTGGCTCTCATGGCACGTATCTTAGTAACAAGAGCGCTGTATTTTATCATACTTCCCATAGGCTATACCCCGCTGATGCGTTCTAAAATCTCCCTGGCATACTGCTCCCCTCTCTGCTCATATTCCTTCTTCAGCTGAAGGATCTTTGATTCATGATTTTTTTTCAGCTGTTCCTTTTCAGCGGATACTTGGCTCTCTGCCTGTTTTGATACTTCTGTAAGCCTCTGCTCCGTCACAGCCTTTAATTCCTCGTCAAATTTTGTCTGTTTCCGCCGCATTTCCTGTTCAAGCTCATCCTTCTCTTCCTCTGCATGTTTTACGATGGCGGCAGCGGCACTCTCAATTTCAGCCAGCCTGTTTACAATCGCATCCATCTTCACGCCCCCTTTTAAAGTCAAAATGTTTTTTTCATTATACACCTAATGCATAAAAAAAGCATCTGAAAACCCAGAGATGTTTCTCTGTTTTCAGATGCATATTTCAGACGGATTATTTTGAGAGCAGGATGTTAATCAGACCTTCTTCGTCTGACACTGTATAGTCCGGAGATGTCTTGCCGTCCGGCAGAATATCCTGTCTCCGGTTCAGCCAGATGCTCTTCCAGCCGGCAGCAATGGCTCCGCATATATCTGTGGCATAGGTATCACCTATAAACCATGTATCCTTCATATCAAGTCCGAATCTCTGCTCCGCGAGTTTAAAAATCCCGGGGGCCGGTTTGCGGACTCCCTCATCCCCGGATACAATGATATGGCTTCTTGGTATCCATTCTTCCAGATGAAGACTCTTTACTTTGTTCCACTGAGCACGGGAGAATCCATTTGTTATAATTCCGGTGAAAATTCCTTCTTGTCTGCAAAATTCCAGAACGTTTTTCATTCCTTCTGTCAGCGTAATTTTTGTCTGTTCTCCCCGGTAAACTTCATGAAATTCCATCACCTCTGACTCTGTAATCTGAATCCCGAATTTACTGAAAGCTTTGCGGATTCTGTCAACAACAGGGATGTCGTGAATTCTTCCTGCCAGAAATAAGTCTATGGAAGGAATGGAATATTTCTCTTTAAAAACCTTGTCGCATGCGCTGCAAAATGGTATGGATGCATCATAGAGTGTGTCATCCACATCGAATAGTATAGCCAATATCCCCACCTCACTTTTTCTTTTGATTATTTTGCGGCATCCACCGGCCTGATCCGTCTGAAACAAAGCTTCCGTCACCGATGCCAAGCGCAGACTTTGCAAGCATATCTGCCTTGTCATTGTATTCATCATTGGAATGCCCTTTTACCTTTACAAACCGTACCTGAAGCCGATCCTTCACACTATCGTAGAAGGAACGGTAGGCTTTCGTTCCCTCTTTTTTTGCTGCCCACTCCCCGGTACACCATTTTGCGATTCCCTCATAGTCATAGTAAATGGCCAGTTTTTGATAGCCGCTGTCCACAGCATACTGCATTGCCTTTTGAGCACCCTTGATCTCGCCGGCTACATTTCGCATAGCGGCTAACGCAGGATCTGCATATTTTTCGGCAAAATACAAGTCTCCCTCTTTTTTTCTGAGGACCATGCCATATGAAAATTCTTTTTTGCGATGGTCATAACTCCCGTCTACATAGGCTGTCAGTGTCTGACCGTCGATCTCTATATCCTGCCCGGCTGAAGAATTAAGAAATGCCTCAGCCTCAGCCAATGCAGGAAAGCTTTTAAACTGAGCACAAGGAAATCCGGAAACCTGTGCCTGACAATCCTTCCATGTGCGGTAAATTCCCGGGTTGCGTCCTTGTCTGACTGCATAAAATTTGTTTGCCACGATGTAAGTCCTCCATATTTTTTCCGCTTTTTATTATAACAGAAACAGGAAGTATCTGAAAGTACAGATACCCCCTGCCTGATTGCCGATATTTTAATGATAAAAGATGAAGTTTTAGTTATTCGACAAATTCACAGAAAAACTGTATGTAGCATTTGCTTTGGCAAGGACCTTCTGTTTTACAGAACAATCGTCGATCAGATAGGAAAATTCTTTCATGACATCCCATAAGTCCCTTGCCTCCTGACCACTTAATTCGGTTGTACGGTCATTCAGTAATTTCCCTACTGCGGCTGCGGTCTGCCTCACATTTTCTGTGCTAAAATCATTTCCAAGCAACTCTAAAAAAACTTCAGACATATATTTCATATTTGCTCCTTTTATTATCTTAAAAGTAACACTGCTCATGCTTATAGAGTAAAGCAAAATTCTGAAAAAGTCTATTCTTTTCGACAGACATAAAATGAAAGAATCCGTCTCTATTCGACAGAATCTCCGTTCATACTTTTCTTAAAAGTGTCCAGCAAATCTGACAATATACGTTTTTGTTTGGGAGTCAAACTTTCTACTTTCAGGAGAAGTTTGTTTTCACTCTCAATTATTTCCGGATCAAATTGATCTTTTAATATTTCATTTGGTGCTGTTTTTAATGCCTGACATATTCTGATAAACAGAGGCAGACTTGGAAGCCTGATCCCTGATTCTATCTGCCTGATGTGTCCGGCATTTACATCACAAATTTCTGAAAGAGCTTCGGAAGTCAGCCCTCTTTCTTTCCGAATCTGGTTAATCCTCTTACCCAACAATCTGCGTTCCATGTTCATGGCTCCAATCGGTATTATTTTCTCTCTCTCATATCCTTTCACAGCCTTATCTATAAGGTTTTAACATACATGTATTTCATTATATACAAAAGGTTTCCCGTTTCACTAGATGCGTAGACGTATGTATTATAATCTCTCAGCACACAAAACAGATGGATATGAACATGCTTCTTCTTTTATGTCGAATTTTGTCATCCATTTTCTGTTTACAAGATTCATAGAAAAGCCGTCTATCAAACGTGACAGGAACAGGATATCAAGATGAAAATAAATCTATGAGTCATCGGGAGCTCAGCTTTTGCAGCCATGACTGCAGAGCAGGACACTATTATGGAAATAATGGGGAAGGATATGTTAGATATACCGGCTTCATAAGAGGAAATCGGAACAATGAATGCGGAACTGAAAAGGAAAGATTATTCCTGCTGCTGATCTTTGGAAAAATTCATTGCAGCGGCAATCTCAGAAAATTTCCCGGTAATATAGCCATAATTTTCTCTTTTATGGGGAATTATGCACTGACTGCAGTCTTTCACGCCGTTTTTTAAATTAAAACTGCCGCCGCAGTTCTCCCCAAGCATATAGAGCGGACAGTAACAAAAAAGACAATTAAAGTTTTCAATATCATCTGTTTCATGGCATGGAAAATACTCACAGTCTCTGTGCCGGAAAAATTGATAGTTTTTTTTCTCTCTCTTCATAATTTACTTCCTGTCTGATGTTCTGAAACGAGGCGGACGAGACTTTCGGCCGACGCCTGCTCTGCAATATATACCTTCATTCCAACTTCTTCTGCCGCCCGGGCAGTCTGCTCTCCGATGCATGCTGCCTTCATTCCTTTGATGCACGTATCCGCCACTGCAGCCGCAAATCCCCGGACTGTGGAAGCGCTTGTAAAAACTGTCCAGTCGATCTCTCCCGATTCGATCATTTCTTTTACAGGGACCAGCTGCCAATTCTCATATTGAGTGTCATAGATTCCTATATCATCTGTCTGAATTCCGGGCTTTTTATGAAGAATCCGTATCATTTCCTGATTTCCCGAAGCTGCCCGCGGTATCAGGATGTGCTCCGTACCTGTAAGTCTGTCCGCGAGTGTCCCGGCAAGAGAAACTCCGTCATAATGTTCGGGTACCAGATCACAGAACAGGCCTCTCTCTTCCAATGCATTTTTTGTGCCTGCACCGATGGAGGCTATCCTGCAGGAACCAAGGCTCCTGATATCTTTCTTCTGATGTTTCATTTCCTCAAAGAAGATTCTGACTCCGTTGACGCTTGTGAACACGATCCAGTCATAAGAATTGATCTTCTCAAGAGCCATGGAAAGTTTCCTCTGGTCTCTTACCGGCTCTATACTGATAGAAGGCATTTCCAAGACTTCTGCCCCCTGATCTCTGAACATGGCAGCTGTCTTTTTGATAAGCTCCTTCGGGCGTGTGAGTAAAATGCGGCATCCCGCCAGAGGGAGGTCTTCATACCAGGCAAAATCTTTTGAAAATCTGCATACCTGTCCGACGACAATGACCGCAGGAGTCTTTATCCGGCTTTTGCACACGGCTTCCGGAAGTTCACGAAGCGGCGCAGCAACTCTTTTCTGTCCTGCCGTGGTTCCCCTGGAAAGCACGGCAGCCGGCATCTGAGGGTCCATTCCCGCAGAGATCAGGGAGTCAGCGATATCCGGAAGTGATGAAATTCCCATCAAAAACACCAGAGTACCTTTTGTTCTCACGAGAGCTTCAAAGTCGATATCATATTCTGACCCTGCTTTTTTGTGTCCGGTTATGATATGAACGGAAGAACTGAAATCCCTGTGAGTCACCGGGATACCGTTATATTCCGGCACCGCGATCGGTGAGGTGATGCCAGGAACGATTTCAAATGGAATCTGGTGTTTTTTTAACAGTTCCAGTTCTTCTCCTCCCCTGCCGAACAGGAAGGGGTCTCCTCCCTTCAGCCGCACGACAAAACGGCCTTTTTGAGCTTCTTTAAGAAGCAGCAGATTGATTTCTTCCTGAGGCATCGTGTGCTGTCCGGAACGTTTTCCGACATAAATGTAATCAGCTGTTTTGGGAAGTGCCGATAATATTTCGGTGCCGATCAGGCTGTCATAAATGATCACATCTGCCTTCTGCAGCACCTCCGCCGCTTTTATCGTCAAAAGGCTGATGGACCCGGGCCCTGCGCCCACCAGCCATACCTTTCCAGTCTTCATCGGTAATTTCTCCTTTTTATTTCCATCATAGCATATTGACAAGATTCTAACAACTCGATAAAATGGGAGAAATTGAATGTTTACAGGTGCCTTTTATAAAGGAGAATAGGAAAGCGGGTGAGATTCCCGCACGGTCCCGCCGCTGTATAGGAAGAGCTGCATTTCAATCATGTCACTGGGAAACTGGGAAGGCGGAATGCGGCAGTGAGGCCTGAGTCAGAAGACCTGCCGTAAACATGCGATTTACACCGGTCTGCGAAAGACAGCCGTTGTAGAATATATCGTCGAAGGAGCCGCGTCCTTCTGCGCCTATATTCGATGCGCCAGCATACCTGGTGTTTTCGGTGCTGCAGTTTTTTACACCGAGACACAGCGAAGTGAATCGAAAGGAGCAAACATGAAAAACTATCAAAAAATCATTGTAACCGCTGCATTGGCGGCGGCTGTCATCTTTGGCTTCGGCCGCACAGCCAGCGCCATGCACATCATGGAGGGGTATCTTCCTCCTCTGTTCTGTATCGCCTGGGGAGTTCTGAGCCTTCCGTTTTTAGCCGCAGGATTTTTTTCCATCAAAAAGACGGTCAGCAAAGACCGGCGGCTGATGACGATACTTGCTATGTCAGGAGCATTCATCTTCGTTATCTCTTCTTTAAAAATCCCCTCTGTCACAGGAAGCTGTTCCCACATGACCGGTACCGGACTTGGCGCCATTCTGTTCGGACCTCTGGCTGTAAGCATACTGGGCATCATCGTTCTGATCTTCCAGGCAGTCCTTTTAGCCCACGGCGGATTGACGACTCTTGGAGCCAACACTTTTTCTATGGCAGTCGCAGGGCCGTTTTTATCCTTCGCAGTGTATAAGATCTGCCAAAAATGCGGGCTGAACCGCCGGATCAGTGTATTTTTGGCCGCAATGCTTGGAGACATTTTTACATACTGTATTACCAGTGTTCAGCTGGCACTTGCATATCCTTCAGAACAGGGCGGCTTTTTGGCTTCTGCAGCAAAATTTCTCGGAGTCTTTGCTCCGACCCAGCTCCCTCTTGCCATCGTAGAAGGAATTCTGACCGTTGTGATCATTATCGCTCTTGAATCCTATGCCCGTCCGGAACTCAAGATTCTCAGCTTCATCAAGGAGGGACATGCATATGAAAAGTGATAAGAAAAAAGTAATCATCCTGCTTTTCGTGGCCGCCTTTATTGCTGTGGTACCTCTGTTTGCCTTAAAAGGCGCCGAGTTCGGAGGCTCTGATGATGCGGGCAGTGTCATGATATCAAAGATTGAGGGAAAGGAATATCAGCCGTGGTTCACTCCTGTGCTGGAAACCTTTATTGACGGAGAACTTCCGGGTGAAGTGGAAAGCCTCTTGTTCTGTGTACAGACCGGGATTGGTGTCGGGATCATTGCCTATAACCTGGGACGTTTAAGGGAACGGAAGCGCCTCCTTGCTGCGGCAGAGGCGGCAAACGATGCTGATTGACCAATACTGTCACCGGTCCGGGCTCAGAAAAGTAAATGTCATGGAAAAGTTCTGCTTTTCCATGACAACGCTTCTGCTCTGTATCCTCAGCAGATCTTTTTCTGTTTCGACTCTGGTCATTCTAAGCCTTGGCTGGCTGACGGTAAAAAAAGGCGGCATCTCTGTCCGCCGGTATATAAAGCTGATGCGTCTTCCTGCGGTCTTCCTGCTCTTGAGCACGCTGGCGATCCTCTTTAATATTTCCAAAACTCCTCTGGATGCATATGCAGTGCCGGCAGGTTCCTACTATATAACAGGAAGCTGGGAGTCGCTGATCTTCGGTTTCAGGCTGATACTCTCAGCTCTTTCTGCAGTATCCTGCTTATATTTTTTGTCTCTTTCCACCCCGGTGACTGACTTGATCGGCATTTTAAAGAAGCTGGGCTGCCCGGCTCTGCTCATAGAACTGTTTATGCTTATTTACCGGTTTATTTTTGTCTTATTGTCGGAGGCCACAGCCATCAGGATCTCCCAGGAGGCAAGGCTTTCCAACCGGAATTTCAAGACATCAGTCCATGCATTCGGAGGTATGGCTTCCGCCTTGTTCATGAAAGCAATGAAGCGTTCCGGCAGATTATTTGATGCCATGGAATCCAGATGCTATAACGGGAACATGCGGGTCCTTTTAGAGGACTATCCTCCAAAAAGGAAAGAAATTATTTACATCATAATGTTTGAACTTCTTCTGCTGTCTCTCATAATAGGAAGGAAAATTTACGGATGAAGATGGAATCTATTATAAAAGCCGATAATCTGTATTTTACTTATGACGGAGAGAATACTCCGGCGTTAAACGGGCTTTCCCTGGATATTCAAAAAGGCAAAAAAATCGCAGTCATGGGAGCCAACGGTTCCGGAAAATCTACTTTCTTTCTCTGTCTGAATGGAATTTTAAAGCCTCAAAAGGGAACTCTGTCTTTTTGTGGAACACCATATTCCTATGATAGGAAAAGTCTGTTAGAGCTGAGGCACAGGATTGGAATTGTATTTCAGGATCCCGATAACCAGCTGTTTTCGGCCAGTGTCCTGCAGGAAATCTCCTTCGGCATCTTGAATCTTGGAGCTGACAGCGAAACGGCTCTCAAAGAGACGGAAAAGATCATGGATGCTCTGGATATCACAGAGTTGAAAGACCGCCCTACCCATATCCTGAGCGGAGGGCAGAAAAAACAGGTTGCCATTGCTGACATCCTTGTCATGCATCCTGATATTGTAATCCTGGATGAGCCGGCTGCGGCTCTGGATCCTAAACATACGGCCCTGGTAAACGGAACCATAGATCAAATGACAGAAGCCGGATTGACTGTTCTGATCTCAACCCATGATCCGGACTATGCTTTCTCATGGGCGGACCAGATTATATTATTCCATCAGGGCAGAGTTCTGAAATCAGGATCTCCTATAGAAGTATTTTCTGATCAGGCAGCCCTTACCCTCACCAATCTGTCTCGGCCCGCCGTACTTTCTATGTATGGAAGTCTTTGCCGGAAAAAAATAATAAATACTGGAATTCCGATTCCCAAGAACCTTATGGAGCTTGAACAAATAATTGAAGGAATCTGAAAAATATCTGTCTGCGGAGGAAATAGATGAAGAAAAAAGCGATTTTAGCTGTCAGTTTCGGGACAAGCTATGAAGATACACGAAAAAAAACGATCGAAGCGATCGAACATACACTGGAACATCATTTCCCGGATCACAAGATGTACCGGGCCTGGACCAGCCGTATGATCCTTGAAAAAATAAAGATAAGAGACGGCATCCATATTGATTCTGTGCCGGAAGCCATGGCGCACATGAAAGCCGACGGCATTACGGATGTGATCATCCAGCCCACCCATGTCATCAATGGTGTGGAAAATGACCGGATGAAAACAGACGCGCTTTCCTTCCGGGACTCTTTTCATTCTATTGTCTTCGGGGCACCTCTTCTCTCATCGGAATCCGACAATGAAGCGGTTGTAAATGCGGTGGCATCGGAATTTTCGTGGATCACTGACAAAGATGCCCTGGTTTTGATGGGACACGGAACTACTCACTATGCCAATACTGTCTATGCTGCCCTTGACTACCGGTTCAAGGATATGGGGTTTAAAAATATCTTTCTGGGTACAGTAGAAGCCTTCCCAAGCATGCAGTCCCTGATGCGTATGGTAAAAGAATACCAGCCGAAGAAAGTCATTCTTGCGCCTTTTATGATCGTAGCCGGAGATCATGCAAGACATGATATGGCGGGAGACGACCCGGATTCCTGGTACTCTCAGTTTGTGTCGGCAGGATATCAAGTAGAATGTGTCATGAAAGGACTCGGAGAATATGACGGGGTCAGGGAGCTGTTTGCCGAACACGCGAAATCGTGTACCTAGATATTGACTTTCTCAGTCAATATGATATTATCTATAAAAATAGCATAAATGTTAATTACCGCCGGGTAACGTCTTATTTATTCCAGTAGGCCTTTGTTGGAATGAGTAAGGCGTTTTTTATTTCATAGGAAAGTTCTACGACCTTCCCTATGAAATAAAAAACGCTTCGCAGGCTGTACACAGATGCGTAAGGAAATTATTTGACTACGTCAAATCGCATCTGGTACGCAAAGTTGTCAAGCCCCTCAAAGATTGAGGGGTTGGGGTGTTGAAGTGTGGGCTTGCCCACTTTGTTCTTCCATAGGGAAGTCCTGCGGGGATGTACACAAATGCATAAGGAAGGTATATACCATATGAAAGAGATGTCATGTTTTAAAGTTTTTTTGAAGTATTCTTCGCTCAATGTACTGGGTATGCTGGGGCTGTCTTTTTATATTCTGGCAGATACTTTTTTTGTCTCCAGGGCATTAGGGGCAGATGGACTGACCGCCCTGAATCTTGCAATTCCGGTTTACAGCTTTATAAACGGCAGCGGATTAATGCTCGGAATCGGAGGTGGAACAAAATATTCAATTTTAAGAAGCCAGAAAAATAAAGTCAAAGCGAATCAGGCATTTACAAATGCTGTGGTTTTTACGGGAATCATTGCAGGTATCTTCTGCCTGCTTGGTATTTTCTGCTCCGGCCCTTTGGTTAGAATGTTGGGAGCCAACGAATCTGTGTTCCAAATGACAAAAACTTATTTACAGGTTATTCTGCTGTTTGCCCCAATGTTTATGGCAAACAATCTTTTGCTGTGTTTTATAAGAAATGACGGAAATCCCCAGTTGGCCATGACAGCCATGATCTGTGGAAGTCTGTCTAATGTTATTTTAGATTATATATTTATATTTCCTCTCGGAATGGGATTGTTCGGGGCAGCGTTTGCCACCGGACTGGCACCGGTAATCAGCATTTTGATTCTGTCCCCTTATCTGATCAATAAAAGAAATCAGTTTCATTTAAAGAAATGCAGGCTTTCGGCAAATCTGCTGCTTGACATTTTTTCAAGCGGACTTCCGTCTTTAATCACGGAAGTTTCTTCCGGTATCGTGATCATTGTATTTAATATGATCCTGCTGCGCATAGCGGGGAACATCGGCGTCGCGGCCTATGGTGTCATCGCGAATCTGTCGCTGGTCGTCATGGCAGTCTATACAGGCATCGCACAGGGGATACAGCCCGTCTTAAGCAGCAATTACGGTGCCGGAAACCATAAAAATGTTACTGCGATTTTACGTTACGCCGTCACTGCGGTTATTGTAATCTCCGCCTGCGTTTATCTGTGTATATTTTTCGGTGCGGAACCGATTACCGGAGTCTTTAACAGCAGTCACAATAAAACACTTCAGGATATCGCAGCCGCAGGACTGAAAATATACTTTACCGCCTCTGTATTTGCAGGTTTCAACGTTGTGGCTGCCGTCTACTTTACTTCCACGGAATACCCGCGGCCGGCACACATCATATCAATTCTCCGGGGATTTGTCATCATCATTCCTATGGCTTTTTTGTTATCTTCCCTGGGAGGCATCACTGGGGTTTGGGCGGCCTTTCCCACGACCGAGCTGCTTGTCAGTCTGATTGGAATGATCCTGCTTTTTCAATTTCATAAAGTAAAGAAAGAAGATTCTTGACATTAGGAGTTCGTCTGTTATATTATGAATTGCTCGGAGGGCAAATCATTTGGATGATAGGCCGGACAAGGGTATAGATTGAATGATCAATCTGTTCCCTGTCCGGCTTTTTTACGTCTAAAATTATCATTTATTTTCAGGAGGATCACAATATGGATTTTTTAACAGGAAAAATCAGACCACTTTATTTTAAATATTTATCAGCCGCTTTCTGCAGTGCACTGATAACTTCTGTCTATTCTGTTGTAGATATGGCCGTGGTAGGACAATATCAAGGCCCGGAAGGTACAGCTGCTCTTGCCGTAGTTGCCCCAATATGGAATATCATTTACAGCCTGGGACTGCTCATGGGGATTGGAGGATCGGTAATCTTCAGTACCTTAAAAGGACGAACAAATCTTAAATCACGTGACGAAAATGAATATTTTTCTGCTTCCGTCATTGGTTCCGTTTTCTTAGCTGTAGCTGCATGGATCATTCTAATCTTTTTCGGCAAAGAATTCTTTTCCGGCGTCCCCCGTGGCTGACTGTTACCATGTCCCCTTCCCTCTTCCCCAGATAGTTTGATGAAACTTCTGTCAGCATCATCTCATTATCATACTTTGGAACGCGTCCCTTTAAAGGGTCCAGGAAATTTTCATTATTAAATTGGCTTACAACCTGCAGCAGCATTTTCTGATGTTCCATATCTAAATACTGGCTTTCCGTTGAATAGATTGATTTTACCTCAGATAATTTTTTCGTATCTTCTATAAAATCCTGAAACAGTATACTGCTGTCGGCGGACAAATCTGATGTGTTTGCAATGGAGATATCTGAAGCTGAACTTCCGAATAAGACTGCTGTTTTTCTAATATCAGTCATATTTTCATGCAGTGCCGAGATACTCACCATGAAATAGATCATAAATCCGCAGACAATGACTAAGAGCAGATACTGGGGAAGACGAACCGATACATGTTTCACAGCCAGCCTTAAAGGCAGCGAAGGAAGATTGAGTTTTACCAGGGAAACCTGATACCTTTTTGTAAAACAGATGTCTTTTTTACCATTTCTTATGGCCTGAACAGTTGAAATCTTTTGGACACACCGAAGGCTCATCCAGGCAGTCAGTACGACAAAAAGGGCAGCCGCCAAAATTGAAAGTATGACCGGTTCCAGGCGTATCCCTCCGTGCCATAAAATCCCTGAACCTTCCATTGCAGTTTCTCCCAGAGAAGGTACGGTAAAAAATGACCCAAAATGTCCGGCCACTCCTCCGGCTCCAAATAAAAACGCCGTCTGCAGGATTTTTGCACCCAAAAGCTTCCTTTTTGAATAGCCAAGAGCGTTAAGAATCCCCAGTTTTTTGTAATCATCCTCCAAAGATGAGGCGATCAGGTAGCGGATAGTGATCAGCATGACCGTCAGCATAAGCAGACTGAATAGAAAGATCAGTCCCAAAAAAATGTCTGTCAAAGCCATGGCCGACATTTTTATCAGCGGCTGTTCGATATATTCTGTTCCCTTTCTGGCAAAGCCTGTTTTGCCGTTCAGCTCTTTGATCCTGGACGTGAAATCCTTCCCGGTATCATGATTCGTCCAAAGACTTACCATCGTGCTCTTATAGTTTAAAGCTTCCGTTGTTTTTGAAAGTTTCTCATATGTTTTCCGATCCAAAAACAGTTGTTTAAAACCGGTCATTGTGCTTCCGAGAAACGGGTCTTCAAAAAAACCTGCGATTCGGTACTTTTTGATCTGACCGGACAATTTCAGAGTCACAATATCCCCTGTCTCCAGGTGCTTGGAATCCTTTAAGGTAATGGGGAGATAAATTCCATCCCGTTTCCGTGTTCCTTCTGTCAGGCTGTACTGGTCCGGAAATGCCCGGATAATGGTACCACTGGAAAACCAGCTGTCATCTTTGAAACGGACAATCTGATTTTCTCTGAGCAGAAGGATATTTTCCTTCATAACTTCTTCTGTCTCCGGCTGCTTTTGAAGGTTTTTAGTAACTTCATCTGCGTCTGAATGCTGTCCTTTGTTAAAAATATTGATGACTTCCGGCAGGTGCATCCTGGCAGCCGCCTCGTCATACTGCTCCTGGCTCTGCCATAGAACAGAGACGGACGTTGATATTAACAGGGTAATCAAAAAGCTGAGAAGAAAAATAACCGCTGCCTGGCTTTTCCGTTTTCGGATATCATACTTTATCATCATGAGGATGCCCATACTACCACCCCATTCCCGAAAGCCAGCCAATCAGCTGTTTTTCTCTTGCCGCAGCACTCTTTTCTTCATATGGGGCAAGGTTTAATTCACCCTCGATTTTTCCATCCTTCAAATATAAAATACGGTCGGCCATGAGCGCTGCTTTTATGTCATGAGTTACGATTAAAATATCTTGTCCAGTCCTGCTCATAGAATAGAGAAGTTCTAATATTTCTTTTCCGGAAGATGAATTTAAGGAACCGGTTGGTTCATCGGCAAACAATATTTTGGGATGATTAATTAATGCTCTTGCAATGGCACACCGCTGCTGCTGGCCCCCGGACATCTGTGATGGCAGCCTTCCGGAAAGTTCAGGTATTCCGATGCGCTCCAGCAGATCTCTGGCCTCCTCGTGTGTTTTTCTTCTGCTTCTTCCCTTTTTCAGATATCCTGCAGTACAGATATTTTCCAAACATGTCATATGGGAAAGAAGGTTCATCTGCTGAAAGATCAATCCTGTCGTCTCCTGTCTGAACCGGGCAGTTTCCTTGTCATTCTGTTTCCGAAGGAGTTCTCCGCAGATAGAGACAGTACCGCTGGTGACGGAATCCATCCCGCTCAGCATGTAGAGCAGCGTGGACTTTCCGGAACCGCTGGGTCCCATGATCACGGTGAACTGCCCCTCGTAGATCTTCAGATCGATATTTTTTAATATATGCATCTGTTGGCCTTCGCTGGCATAGCTTTTACATAGGTTTGATGTCTCAATGATTGATTTCATACTTTGATCCTCCTTATGCTGCTATCCTAGCAAAAGAATTCTTAAATAGTCTTTAAATCACGTGCTTTACTTTTAGAAGATACAAAGAAACCTGCAGTCCTTCCCTGTTCTCAAGTTCCAGCTTCCCTTCCATCTGTCTCATCAGCAGCTCACTCAAGTACAGACCAAGCCCCGCTCCCTGCTGATTAAGGGCATTCCTTCCCCGGTAGAACTTTTGCTTCGCATATAAGAAGTCCTCCTCAGGAATTCCCGGACCACAGTCTTTGATACGAATCACCGCGTACTGCTCCTGATCTTCCATTTTAATTTCCACAGGAGAACCTGCCGCATATTTTTCAGCATTTCCAAGAATATTTTGAGAGATAATCGTCTCCGCCAAGCATCAGGCCTTTTACTTTATCTGTATCACTGGTCCTGGCAGAAATGAAAATGACAGGAAGCTCTGTTTCGTTTCTTAGCTTTTCTATGAACTGAAAGCCATTCATTCCGGGAAGATTAATATCCAGGATAATCAGTCTGATAGGATGCTGATACAAAGCTTCAAATGCCTCTTCGCCGCTTTCTGCCCGGATACATCCAAGCCCCTTTTCTTCCATATAATCTATAGCGATCTCTGCCAGATCCCTGTCGTCTTCTACGATCAAAATCTCTGATTGAAGCATGGAATATCCTCCTGTCTGTCATGCCGGGAATGAGTCATTAAATAATTTGTCAGGTACACACCCTGGCGTTGTGCCCGCTGTTCTTTCACAACTTTGTACCCTCTTTTTTCAAAGAACGGTTTTGCAGTAATGGATGCATGTGTGATAATTTTTCTCCCTTGTACTGCCTGTTCCAGCTGATCGCAGATAGCTGAGGCAATTCCTTCTCTTTGATAATCTTTATGAACGAACAGGCGGTCTAAATATCCTGTATGATCAATGTCTCCAAAGCCCACGATAACATCATCTTTAACTGCAACATATGTAATATTTGCTGATAAAGATTCATTCCATCTTTTTAAATCGGCACTTCCGGCTGCCCACACATTTAATTGTTCTTCAGTATAATCTTCTGCGTTGACTGCGTGGATCGTGTTATAAAAAAGTTCCGCCAGTTCCTTACCGTCAGAAGATTGATATATTCGAATTGATAGGTTTTTCATAATATTCTTTCTATGTGCTAAAAAACAGCTCAAAAGATCTAATAAAAAGTTTCAAAAAAAGATTGCCAAGTCACATACCACGCGTGTTTTTATCATTCGTTAAAATAAAAATATATTATTTAACCCCTCCTGCCAGGGGTGGTATTGTCCGTTCTAAATCTCCTCTCAATGCTCTTGCATTAAAAATACGACTATGATCCCGGACAAATACTTCTAAATTGCGTAACCAAAAATCCAGAGAAACTTTTCTATCTTCACTTATAAGTATAAGGATATCCTGTAAGTATTCCCTCATCATAAATCCTTGCTCTACATTACCTAATAAGTTTTTATATTTCTCTGTAAAATCACATTTTGCAGACAAATTCCCTCTAAAATAATCAGGTCGAATCTTTTCCACACTGTCTAATTGATGGAGCATCAAATAGACATTATGTAATACAAAAAGAACTTCACTTTTGGGCAATGCTTTCACTTCTCTAACCAATACAATAAGTTGTACACATGCTCCCTTTAAGTCATCTTGATCTAAACATTTTATTTCATCATTTAGTATACTTTCTTTATAACTTAATTCTTCTCCATATACTGAAACATGGTTTATTAAGGATTTTGCTAATTCACAATAATCATCATCACCAATATATTTAACTATCAACGATTTTTGGTATACTGTTTTTCTATAAAAATGCCATCCAGTTTTAATACAGGGTAAATATACAAAATATACAATATCATTTGTTACAGTTATAGCAGACAATACAAACCATCTAATGCCCCCAAATATATTATTATTTCCTAATAGATGTTCTAAATTTATTTCATCTCCATCTACTAGTCCCCCTATAGAAAAACTATTCTCTGAATGAATAGCTCCGCTTGTATTTAATTCACCTAATGTCATAAAATCATTTCTTATATTTGCAATTTGAATTTTTACATTTAAGATTGGAGAATTTTGAGGATTTCTAGCAAAAATAATTTCGTTTTTAATATAGAAAAAAGGTAACGATTTCTCGAATTTATCCTTCTCGTCCATTTCATATTTCTCTTCTTTCTGTTTTTCTTTCTCTAAACGTTCTTGTTTGTCTTTGTTCACCTGAAAAAAATACAATAAAGCAGGTATCGTTAAAGGAAGAGTAAGTTCTATAAACTTAATAATCGCTTGATTGTTACCTAATAGATCCATAATTTTATTATTACAGAAATATATTATTATTAAAACGAATATATAGCTTAATATTAATTTAAATAACATCATAATACTATTCCTCAATTATTATCTTGTTCATCTATCTCGCAGCTTCTTTTAATGCTTCTCTCAATTCTTTATCGCATGCATAAATATATAATCCATTCACTCCCCGGGTCATCAGGACTCTTACTTCATGCTGGATTAAAGTTTCTCCAAATCTCTGCTTCGTACCATCCGACAATGTACGTTTTCTGGTTGCTTTTAAATTCCAGCTTTCACTTGGGTCGAAAACAATCTTGCCATTGCGGTACTTAACAGACGGGCCAAGGATTACACCTGCGTAATTCAGGTCAAATCCCTGAATTGTAAAGGTGGAACCCACCTCATCTATTGTCTGCGGCTGTTCCGCCCAGGCAAGTGTTTTATTCTTGTTTTTCTCTTCTCTTCCCAGTTCCTTGTCCAGCTCATGGTTCCATGGTTTATGCCAATCACCGATCAGCACTTCCCAATATTTCTTCATTCTCTTTTCCATGGATGAATTCTGGCTATATTCCCAATCATAGGTTGCTATCATCCGGGAAAGCTTATGTTCTTCCTCCGCGGCTTTCGTCTTGACTGCAGTCTCAAGCTCAGCCGGATGTTCAAAGATTTTTATCTCATATCCTGTGGTATCCATTGGAATTGCTGATAGATGATTCTCCTTTGTAAAATCATCTATCCAGGAAATCGTTTCATCTGATGCAGTAATTCTCATCTGCTTTGTCAGCTTAAAATGATTTCCATTTTCTTTGGCTTTCTCTCTATAATTTCCTAATATTTCTGTTTCCCAATACTGCTCTGTTGTCAAAATCTGATTTTCATCAAACATAACCACAGTGACTTTGGCCCTCTCAATGATATCCTGGAGCTGATTTTTACCCCGATAGGATTGTTTTCCCTGTGTTAATAGCAGATGAGCCTCATCAATAAATGCCACGTCTATCGGTTTATCCGCTGAGTGATGATTGATAAAAGTTGTTGGTTTAGATACAACCCTTCCATATTTATTTTTTAAACCTAATTTTTCTGCTATTTGCTCATATACCGTAATCTGCTCATCATGATTTACTATCAGACAACACTGGAAATCCGTCATTTTTTCTTCTTCTGCCATCAAGTACAGCTCGTAAAAAGTGCTGCTGTTAAGAACGGTTTTTCCTGTTCCGGCTTCTCCGTCAATAAAAATAAGCTGTCCATCTCCATTCTGCTCATTCAATACACTGAAAACCCTTTCTATAATCCTGTCTCTTATATCTTCCTGCTCTTGTGTCAGTTTATGAAGAGGTGAAGCCTTAAATAACGCTGAATCCTTTATAACACTTTCATTTGGAAACATTGATGGGTCTGTTTTTCTCAGCTTATGCCAGATCCTTCGAAAGATATCATTCACTTCAAAATCAGGATAATATCTGTTCTGCGGATTTGTCCTTTTATTATGTATTCTTTTTACCGAATCAACCCCCATCATATAAAGCATTAAGCGGTTTTCAATATCCATGGTTAAAGATTTATTAAAATGGTCATGGCCGATAATATACAAACTTGCCGACTTTCTTCTCAGCTGGGACCTCCAGTTCTGTTTGTCCTCTGATTGATCAAAATGCTGTTTTGTTCTCTGAATAATATTATTTGATTCACCCACATATACCTCATAGCTTCCGCTCTTTTTCCAGTTATGTATATAAACCGTAGGATAATCTAACAAGACTGTTTTTTCTTTTTCTGAAGCCTTATTTAATAATTTTTCCTGAAAATTATGTAAGCCATGCATATTGTCATTTATTTTATGTATGATAGGTTCCAAATCAATTCCTTGTATCATGTTTATAAAAAAATAAACACATACTTTCCTTTCTTTTAAAATATCTTTTCTTACAAAACAAAAGAAATTGCATTACAATCTTCACTTAAAATCAACAAATTGTATCATTTCCTTCTTAAATTCTAATATCTTCCTGTGTAATTGTCAAACAGGTGTCCTCTCCTTATGAGCCGTTATAATCCCGAAGTTCTGCTGATTTTACTTTCTCCACCGAAGATGCTAAAATAGTGCCAGAATAATCGTTAAACAATCACATCCGCAAAGGAGGTTTCTATGGAATCGGCAGTTACACGTGACGAAGCTTTTGAGCTGTTGAAACAATATAACAAAGAACCTTTTCACATCCAGCATGCACTGACAGTGGAAGGTGTCATGAAATGGTATGCAAACGAACTAGGCTTCGGACAGGAAGAAGACTACTGGGGCATCACAGGACTTCTTCATGATATTGACTTTGAACTTTATCCGGAAAAACACTGCCAAAAAGCACCGGAGCTCCTGCGGGCAGGAGGTATTGGAGAGGACATGATCCGCTCTGTCTGTTCCCACGGCTATGGGATCTGTTCCGATGTCCGGCCTGAACATGAGATGGAAAAAGTCCTGTTTGCGGCCGACGAACTGACTGGTCTGATTGGAGCCGCTGCATTAATGCGTCCTTCTAAAAGCGTACAGGATATGAAACTATCCAGTGTCCGCAAAAAGTTTAAAGATAAAAAGTTTGCGGCAGGATGTTCCCGGGATGTAATTTCACAAGGAGCTGAGAACCTCGGCTGGGAGCTGAATGAACTATTTGAAAAAACGATTCTTGCCATGCGTTCCTGCGAAAATCAGATCCGGCAGGAAATGCAAAAATATGAACAGTAGGAGGTAACCCACCATGTGTATTAACAAAAAAAGACAAGCAGATGTTACCCTCCATGCAGAGCCGAACAAAAAAAGTGCCGGCTGCATGGAGTAAACAGGCACTTTTGATATGCGGCTTTGCATCCAAGAACAACGATGTTTAAGGAAACGAGGCCAAATATGAAATATAAAAATGCATCTTCCCTTCTTCCTGCGGCCCTTGTGGAACAGCTTCAGGACTACCTGCAGGGAGAATATTTATATATTCCTAAAAAAGAAGATCAGCATAAAAGCTGGGGTGACCAGACCGGAAGCCGGCTCAGGATCAGCAAACGCAATGCCTGTATCCGGAGAGATTTTCAGCTTGGGAAGTCAATAGAAAATCTGTCAGAGACATATTTTCTATCTGTACACACTATCAGGAAGATTATATACAGCAAATAAAATATCTGGAAAAAGTGCGGTTTATAGATTGGAAACCGCACTTTTGTTTTGCGCATGAAACTTTCTGAATCCATAAGTATAAAATGATTCTGTATCAATTCGTATATTGAGGGAAACTTATCTCTCTGATATTCTTTGATGCAGGAGGTGTTACTTATGAAACAAAATAGAAAGACTGCATCATTTGGATTTGCACAAACGGATATTACCCCGAGCGTATCCGTAGAAATGGTTGGATTTTCAAGAACAAACAATAAATCAAGGGGTGTTCTTCATCCATTGAAAGCACAAGTCCTGATATTCAGGACCGCAGATAAAACAATATGTCTGACAGCCATCGACAGTCTGGGATTTACCGTAAAATTAACGTCTCAATTAAGGAAGCAGATGTCAAATGTACTGAATGTTCCCGTTGACAACATCATGATCTGCTTTTCCCATACTCACTCTGCTCCGAATGCTGCAGCAGAAAGTGCCTATTTTACCTTCGTGTGTGACCGTATATGTTCTGTCCTGAAAACGGCCCTGAAAAATATGAAACCATTCTATGCCGGATGGGGTATTGCAGAACATGACATTGGAGTCAATCGGAGATCCGGAAAAGTTTTAAGAGATCCCCGTCTGGGAGTTTTAAAGCTTTCCAAGCCCGATGGCAGTCCGGCACTGCTCCTGCTTCGGGTATCCGCCCATGCAAATGTCCTTACAAGTGACAACTATAAAATTTCTTCCGATTATTTCGGCGTAACCAGACAAAAACTTTCTGAATCGTTTGGATGTCCGGTTATGATGATTCAGGGGGCATCTGGAGATCTCCGCCCCAGATTCCAGCAGGAAAACGCTGAGTTTATGGAGATTTATGGTGTGGACGCCTTAGAAGAACCATATACTGCCCAAGAAAAAGAAAAATATTTCAGACAGAGCACAGAATCCTTAAACAAAATGGCAGAATCCGTATTTCAGTCTGCTGCTTCCATCTTTACTGCTTTAAAAACAATGCCGGTATACTGTGTCTCTATGTGTTCTGTAAGACACAGGTTCACAGCCGATGTTCCGCCTTTGAACCGGGCCGCTGAAATCGCGGCTGAAGCAAAGGAAAAGGCCAGAATTGACGGAACAGGATGGCTGCAGGAGGTCCGCAGGCTGCACCATGAACACATCCCTGCTCAGACAGCAGACATTGAATTTCAATATTTTTTATTGAATGAAGGATGTCTCTGCGGTGTTCCCAATGAAATCATGTGCGAAATATCTCTGGATGCGTGGCATCGGTCAAAGGATTCCCTTCTTTTCCTAAACGGCTATACCAATGGGATTGACAGTTACCTTCCCACAGCTGAGGAATATGATGAGGGCGGTTATGAAGTCCTCTGGTCTAATCTGATCTATTATCCTTATCACGGA
Source organism: Anaerostipes sp. AF04-45 (assembly GCF_003461725.1). Classification (NCBI taxonomy): domain Bacteria; kingdom Bacillati; phylum Bacillota; class Clostridia; order Lachnospirales; family Lachnospiraceae; genus Anaerostipes; species Anaerostipes sp. AF04-45. Next base: position 325,905 of record NZ_QTXQ01000004.1, read on the forward strand.
AGGGTCATGCCGCTGAACCGGGAATCTGCCCGCCGGATGGCATCCTTTGCAGTGGCTGACCGAAAGAATCTTCTGGCGGATTAGTCTGCCCCTATTCTTTTTTCTGCCTGATGTGAAGTCTTCCAGGCTTTGACATGATTGTTTTCCATGACAGGGTGTAATCTCAGCTGATACTGCCCGCCGTGCTGACGGACCGTCCGGCTCAGTTCCCCGTAAACCAGTTCCCGTTTCTTCTGCTGGGAAACAGGAATACTAATGTCCGCCGTTATGAGAATGTTTGCCCCAGATTTGATCAAATAAAAATGATGGATGTTTAATAATCGATGGATTTCTTTCGCTTTCTCTTTTAAATCTTTTTTTATTTCCTGTATCTCAGGAGACTCTTCTGCCATTATATCCGCCTGGACCGTACAGCTGCATCCAAACTTCTGCTCTATTTCTATAGAAAGCTCTGAGGCCCGGGCGCAGACAGTATTTTCTGTTCCAAGAACCTTTGCCGAGACCACATAATGGTTGAGCCCGTAGTCATGAATCATTAATTCATAACAACTCTTGATGCCTTTCTTTTGCATTATCATCTCTTCTATCTTTTCTGCTATGGAACTATCGGCCTGCATACCGATTACTTTCTGTACAATGGCTGAAAAGCTTTTGACTCCATTGAATATAATCAGTGCCGCCACTCCGACCCCGCACCATCCATCTATTTTCCAGGAAGTAAATTCTGCGGCGAGAGCTGAAATCAGTACTGCGGATGTAGCGAGTGCATCGGCCAGTGAATCATTTGAAACAGCTTTTAATGTCTCTGACTGCCGCCGCTCTCCTGCCCGCTTCTGTATAAAATGCATCCATATCTTAACAAATACAGACAGGAGCAGCACAATAAATACGGAACCCGGATACTGGGACTGCTGTCCTTGATATACGGCGGACCCAGAGGATTTGAGCAGTTCTAATCCTATCGTGATTACCGATGCAGAGGTCAGCATGCCAAGGATCCATTCCAGTCTCCCGTGCCCAAACGGATGATGTCTTCCAGCGCCGCATCCTGCCGCCCAGAGCCCAAGCATTGTAATAGCCGATGTCCCTGCATCTGTCAGGCTGTTCCATCCGTCTGCGGTTATTGTTACAGAATGGCTGACAGCGCCGGCTCCAAATTTCACAGCACACAGCAATAAGTTTAATGCAATGCCCAGCACGGTAAGTCCGAAAATGCCGATTCCTTTCTTTTCCCCTTTCATATATTTTCCTCCTTCATCTGTTCCATAGACCGGCTGCCGTTTTGGATTCCCAATATTTCATTCATCTTCCATGCAAACCACAGAGTCATCAGTGCCGAACAGATATCCGCCGCCGGCTGAGCCCACACAATCCCTGAAAGTCCGAAGAGTTTTGGAAGGATTAAAATACACGGAAAGAAAAAGATCCCCTGCCTTCTTAAACTCAGAATACTTCCGGCACCGCTTCTCCCTGCCGACAGATATAGGGAGGCATAAACCATCTGAAACCCAAAAGTAAGAAACATCAGCGCATTCAGCCTCAGTGCTTTTCCTCCCAGGGCCAGCATCTGAGGGTCAGTTCCAAACAGCCCGATTACCTCTCCGGAATACAGAATACATAGAAATGACATGAGAATACAAAAGGCAGTAGACCATAAACTGCACAGCTTTACCGCCTCTCTGAGCCGTTCATACTGCCCTGCGCCAAAGTTAAAACCTGCAAACGGCTGAAATCCCTTCATAAAGCCAAAGACGACATAGATACCGACCGTCATGACCCGGCTGACTGCACCCATGGCTGCGACTGCATAATCCCCGTACTCTTTTGCCGCCGTATTTGTAAGGCCCAGTGCAGCACTGGCAAACAGCTGAAAGGTCAGGACAGGAATTCCTATTTTTAAAATCTCCTTATAGACAGCACCTTTTATTGTAATTTTACGAATAGATGGTTTTAGCACACCCTTTTGTCTTCTCAAGTAATACACATACATCAGGGAATTGACACAAAGGGAAACCACTGTAGCTGCAGCGGCCCCGCGGATTCCCATGTGCAGTCCGTATATCAGAAGCGGATCCAAAATCAGGTTCGTCACACTTCCGGCCGTCATAGTAAATCGTGTTGATCCCTGGGCCGTCAGAAGGTTATTCATTGTCACATTAAATACATTGAGTATAGAACCAGAAACATAAATCACAGCATATTCTCTGGCGTAGGGTAAGATCGTTTCTGTAGCTCCAAGTGCCGACAATATCGGTGTTAAAAAGCACAGGATCAGGCCAATAACTGCCGCTCCTGTCAATAGTCCGGAAAATAAAGCCGTTGAGGCTGTCTGGTCAGCCAGAGCGTACTCCTTCTCCCCGAGCAGCCGGGAAATATAGGAAGATGCTCCTGCACCGAACATCATCCCCAGTCCGATGACCAGCTGGACAACAGGAAAAACCACAGAGACTGCACCCATTTGGCTGATTCCCAATCCTCCCACAAAATAAGCGTCCACAGCATTATACAGAGCCGAGGCCAGCATACCGATCATCGTGGGGATGCCGAGCTTTAGCAGCGCCTTTGACACCTTTTCTTCTCCTAAAAGAAAGTTGGTTTTCGTTGTTTGTTCCATTTTTCTTACCTCCAAAAGTATTTTTTATCTGAACGGATCACTTTTCCGTACAAATCAGAAGAATTATAATATTGAATATATATTCAATATTGTTCAATAAAAAAGGGAACCGGCTCAAAAACCGATTCCCTGCAAATACATCTTCGATATTTTATTTAGTAATTCCATAGCCCATTCCTCGCTTTCATAATGATATGCAATCTGAAGCAGCGCATCTACAAAATTGTTGGCTACAATATGCACAAACACCGGATCATGGTTTTTTAACATGTCTTTGTGTGAATTCAGATGATGCTCAATTTCACTGACTAAGCGCTCTTTTTCATCCTCATATTTGGTCTTTGTGCTTTTATCCATCATGATAATCAATTCCCTGCGGTGTCGGAAAAGAGTCCGGATACAGTTCTCTTCCATTTGGCTCAGATACTTATAGTCTTGATAGTCCGGAGAGCCGCCATGTTTCATGACCCGTTTCCAGTCAAAACAAACCGGCCTTAAAACTTCATCAAACAAAGCCTCTTTATTTTTATAATAGGAATAGATCAGTCCGGCGGGAATCCCTGCCCTGCCGGCAATGTCCCGTATCGTTGTGCGGACATATCCATGGATAAAAAACTCTTCCAGTGCAGAATCAAGAATACACTGGCGTATTTCATCTTTTAAGACTTGTGCCATAGCGCCTCCTAATATTAAACTTTAATTCAATATTATAAGAAAGCCGGGATTTTGTCAACTATTGTTTCATCTTCGCTGCAAATTTCATCTTGATGACTGACGGCAGCAGACAAAGCAGCGTGTTTCTTGACATCTTTGTATTATATAGTTATAATTATAACAGTTATAAATAGAACTATATGGAAAGGAATGTATTTGATGCAGAATCATGTTTTAACCTATGCCAATCATTTCAAACATCTGTACCGCCAGACATTTCAGCCCTTGTCGGAACAATATGAAATGTCTCAGCTGGAAATTGATATTTTGCTCTTTCTGAAAAACAATCCCCGGAATAATACCGCCAAGGAAATCTCAGTCATGCGGGGGTTTGCAAAATCCAATGTTTCAAAAGCCGTGGAATCTCTCAGGATACAGGGTTATCTGACCACCTCTCCTGATCCCGGTAACCGGAAGGTCCGCCGTCTGTATCTGACTGAGAAAATGCAGAACAGAATCGACGCCCTTTCAAAGTGCCAGGAACAATGTTTCGCACTTCTCCTCGATGGATTTACAGAAGAGGAGCGGCTCAAGCTGCAGGAATTTTTCAGCAGGATCGACGAAAATATTACAAAGTCACTAAATCATAAAAAACACAAAGTATGAGGTAACAGCTATGTTGTATAAATTTATCATTTGTTTTTTAGCCGGAATCGGCGCAGGATTGGGGACAGGCTTCGCTGGAATGAGTGCAGCTGCAGTCATAAGTCCCATGCTGATCACTTTTCTTGGAATGAATCCATATATGGCAGTGGGCATTGCCCTGGCAAGCGATGTTTTTGCCAGCGCAGTTTCAGCTTATACATATGGAAAACACAAGAATCTGGATATTAAAAACGGACTGGTCATGATGATTTCTGTGCTTTGCTTTACACTAGTCGGCAGCTATATTTCCAGCCTTGTGCCAAGCACTGCTATGGGCGGATTTTCTACATTCATGACTTTGCTGCTGGGAATTAAATTTATTGTCCGTCCTGTTATGACCACAAAAAGCAGTATGGATTTGGTGGATGCAAAAAAAAGATTTCTTCAGTCTGTTCTCTGCGGATCTGTCGTCGGTTTTATCTGCGGATTTGTAGGAGCGGGCGGAGGCATGATGATGCTCCTTCTGCTGACCAGTGTCTTAGGGTACGAACTCAAAACTGCTGTTGGAACCAGTGTATTTATCATGACATTTACTGCTCTGACCGGATCTCTGAGTCATTTTGCCATCGGCGGACGCCCGGATATGCTAAGCCTGCTTTTCTGCGTGCTGAGTACATTTCTCTGGGCAAGAGTAGCAGCGAAGTTTGCAAACAAAGCTTCGGCGATCGTATTAAACCGGGCAACCGGTGCGGTCCTTACAGTGCTTGGACTGGCGATTGTCACAGTGAATTACCTTTAATCAAAAGGGCCGGATCCACTAAGGTGAGCCGGCCCTTTTGAATGCATCGATTTATCTGGTTCCATCTATCATATAAAGCAGTGCATTTACAATACACGCCGCAATATTGCTCCCGCCTTTTCTTCCCCTTGCCACAATATACGGAACTTCAGCATCCATGATCAGTTCTTTTGACTGGACCACATTAACAAATCCCACGGGAACCCCTATTACCAGATGAGGATCCAGTTTCCCTTCCCTGATCAGCTCATACAGCCTGACCAGTGCCGTCGGGGCATTTCCAACTGCAAAAATGAACTTCTCACCTAAAGCCGCCGCTTTGTCCATACTCGCCACAGCCCTTGTGGTGCCGTTTGCTTTTGCTGCTTCTGCAACATCCTCATCGGACATAAAACAGTGGACCGTTCCCCCATACCGGGCCAGTTTCTTTTTATTAATGCCTGCCCTGCCCATCTGCGTATCTGTCACAATGGACGCGCCGTTTTTGATGGCATCTATGGCAAGTGATACTACATGATCCGAAAAGCAAAGATTTTTTGCATAATCAAAGTCGGCGCTAGTATGAATACAGCGCTTTACGATAGGTTCAGTTCCGGGAATCAGCGAAAAAGCCCTCATTTCCTCTGTTATGATCTCAAAACTTCTTGCCTCGATCTGGGCAGGCTCCACATTCTCAAGTTTAATTTTCATTAGTCTTCTGCTCCTTTATGAAGGATTTCATATATTTTTTCCATATCCAGATGCTTTCTCAGTTCATCTGCCAGCAGATCATACTGCTCTTCCTTTAACTGCCGGTAATCCGTCGCCGGAGCATCGGAAAGATCGATCCCTTTCTTTTCTCCAATGGCACGGACAATCTTTTCCGCCGTATCCGAGAGTTCAAAAATGCCATGTAAATAAGTGCCGTAGACATTTCCTACCCAGGTTCCGCAAAGCTTTGTGACGCCGTTACCTTTATCCTCAAAAAACGTCAGCGGTTTTGCATTGCCGTGCTGTGAAGAGATTCCCATGTGAATTTCATATCCTTCAAAGGGAGCTCCTGAGATCGGATACAAATCACCATCCAGCTTAAGAAATCTTCCTTTGACCCGGCTTCTTGTTTTTTGTTTGGAAAAGACGGTGTCGATCGGGAGCAGTCCCATTCCTTTAACCATTCCTCCTGTCTCCACATGATGAGGGTCAGACAGTACTTCTCCCAGCATCTGATAGCCTCCGCAGATTCCAAAAATAATCGTTCCCCGGTATGCTTCTTTGAGGATCATATTTTCCAGGCCGGACTGACGGAGCCACAGGAGATCCTCAATGGTATTTTTGCTTCCCGGAAGCAGGATCATATCCGGATCTCCGAGTTCTCCCGGGGTTTTCACATAACGCAGTGAAACATTTGGAATGAGTTCAAACACGTTAAAGTCCGTAAAGTTAGAAATCCTTGGAAACCGGATCACAGCAATGTCGACCAATTCCTTTTTTGTTTTCCGGTCAAACTTCTCGCTCAGACTGTCCTCATCATCTAATTCAAGATTCATATAGGGGGTAACCCCCACGACCGGGATCTGCACTTTTTCTTCCAGCATCTCAATGCCGGGATCCAGGATCGTTTTATCTCCCCGGAACTTGTTGATAATCATTCCTTTCACTCTTTTTTGTTCTTCCTCTGTCAGCAGCATCATGGTTCCGGTCAGCTGTGCAAAGACGCCTCCCCGGTCGATGTCTCCCACTAGAAGTACAGGTGCATTGGCCAGTTCTGCCATGCCCATATTGACGATATCGTCCTGTTTCAGATTAATCTCTGCCGGACTCCCCGCACCTTCTATGACAATCATATCATATTCCCTGCTCAGAGCATCAAATGCCTTTTGGATTTCAGGAATCAGCGTTTTTTTATATGCAAAATAATCTCTGGCGCTCATATTGCCAAGGACTTTCCCATTTACAATCACCTGAGAGCCGGTATCGCTGGATGGCTTTAAAAGAATCGGATTCATATAGACAGACGGTTCGATTCCCGCCGCCTCTGCCTGCATGACCTGGGCACGTCCCATCTCCAGCCCGTCCTTTGTTATGTAAGAGTTCAGCGACATGTTCTGCGACTTAAACGGAGCCGCTTTATAGCCATCCTGCTTAAATATTCTGCAGAGTCCTGCAGTCATAAGACTTTTCCCGACATTTGACATCGTTCCCTGAATCATGATTGTCTTTGCCATGCTGTTTCTCCTTTCGTGAACGCCTGAAGTGTCCAGATAAACCGCCGGTTTTCCTCTTCTGTCCGGACTGCGATCCTGAACCATCCTTTTGAAAGTCCCTCATAATTCCGGCAATTCCTGATCAGAATTTGATTTGAGAGACAATATTCATAGAAATCCTCCGGGCCTTTGAAAAATATATAGTTGGCTCTGGACCCGTAAATTCGAAAGCCTGCTTCCTCCAATGCTTTCTTTAAAATATGTTTCTGTTCAGACACGAACCGGACTGACCGTTTTAAGTAGGACTGCTCCGACAAAGCCGCTGTTCCTGCGGCCTGGGCAGGAGACGACACTCTCCATGGCTGGGTCACTTCCGTCATTTTTAAAAGGACCTTTTCGTCGGAACAGATACCGTACCCGAGACGGAGACCGGCCATGGCATAGCGCTTTGTAAATGCTTTCAGCAAAAAAATATGGCGGTTATATTTCAGGCAGCCTGCCAGTTCATAGTCCTGTCCTTTCGGGACAAAATCCAGGAAACACTCGTCCACTGCAAAAAATACCTGATGTTCTCTGCACTTTTGTGAGAGTTTCAGCAGCATTTCCCTGTCGGTCAGTTCTCCTGTGGGATTGTTTGGATTGCACAAAAACACCATATCCAAAGCCGGTGTGATTTCTGAAAGGATCTTCTCTGTCACACGGAATTCTTCCTGTTCTGTCAAATAAAAATAGGTTATCTGACAGCCCACACTTTTCAGTGCCTGTTCATATTCTGCGAAGGTCGGAGCTAAGATCAAAGCTTTCTTAGGCTTTAACGCCAGTGTCAGGGCGAAAATAAGATCTGCAGCGCCGTTGCCGCAGATCAGCCAGGACTCAGGAACCTGTTCCCACTCTGATAATGCCTTTTTTAATTTGCTGCAGTGAACGTCCGGGTAATGTTCGATTCCTTCGGCCGATTTCCGAACAGCTTCTTTGACACTCTCCGGCGTTCCAAGAGGATTTACATTGGCGGAAAAATCAGTTATATGCCCGTGACGGTAAATATCTCCCCCGTGTATATGTTTCTTCATGCCGCTCCTCCTTCCGGTCAAAACTTCCATCCGATACACATAAGTATAATCCCAAAAACGGCGGCTGCCAAGAGGCTGCATCCGTACATAAGGCCGTTGGCTCTTTTTATATCTTCCGGCTCCGGGTGTCTTAAATCATCGCCTATGGTTGGTTTTTCATAAAGTTTTCCAAAGTACCAGGCATTTCCTGCCAGCTGGATATGCAGAGCCCCCGCTGTCACGGCTTCCGTGTGGGCAGCGTTGGGACTCTTATGGTTTCTTTTGTCTCTCCTGTAAATCCGTCTGGCCGCCGGCACATCATTTCCGGTAAAAATACAGGCGGCAATCATAAACCATGCAGACAGCCTTGCAGGGATATAATTTGCCAGGTCATCCAATTTCGCCGGATATCTGCCGAAATTCAGATATTGTTCATTCTTATATCCCACCATGGAATCCATCGTGTTGATGGCTTTGTAGAGAAACATCAGCGGAACACCGCCTAATGTCATATAAAATAACGGGGCCACGACTCCATCCGATGTATTTTCCGCCACGGTCTCCACGGCGGCCTTTATAACACCGGTGCGGGTTAGTTCTTCTGTATCTCTTCCGACGATCATGGAAACTGCCTTTCTGGCCCCTAAAAGAGATCCTTCGGTAAGCTCTCTGTAAACTTTTATACTTTCATCTTTTAACCCCCTTGCCGCCGTCAGCTGATAACAGAAAAAAGACTCCAAAAGAAACCCTGCCGCCTGGCTCCATCCGTACAGTATTTTCAAAGCAAAAAACGGAAGGGCGAAGGATGCGGACCCGATCAGGAGGATCAGAAGAATTCCTCCCGCCCGTTCTCCTCGTGGTGTCTGAGGAAAAACAGACCGTATTCCTTTTTCCGCCGCTGATATGGCAGAACCGATCAGGCGGACGGGATGACAGAGCCAGCGGGGATCGCCGAACAGGAAGTCCAGGAAAAAACCAAACAATAATGCTGCTGCTCTTACTTCCATATGTCTGATCCCTCTTTTCTGATATAGATTTCATGACTGCCTATGACCCATTGTTTCTCATCTGTCTCTATTTCATATCCCTCCAGATTTTTTACCTGCCAGTCAAAATAATCCCTGTGAGGGACGGCAAATCCGTCTAAAATACTCATGATCGTTCCTCCATGGATTACCATTGCAAAAGTTCTATATTGATACTGTATGCAGTGCTCTATGCATAGAGAAAACCCTTCAAGACACCTGGCCTGAAATTCTTCTCTGCTCTCTCCCCCAGGAAAAGGGAGGGTTCCGTTGCTGTCGATCCATTCCTGATACTTCGGTTCATCGGATAACTCTATGTAGTTCTTTCCCTCAAAAATGCCGAAATCACACTCAGCAAACTGTTCCCGGATCACCGGCTTTTTTCCGCGGTAAAGAAGTCCGGCAGTCTGTATACACCGCCTCATAGGGCTTGTATAGACCACGTCTGTCTGCGGATATATCCGGTCCAGACACAAGGAGATCCCTTCCGGGCTTAAATTTTCATCTGTTCTTTTTCCAGCATAGCGGCCTGAAGCATTACTCTCTGTCATGCTGTGCCGGATCACGTATCCTCTGATCATCCCTTTATCACCGTCCCTATTCCGCACACGACCCGGTGCACTTCACTGCTCATCCCGGCCAGACAGGTAAGAAGCCTTCCCTCTGTCTCCCTGAAATTCCGGTCAAATGCATTCGCCGGCACAACACCGCAGCCGAGTTCATTAGCTATAAGGACCAGCTCCGGGTTTGCCTCAAAAATTTTCCTGGCTTCCTGTTCATAATCCTTTATATCCGGCAGTTTCCGCCTGACCCATTCATGAAAATGATACAGGCATTGACAGGAATAAATCTCCTCCAAAGAACAATCCGCTCCGTCTGTCATCTGATCTCCCGGAATGCCGGTGACCCTTTCCGCATATTGTTTTTTCCCTTGAAATGCTCCTCCTATGATGATGATCATGGCTGCTCCTTTACATTATTTTCTCTATTACGGCCAGGCATATGGCCGCAGACAGCTCACATATCTGCAGAAACCACCCTGCGAGATCTCCTGTAATGCCGCCAAACTGTTTCATCGACATCCGGTAATACCAGGCAAAGGATAAAATGGCTCCTCCAATACACAAAAGTCCGGCAGCAGGATTTAAGAGACACATGGCGGCCGCAGACCCTGCCGCTGTCACAGCCGAGACTCCGCGCACCGCTCTTTTGTGGGCAGTCCCCGAAAAGGATGCCGCAAGCCCTGTTTCTTTTGCCATGGGAAAAGATGCGATGGAAAAGGCACTCAGCGCCCGTGACAGCACGAATCCCCAGGAAAGAATCAAAAGATTTCCTCTTCCGATCTCACTGAGGGCGCCTCCATAAGCAATAAAATAACCCACGCATGAGAGAACGGCAAATGCTCCGCAGTGGGGATCTTTTAAAATCAGCAGCTTTTTTTCTCTGTCCCGGCAGGACCCTAAAGCGTCTGCGGTATCCATGAATCCATCCATGTGGATGCCTCCGGTGACAATGACCGGGATCAGAGCCAGGCCGGCAGTGCGGGCCAGGATACCCAAGTTCAAAAAGATGCTGAAATCGGACCAGCAGATGACAAGAAGCCCCACAATCCCCCCAACTGCCGGAAAAAAACAAAGGGTATATTTCATATATTCTTTTGTCCACTCACTTTTCGGCACAGGAATCCTGGAATACATGGAAAATGCGATTTTAAAGCTATTCCAAAGCTGCTTCATTTTTTGTCTCATCCTTTCTGTCTCAGCGGAATCCCGCATACTACTTCCACCACCCGGTCTGCCATTTCTGCCATCCGGCAGTTTAAATCCCCAAGACATTTTTGATAGAGGATCGTTTCGGCTCCATATTCTATTCCGTCTGAAAAAATCTCATTGGTGACAATACATACATCCTCTGCTGATGCCAGAAGATGTTCTATACCGGAAAGAATGGATGTTCTTGTATCAGCACCTGCTCCCTCTTCTGTAAACATTTCGTTGGCCGTAAGGTTTGACATACAGTCCAGCAGCACATGACACTCCTCAGGAAGACAGAGATCAGAAAGGCCGGTAAAACATTCTAAGGTGATAAACCCTTTGTCCCGTCTCATCTCCCGGTGTCTTTGGATCTTCTTTCTGGTCTCCTCATCAAACGGCATCATCGTTGCTATATAGATTTTCGGATCGTTCCAGGAATCTACAAGACTCTCTGCATATTCTGATTTTCCGCTGCCGCTGCCGCCGGTGACTAAGGTAAACATCCTGCCCTCCTTTCAGCTGAGAGGAACATACTGTTCCACGTTGATTTCATCAAAGGTGCTCATTTTTTCATAGACATCCAATGCCGTGTCCAGTAAAGGAAACAGCATAAGAGCCCCTGTCCCTTCTCCAAGGCTCATGCCGCAGTTAAGGCAGGCGTCCAGACCAAGCGCATCCAGCAGCAGTCCTGCCGCCGGCTCCTTTGACTTGTGGGAAGGAAGCATATAATGGACTGCGTCAGGACAGATTTTCATTGCCGCCAGAGCCGCTGTCCCGGAAATAAAACCGTCGATCACAATGGGAAGTCTTACTGCCGCTCCGCCCAGGAAGAATCCCGTCAGAGCGGCCAGATCAAAACCGCCGACTTTGGATAGGACATCCAGCGGATCCTTCCTGTCTGGCTGGTGCAGGTTTACTGCCTGTGTAATCACCTGAATCTTGCACCGGAGTCTCTGATCATCGAGGCCCGCTCCACGCCCGGTCATTTCTTCTGCCGGCCGGTCCAGAAGAACGGATGCGACCGCACTGCTGGTGGCCGTATTTCCAATTCCCATCTCGCCGGTGGCTGCGATACAATATCCCTTCCGGGAAAGTTCAAATGCCATGGAAATTCCCGCATTGACTGCGCTGACGGCTTCCTCTCTGGTCATCGCAGGCTCTCTCAGCATATTTCTTGTCCCAAAGCCTGATTTCTTTTGAATCAAAGACGTCTCGCATGCGACTCCCACGTCCACGGCAAACAGATCTGCCCCCAGATGCCGGCACATCACACTGGAAGTGGCCCTGCCGTTTAACATGTTTTCAGAGACGATCGCCGTGACCTCCTGTCCTGACTGGGAGACTCCCTCTTCCACGACTCCGTTGTCGGCGCACATACAAACCAGTGCTTTTTTCGTGAGATTGATGCGCTCACTTCTGGTGATCCCCGCGATCTTTACGATCAGATCTTCCAGCTTTCCAAGGCTGTGCAGTGGTTTCGCTATGCTGTCCCACCTCTTCCTGCACCGATTCATGGCGCCTTCATCCGGTTTCGTGATATGACTGCTGATTTCTGTGATGTCCATTTTATCTCCTCTTTTCCGTCTGGTATTGACGGCATTTCCTTAAAAATGCCTTTGGAAGCTCCGGACAACCATAGTAATAAAAATGAGGAAAACCTGCAAACAAAGTATCGGATGCGTAGATACATTCCCAGCCTCTGTTTCCCACTGGTTTTTTGGCATAAAAGTCCTGCCCGCAGCAGTCGGAATCATAATAATGAAACTCGTGAGCCGTAAGCTCTGCAGGACTGGTTCCAAACAAGCTGCCAGAGTTCTGTCTCAGAGAGATATATCCGAACCGTGAAAGACGGTCCTCTTTATATGCCTTTCCCGGAATCACGCCTGCCATTTCCCTGAAAATACCGTCTTTGTCCTCCATCTCCCTGTGAAGATACAGAAAGCCTCCGCATTCGGCCATACATGGAAGCCCGGAAGACACAGCAGATGCAGTCTCTCGTCTCATCACATGATTTTCCTCAAGTTCCATTCCATAAAGTTCCGGATAACCGCCGTAAAAGATCAGTCCGTCCAAATCTTTAGGCAGGTGTCTGTCATGAATAGGCGAAAAAAATACAAGTTCCGCTCCCATGTCGCTGAGCAGTTCTAAATTTTCTCTGTACATAAAACAGAAGGCTTCATCTTTTGCAATCCCGATCCTTACCTTGGAAAACGATGTGTTCTCAAAAGAATCCGTTTCATCTTCTGCCTCCAGGAAAGAGGCACCTTGCGCAATTCTAAATAATGTATCCCAGTCGATGGTTTCTCTCATAATACCCGCAAGACGGTGAAGCTTCTCTTTGATATCCTTGATTTCATCCGGCATGACAAGGCCGAGGTGACGGCTTTTAAACACACAGTCCGGGACTTCCGGCACATAGCCTGCAACCGGGATGTCCAGCCGTTCCTCGATCAATTGTTTCATCCGGGGATAGAGCATCGGGGATATCCGGTTTAGAAGGACCCCTCGGATGCCGCTGTCCTTTTTCCATGATAAAAAGCCATGAATCTGTGCCAGGACAGAAGTGCTCATTCCTTTTGCATCGACGATCAGGACTGCAGGAGTTCCTGTGATGCTGCACAGTTCATATGCGCTGGCTTTTGCCGTTGTCCCTCCGAGGCCGTCATAATACCCCATGACGCCCTCTATCACAGCCAGATCGGCGTCTTTGGCATGGCGGGCCAGCAGGGATCTGAGTGCCGAAGCAGATGTCAGAAAAGGATCCAAATTCCAGGCATCGGTTCCGACTGCTTTCCGGTGAAACATCGGGTCAATATAATCCGGCCCGCATTTAAAGGATACCGTCTTTTTCCCCATTTCGCCGAGGGCGGCAAGAATGCCGCAGGTCACCATCGTCTTCCCTCCTGCACTCTGCGGGGCCGTAAATAAGAGTCTGTCAATCTTCACAGCGCACCTCCCCGGTCCCAGTGCAGGAAAGGATATAAACCGGATTTTCTCCCATCATCAAATGATAGCTGCCGGCTTTTTTCGCCCTGCTTACCGTCACATTCACGATATCCGGCTCCGTGACAGGCAGAGTTTGAAAGGCCTTGACTGCCTCTGTAAGTGTCTCCAGCGTTATGCAGTTCATAACAATTCTGACCCTGGGATTTTTCTTTAACACAGCATGAAGGATTTCTGTGAGGCCGCCTGAAGTCCCTCCGATAAAGACATGGGTGGGAGGCTCCAGCCCTTTTAATGCCTCCGGTGCCGTTCCTTCCACAATATGTATAGAATCCATACAGAACTTTCTCCGGTTTTGACGGATCAAATCTGCCGCTTCCGGTTTCTTTTCCACTGCATATACGCGTCCTTCATCTGCTTTCTCTGCCATCTCTATGGAGACAGATCCTGTACCTGCACCGATATCATAGCAGACAGCATCTTTCAAAAGCTGAAGCTTTGAAAGAGTGATGCTCCGCACCTCCTCCTTCGTCATGGGAACCTTTCCGCGCACGAACAGATCATCCTGTAAACTGTGAAGTGCAAAACAATTCCGCGGCTTTGGATTTTCCACACAGAGCACACTTAAAGCATCCGTCCGGCAGCAAAGGAATTCCTTCGGCGTACCGGATCTGATCTTTTCGCCGGGATAGGAAAGCCGTTCCCCTATATGAAGAGTAACCTCCCAAAGGCCATATTGAAGGAGTTCCTTCGCAAGCTCCCCGGCTTGTGTTCCTGTGCCCAGGATCGCAAATACTTTCCCATTTTCTGCTATTTTCCGTACAAGATGTCTTTTCTGTCCATGGCAGCTGACCATCACCGCATCCTCCCAGGAAATACGAAGTTTGGCCATGAAATAGGACAGAGAAGAAATGCCGGACACTGCTCTTACGTTCCATTCTTTTTCAGAGGACAGCAGTCCGTACAGTTTCTTTGCCCCGCTGTAAAATCCGGGATCCCCTGACACCGCAATGACAATATGGTCATAAAACGGATGAGCCTTTATGTAGGCCAAAATCTCCTCACTTTTATATTCCTCATAAATCTCTGCCTTACGAGCGTTTCCAGCCGCTTTTTTTGCTGTCTCCAGCACCCGGCCGGCTCCGATCAGAAGATCTGCGTTTTGGCATGCACGTACTGCCTCTCCTGTCATCGTTTCGATGCTTCCCATTCCCACACCTGCAAGAGTAATCTCCGGACGGTATGGGAGCTGAAAACGTTCCTTCAGCATCTTCCGGCATTCTTTAAAAGTAAGCCCCGTTTCCTTTTTCGGCCTCCCAATGATCAGAAGCTTTGCTCCCGCCTCTTTTGCGGCCTCTAATTTTTCCGGAAATCCACCTTCCATACCGGAGGCCTTTGTCACCATCCATTTACAGCCATACTGCCTGAGCATTGCAGTATTCAGGTCCTTTGAAAACGGCCCCTGCATACAGATCAAATGATTTCCCCGAAACCCCATTTCGTCACAGCTTTTTACCACATCCGGAAGAGAGAGGACTCTCGCATAAATCCTCTCTTCAAATTCAGGAACCGCAGTAAACTCTGCCAAATCTTTGCTTCCTGTCGTCAAAAGAACATTTCCCTCTGTGCGTGAAAGAAACTCCGCTGCTTCTTTTGCGGAACTGACACAGGTAATGTCTCCTCCGTCCCAGGTGCCCTCGTCCCTTACCAGCCGTATCAGCTCCGTGTGGGTGTGGATACAGGCTGACCGTATATTTTCTGTTACCAATTCTGCATACGGGTGTGTGGCGTCAACCACAAGATCCGGTTTTTGGATTCTGATCTGTTCTTCCATCTCCTCTGCGGAAAGTCTTTCAGGAGACAGGACCATATGCTCCGCTTCCCCGATCAGGCTTTTCCCATATTCAGTTGCCGTAAATACAAAGACCTCCACGCCGGCCCGGCTTAGAAACTCCGCCAGTTCCCGGCCCTCTGTGGTGCCCGCAAATAAAAATACTTTATACATCTTGATATCCTCTCGGAGTGACCATCGCTTCGGACAGGTTCTTTGTCTGGGAGTTCCCAACAAATACTGTGGTAAACATATCCGCCTCTGCGTCTTTAAGCTCCTGAAGAGTGAGGAGAGACTTCTCCTCCCCCTCTCTTCCGATATTTTTTACGATTCCGCATACCGTGTCCGGGGATTTATACTTCAGCATGAGTTCACATGCCTTTTTCAGATAATCCCGACGCTTTTTGCTGGACGGATTGTAGAGACAGACAGAAAAGTCTGCCCTGGAAGCCGCAAGAATCCGCTTCTCGATGGTTTCCCACGGAGTCAGCAGATCACTCAGGCTGATGACGCAGAAATCATGGATCAATGGTGCCCCAAGCAGTGCCGCTCCGGCTGTGGCTGCCGTGACCCCCGGTATGACTTCCAGTTCTGTATCAGGATATTGTGCGCCGATTTCATACATTAGTCCGGCCATCCCGTAGATTCCCGCATCTCCGCTGCAGATCACCGACACCGTCTTTCCTTTCCGGGCCTCCGAAAATGCCATCCGGCACCGGTCTGTCTCTTTTGTCATGGGAGTAGACAGAAACTGTTTGCCCGGCAGGTGATCTCTCACCAGATCAATGTATACGGTATATCCGATAATGACATCACTCTGTC
This sequence comes from Anaerostipes sp. AF04-45, assembly GCF_003461725.1. Classification (NCBI taxonomy): domain Bacteria; kingdom Bacillati; phylum Bacillota; class Clostridia; order Lachnospirales; family Lachnospiraceae; genus Anaerostipes; species Anaerostipes sp. AF04-45. The sequence continues at coordinate 342,224 of NZ_QTXQ01000004.1, forward strand.
TTAAAACATCCGCTGCCTTTACGGTCATCTGTTCATACGCTCCCGGACCGATGCCCACTACATATATTTTATGACTCAAACCTGATCCTCCAATCTTTTAACGCAAGAGCCGCAGTCACGCCATTTCCAGCCTGTCTGCCCACAATCAGTTTCCCTCCGTCTCCGGCCGCCAGAAAGGCACTTCTCTCACAAACATTATCTGCGCCGGTCACGCGGCTGACAAAGGCAGAGGATGTAAATGCTCCTTCTGCCTGCATCAGTTCCTTGGCAGTAAACGTTTGAAAAGGAATTGCTTTCTCCCTGCAAAAACCAAGGAGTCCGCGTTCTTCCTTCTTTAAATCAATGCTGGCTGCCAATCCCAATGCCAAAGGCTCAATCTGCCCTGTTTCACATACCTGTAAAAAAGCCTGTTTGATGGCTTCTTCCGGTGTGCCTTTTCGGCATCCCACTCCAAAAACGAGGGCTTTCGGAATCAGCCTCAGGGTTTTCGCAAAAGGAAGAAAATTCTTCCTCACAGAAATGCAGATGCCGAGTTTTGTATCTTCCCCCCGCACCAGTCCCTCCGGCAGATTCCCAGACACCGGAAAGTCACTGTGAAACCCGACCGGCATCCCTGACAGCAGAGAGGCGGATATTTCTTTGGCAAGCCCAAGATCCATGATATGCAGACGGTTCTTTTTTGCAAACAGATCCACTGCAAACACCTGATGGATATCCGTAGACGTAGTAATCACAGGAACAGCGCCTGTGAGGAAAGCCGCCTGTTCTGCCAGATCGTTGGCGCCTCCCAGATGTCCGGACAGCAGAGGAACCGAAAAGTTTCCTGTCTCATCGATTGCTATGACAGCCGGATCAGTGTCTTTGCTTTTGATAAAAGGTGCAATAGCCCTCACCGCAATCCCGCAGGCCCCGATGAAACATAAGGCGTCTTTTTCCCGAAACTGCCTGGCAGTCCAGTCATTTAATGACTCTGTTACACAGTGCACATCCCGGTTCTTGATATATCCGGATTTCACTGAGATTTCTGCTCTGTGGCCCGACTTATTGAGACCCGTCTTCAATTTTTCGGCAAGGTTTAACCCTCTTTGGCTAAAGCAAATGATGGCTGTCTTCATTTCCCGTTTCCTTTTCTGTATCCCGTGGTAAACTCCGGATCATAGAGCTTCGACCTCTGATAATGGTGATGGGAGACCACATCCCCAACAATGATCAGCGCTGTTTTCGTAATCCCGTGCTCCTCTGCCGTCTGAAAGAGAGTCGACACTGTGCAGAGGAAGGTCTGCTCATCCTCCCAGGTCGCCTTATAGACGATGGCCGCCGGTGTCTCCTCTGCGTATCCGCCTTCCACAAGCTTCTCTGATAATTCCTTTAACATTCCGGTGCTGAGGAAAATCACCATAGTGGCCTGGTGAGCAGCAAAAGATGCAATGCTTTCTCTTTCCGGAACCGGGGTCCTTCCCGCCATCCTTGTAATGATGACGCTCTGTGACACATCGGGAAGTGTATATTCTAAATTGAGGGCAGACGCCGCTCCGCAGAAAGAACTGACACCCGGACAGTAATCATATGGGAGACCTTTTTCATCCAGAAGGTCCATCTGTTCTCTGACAGCCCCGTAAAGACATGGATCTCCGGTGTGCAGCCGGACCGTGTCCTTCCCCGCCTGTTCCCCTTCTTCCATGACCTTGAAAACTTCCTCCAGTGTCATTTCTGCGCTGTTGTAGATCTTACAGTCAGGCCCTGCATATAAAAGAAGTTCCGGATTCACCAGAGATCCGGCGTAGATCAGGATATCCGCTGTCTCGATCAGCTGTTTTCCCCGGATGGTGATCAGGTCCGGCGCTCCGCTGCCCGCTCCGACAAAATGGATCATTGTACATCCTCCTGTTCCTTTACGATGATCAGGGAGTAATACCCTGCCTCCTGTGGGATCTCATTGATGCTGCCATAAAGTTTCTCATCTCTCATTCCGCAGTTTTCTATCATTCTTCCGTCCAGATTTTTTTCAGACAATTTTTTCTTCACCTTGGCCAGCTGTTTTCCGGCCTTCATAAATACTTTTGTCCCCGAAAGTTCCAGCCATTCTTCCACCTCATAGGCTGCCGGTATAATGTGCAGTGCCTGGTCTTTCTCTGCAAGGCCTGTTTCCATTCTGGCCGCAGCCGCACAAAAAGAGGGGATACCGCTTATGATCTCTGCCAAAAATCCCTGTTTTCTGACGATCTTATGTAAATACAGGTAAGTAGAATACACAGTTGGGTCACCGAGCGTTAAGAAAGCGATATCCATCCCTTTCTTCAGATGTTCTGTCAGAAGAAACGCCCCCGCTTCATGATTCTCCTTCAGTTTTTCTTCATCTTTCGTCATAGGCATATGGATACCGATCAGTTTTTTATCTTTTATTTCCGGACACGCCCTGACCGCAATCTGAAAAGCCGTGCTTTCTTCCGGATTTCTGCCCGGAACAGCGACTGCCGCGCACTCTCTGATCTTTCTCACTGCCTTTAGCGTCATAAGTTCCGGATCCCCCGGACCCACCCCGATTCCATATAGTGTTCCGCTCATTCTGTCTCCTTTAGTTTCTGCCATAATAAATCTGTGTGTTTCGTCTGTCCCAGAAATCCGTGTCCGCCTGAAAAGACCAGGGCACCGGTCAGCAGCCTGTCATAGGCTCTTCGGGAAAGATTCTCCCCAATCTTTTCTAACAGATCTTCCATTGTCCGCTCCAAAATACCTTCTGATTTCAGTAACGAAATGCCCTCTTCCGTGGTTTTTGTCTGAAGAATCTCCCTGACCGTTTTAAGACCTGCACCGCTCCTCACTGCAGCAGCAGCCATCAGCTCTGCCCGGCAGTCTGCCTCTCTTGAATGGGTATTCATAATCCCGCCTGCAAGCTTGATAAACTTTCCGATATGGGACACAAACAAAAGACCCCTGGCCTTTAAATTGACAGCCATGTCGATCGTATCACCCACAAAGTTACTGCACTTTAAGATGTTGTCTCCCGAAATGCCGCAGTGTGTTTTTACATAGTCAGCCCCGTAATTCCCGGGCGTCACTAAAAGGTATCCGTTTCCCTCTGCGAGCAGGATCCGCATCTCTGCCTCAATACTTTTGACCATCGCCGCTTCGCTCATAGGTTCTACGATCCCGGTAGTCCCGAGAATTGATATCCCGCCTTCGATCCCGAGGCGCGGATTAAAGGTTTTCTTTGCAGTCTCCTCTCCCTCCGGCGTCCGGACGGTTACTGAGAGACCGCCTTCATAATCGGAACGGTCAAGAACTTCCTGCACGGCATCCGTGATCATTTTCCTCGGCACAGGGTTAATGGCCGCCTCGCCGACCGGCAGAAAAAGGCCTTTTCTTGTAATTTGGCCAATCCCCTCTCCTCCTTCTATGAGAATTCCGGGAGAAGGAATTTTTTTCACCTCCGCATAAATATGAATCCCGTCTGTGACATCCGGGTCGTCTCCGGCATCTTTGGTAACACAGCAGGAAACCGAATTATCTGATACCCTGAAATCCTCCAGGGGCAGAAAAAGACGGATACCCGCTGGTGTCAGAAGAGAAATTTTTGCCTCCTTTATCCCCAAAAGCAAGGCCGCGGCGGCTCCTTTGGCTGCGGCGGCCGCACAGGAGCCTGTCGTAAAACCGCATCTCAGCTCTTTATTCTGCTTTATGACCTTATGTTCTTCAAGTCCCCTGCCCATAAAATCCCTCCCGGCTGTCTTCTCTATGAAAAAAAGGAATCCATCACATCCAGCGTCAGATCTACATCCTCCTGTTTCATAGCATTGTTAAAGAAAATAGCTTCAAACTGGGACGGGGCCAGATGGATTCCGTGATCCAGCATATAATGAAAATATTCTGCAAATGCTGATACATCCGAAGTCTTTGCATCCTCATAATTGGTAACCGGACGGTCTGTAAAAAACAGACAGCTTAAGGAGCCTGTCCCTGTAATCTGATATTCCTCGCCGTGCCGCTTTAAGATCTCTTTTACACCGCTCCTGAAAGACTCTCCAAGTTTCTCAAGATGCCGGTAGACTTCCGGGTGATCTTTTAGAATTGTAAGTTCCGTGATACCGGCCGCCATGGCAACCGGATTTCCGCTCAGAGTCCCGGCCTGATAAACACTGCCGAGAGGTGCGATCATTTCCATGATCTCTCGCTTTCCTCCGTAACAGCCTACCGGCATGCCTCCTCCGATGATCTTTCCGAATGTGGCCAGGTCCGGCATCACGCCGTAAGTTCCCTGTGCGCCGGTAAGTCCCAGTCTGAAGCCGGTGATGACCTCATCAAAAATCAGCAGTGTCCCATTCTCGGTACAGATGTCTCTGAGTTCCTTAAGAAAGCCTTCTCTCGGCAGTACAACCCCCATATTTGCCGCCACCGGTTCAATGATCAGCGCGGCGATCTGTCCCGGATTTTCTTCAAATAATTTACGGACGCTGTCTATGTCATTATACACCGCAGTCAGGGTATCCATCGCACAGCCCTTTGGCACCCCGGAGCTGTCCGGGATTCCGGCGGTCATTACACCGGACCCTGCTTTAACCAGCAGTGCGTCAAAATGTCCATGATAGCATCCCTCAAATTTGATGATCTTATCTCTGCCTGTAAAACCTCTCGCCGCCCGAATGGAACTCATCACGGCCTCCGTGCCCGAATTGACCATGCGGACCATATCAAAACACGGCACCAGGCTGCAGAGCAATTCTCCCATCTTGACTTCGATCTCTGTGGCCGTACCAAAGCTCAGCCCCCTTTGTGCAGCTTCCACTACCGCTTGTTGGATCTCTGGATGATTATGTCCCAGGATCATCGGTCCCCAGGAGCCGATGTAATCAAGATAACGTTTTCCTTCTTCGTCATATACATAAGTGCCTTCCGCTTTTTTAATGAACCGCGGACAGCCTCCCACAGACTGGTAGGCCCTCACCGGGCTGTTGACGCCTCCCGGCAGTACCCGTTTGGCGCGGTTAAATAAGTCTTCTGATCTGGTCATCATCCGATCCTCCCTTCTCTCACAAATCCGGCGATCTCCTTCGCAAAATACGTCAGGAGGATATCACAGCCTGCCCGGTAAATCCCGGCAGCCGTCTCGCAGATCATCTGATCCTCGTCGATCCAGCCCTTCATGGCTGCCGCCTTGATCATAGCATACTCCCCGCTGACGCTGTATGCAGCTACCGGAAGATCGACCGTGTTCCGCACTTCCCGCACAATGTCCAGATATGAGAGCGCCGGTTTCACCATGATGATATCCGCACCTTCTTCGCAGTCCTGTTTCACTTCCTTTAAGGCCTCCAGACGGTTATGATAATCCATCTGATAACTCTTCCTGTCCCCGAAAGAAGGAGCAGATCCTGCGGCATCCCGAAAAGGACCGTAAAAAGCGGAAGCATACTTGGCAGCATAGGACATGATCGGCACATCTGTGTAACCGTGCTGATCCAGCAGACTTCTGATCTCAGAGACCCGGCCGTCCATCATATCAGACGGGGCTACCATATCGGCCCCGGCCTGTGCCTGGGACAGGGCAATCTTAGCAATCATAGGCAGAGTCTTATCGTTGTCCACCCGTTCTCCGCTTAAAATACCGCAGTGTCCGTGGGAAGTATACTCACACATACACACGTCTGTAATATAATAGAGATCCGGCACTTCCTTTTTTGCCTTTCTCAATGCCTTCTGGATGATGCCGTAATCTGACCAGGCCCCGGTTCCGCACTCATCTTTTATATCCGGAATTCCAAACAGCATAACACTCGTCACCCCGGCATCCGCCATTTCATTCAGCACCTCCGGCATCCGGTCCAGACTGTACCTGAACTGTCCCGGCATGGACGGAATTTCTTCTTTCACATTTTCTCCCTCCCGCACAAAAAGCGGATAAATGAGAGAAGACGCATCCATTCTCGTCTCCCGCACCATCTTTCTCAATATCGGTGTGGAGCGGAGTCTTCTTGATCTTATTGTCATATCCATTCTGCATCCTTCTTTCTGTATCATTTATTCCTGTATCTGTTCTGCAAGGCGGCATCCAAGTTCACCGGCATCCTGTGCCTTTCCATTGATACTCATTTTCCTTCCGGTATTATCTGCCGCATTATAATAAAGACCGGTAAGACAAAGGTCATTCCCTGTAATCTCTGCGTATGCCGCGATCGGAGAAGAACAGCCCCCGTCCAGAGCACGTACAAAACCTCGTTCCGCCTCAGTCACAAGCTCCGTCTCCCTGTCGTGGATACAGAAAAAAAGTGACTGATCAAAATCTTTTCTCACCTGAACGCACAGGGTCCCCTGTCCGGCCGCCGGCAGCATTTCTTCCACTGAAAAATATCGGCTGATCCGCTCTTTAAGGCCTGCTCTTTTCAGTCCCGCGGCCGCCATGATCAGTGCCGAATACTGTCCTTTGTCCAATTTGCGGAGTCTCGTGTGGATGTTCCCCCGGATACTCTGAAACTCTGCTTCCGGAAACAATCTTCTTGCCTGGAGAACTCTTCTGGCACTGGAAGAACCGATCACCTGTCCAAATTCTTCAAAATCTCCGGACGAAGGAAGCACAAGCACGTCTCTCGGATCACCCCGCTTAGGCACTGCCGCCACGGGAAGGTCATCAGAGATCTCCATAGGCAGATCCTTCATGCTGTGGACCGCCATGTCGATCCTTCCGTCCAGAAGGGCCTGGTCAAGTTCCTTCACAAAGAGGCCCTTTCCCCCAATCTTATCTAATGTCTTATTAAGAATCTTATCCCCGGTGGTTTTCAAAGTCACCAGTTCAAAAGAAAGCTCCGGATAATTTGCTTTTAACTGCTCTATTACAAGTCTTGTCTGGGCCACAGCCAGAAGGCTTTCGCGGCTTCCAATCCTCAGTCTTTTTGGTTCCATATCAAACTCCTGATTCTGTCTGCTGTCTGTTTTGTCTTTTTATGATCGGCACCTCCGGATGTAACCCCGATGACAATCTCGCCGTCTTTTATAACTGAAGGAAAATAAAAACTGCACTCTTCTTTGCAGTCGCTGATATTGACAAGTATTTTCTCCCTCCGGGCTTCCAGGAAGACACCGTGATTGACTTCTCTGTCATCTGTTGCGGCAAGTACCATATCAAAACCTTTCAGGTCTCCCGGAACATAACTCCTGGAAATCCAGGTGGCAAAGCCCTCAAGAGCCATGTCTTCTATCTCTTTGCAGACAGACGGCGATATGACGGTGATATGTTCATGAAACAGTTGAAGTGTCTTAAGCCTCCGCAGGGCGATTGCGCCCCCTCCGACCATCAAAATCCTGAAATGCCGGATATCTGTATACAATGGAAAATATCCCATGGTCAAGCCTCCTTAAAAAATATCCACCTCATCTGCCGACAATTCCAGTGCCTCAAGGATATGCTTCCATTCCTGTCTCGGAAGCACATCTTTAAGACCGAAGAGAATCCGTTCAACCGCTGATTCCGATGCCCGCATCACCTCTTTTTGAAGGCCGCTTACATCCCGGTGCTTTTTCCTTAATTCCCTGTATGTCTTCTTCAGCTTGGCATTGGTCAGTTCCCCGGCAGCGCTGCTGACTTCCCGGACCAGGGGAATGTAGTCCCTGAAATAATACCAGTTCATAAACTCATCAGACTGCTCGCAAATGATTTCTTCTGCCTTCTTAAGTTCCCCGGCATCCGCCGATACCTGAAGGCCCAGATCGTCCATATCTAAAAGGCAGCATCCGGGCAGCTCTGTAAGATCCGGGTCCAGGTCCCTTGGCACTGCAAGGTCTGCAAATACATAAGAGCAGTTCTCCTCCAGAGCCTCTGCCGCCTGCTGCGCATGGACCGTATAGTGTGGACTTTTCGTGGCACTGAAAACAAAATCCATGGTTCCCATGGTTTTATACCGGTCCCGGTAAGGAACGACTCCGCATCCTGCCGGGATCATGACGTCCTGTTTCCGGTACTGCCGCAGAGTCATGGAAACACAGGCCCCTTTATGTATCAGCCATGCGGCCAGAAGACGGCCCATTTCTCCATTACCGATGACCAGACATTGTTTTCCTTTAAATGAGCCGTATCGGTCTTCCAAAATCGAAACGGCCCGTTCCGGCACAGAGGTGTCCCTGCTTCCGATCCGGGTTTCCGTTTTGACTTTTTTTGCTGCCGTCACAGCCATCCGAAACAGCGTGTCCAGAACAGGATCCGGCTTACAGCATTCTCTGGCACGGTTAAGCGCCTCTCTGACCTGGGAGACAATCTGGTCTTCCCCAAGGATCTGAGAATGGAGACCACTGGTCATTTCCATCAAATAAGAAACAGCCTCAGTCCCGGATCTTCGGACGAACAGCTCTCTCCCCGAATTCTTTATATGAGGCAGCTGTGAGAAAAGGTAATCCAGGGGGTCAGGTGTCAGATTATAAAACCAAAGTTCTGTCCGGTTACAGGTAGACAGGACGATGCAGGAGGCATTTGGGTCCATTTCCTTTACAGACCTCATGAATCGGACGGCCCCCGAATCTGTAAATGCAAACGGCTCCCTCTCCTCTACCGATGCCGTATGATAATCTATTCCTATCATCAAAAGTTTCATGGCTAACTCCTTTTTATATCTGAAAGAATTTTAGCACGTTTTACAGAATAAACGCAACTAAAAACAGAGCTTATCCGGCATTTCTCTGCCAAACACCAGGATAAGCTCAGAAAAGTATGAGTTTTTCTCCATTATCTCCAGTCGGCTCTGGAAAGGCCTACTTCCGACAATGGAGAAAAACTATCGCAGGTGGCACCTTTGATTTCTAAGCAGCCTGCTCCAGCAAATAATATGTCCATTTTCTACACGATTGGAGTGAGGCATTCTAAGAGCCGAACGAAAATCGTGTGGAAAATGTCATACCATTTTTATTGTAGGTGCTGCCTGTCTATGTAGCCAATGTAAAGCTTTTTGTAAGGTATAAGGCTCTGGCTTTGTAGTTAAGTGTATCAGTTCTCTGTTTTCGCCTATAAACCATGCGCAATCCTCACTTATTTTCCATTGACTTTTTGGCTAGCCGTTCTTTCTGTCTACAAAACAGATATAATTCTTCATGTATTTTTCAAAACGGTTTTTAATCTCCGTGTCCAAGTCAACCCGTTTTATCACACCGCCAGCCGTCATACAATCGAGCATGACGTTTTCCACCTGTTAGTGTATAGTGTTTCCTGTGCCCCCTCCCTTGTTAGATAACGGGGCTACATAAAGCTCGCCACAGGCTCGCTCACAGACGAAGTGAACCAGCCACTTGCAAGCATGGCGGAAAAATCCTGAGATTTCCCCGCCACCGTGTCTGGATCACTCCGTCAATGTGAGTTGTGTAGCCGTTACAATCTTATTTCAAGATCTTTTTCGGTTCTCCAATATTTTCTTTTTCTTCAATACGATTAGAATTGCGATTAATAGTCCGCTTATTGCGAACAATGATATATATAACACTATATTTGTTCTGTCACCCGTTTTTGGACTGTCTGGCGTATCAAGTTTATCAGGTGTGGATGGCTTCTCTGATGTCACTTCCTTGTGGTTGATAAACTTGATTCCCACATTACCATTCTCTGGAACTGTTCCTTTGTCAGCAGTAGAAGTAGTCACATAGCCGTCCTGGTTGGCTTCTGTTTCTTCTACTGTATATCCGATACCAGCAGGAAGTCTCACAGCTGTTGCTCTCTGCCCGTGTTTCAATGTGAATGTAGCCACGCCGTCCGCGAAGTCCATATCTCCAAATTTTCCGCTGATTGTCTTATCATCAAGCGTAACCGTGAAATGGAACTCCTTGTCTTTATCGCCGTGTGTTCCCGAAACTTGTTTTGTTACTGTCAAGCCACCTGTTTCTGTTTTTGCATTGACATATTTAATGGTATTAGATGGCTTTTTTTGATCCATCTCGGTCACATTCTCATCCACTATAATAGTTCCGGTAACCTTTCCAGAAGCTTCGTCTTTATTTATCTTTCCACTTCCTGTAGTAACAATCTCTTTGACCCCATAATATGTGTTTTTGGCTTCTGTAATGGTATAGGTTGCCCCTTTTGGTAAATTATAAATCAAAACCTTTTCACCAGCTTTAATTGATAACACGCCTTTACCATCTTGCAACTCAATATCTGATTGTTCAACCCAGTTTGGACTCTCAACATCAGTCGGGCTTTTAAACCATGATAAAGAGTTCAAAGGCGTCCCATCTGCTTTTGTGAAATATACGTTGAAATTGAAATCCTTATCTGTTGATTGCGTATCAACAGATAATTGCTTTTCTAATTCTAACATTCCAGGGTCTGTGGCATTAATAAAACGAACATAATTGTTTTTATCAAATTCATCCCCATAATCAACACCCAATGTTAATTTTTGACCTAATCCATCCTTAATTGTTCCTGTCATAAAGGTTGTTGAATCTTTTGGAGTCAATGGAATAACTGTAACATTACTTGGATTCAAGTTATCAGGGTATCCTGTACTAGATGAATCTACTCTTCCTAATTCTCTTACATTATATCCATAGCCTTTCTCCAAATCCTTATCAGTATCTTTTGGCAAATGAGAAATCAGCACTTTCTCTCCATCCTTTAAAAAAAATTTTGTTCCACTGACAATTGAAGCATTAGAAGTACTAATTTCTTTTCCATTTGCATCATATCTCTTATATGGATATTGATTAACCATAGAATTTCCGTTAGGTGTCGTTAAATCCAACTGAAATGCATATACACCTTTATCTTCTTTTGAATTGCTCTTAACATTTTTCTCAATTTGAATTGCCTGATCAAAAGTAATTGGATTTGTAGCTAACTCTTCAAATGGAACTGTAAATCTCATATAGCATGAAGATCCAGATGCTCCTCTTTCTGTGTAATATACAGATAAACGATATGTTTTCTTATTATCTTTATTTGGAATACCTGTGGCAATTATCTCTCCATCACTATTTTTTATATCTTCTGCTCCATCAATAAATTCCCATAAATCTACGTACATACCTAATGACGAGTGAACTCCACCCATGTCTGCCACTTGTACACTGTTAGTATGATCAACTGTAACTGTCCCATCCTCAGAAACAGTTGTTTCTGACAAGAACACTAATAAATCATCATCTCCATAAAAGAAGTAATTCAATGGTCCACAATATCCAGGTTGTAACACAAAGTCAAAATATGTTGTCATACCAAAGTAAGAATTATGATCATTATTTTGATCATCACTTGTTGGAAGGGCTCCAGATACTTTAGCTCCAGAACCATCAATTCCTACAAAATTTCTAAGATCTTTGGAATTTAAATTTCCAAATTTAAGATCGTGTCCATCAGTTCCATATGATGAAGCATAATCCATCGGCCAAAATTCATTTGAATAAAGAGATGATTTATTTTTGGAAATTTTATCCAACTTACTGCTGACTTGTTTCCCTTTATTGTTCTTAACTCCAGATAAAGTATATGTACCTCCAAGACGAGAAAACTGTAAGTTATAGTTTTCTTTGGAATTTTCTGTCCCATATCCACTATATTTTAAATATTCCGTTTTCCCTTGTATTCCATTTGGATTATCTATACCATCTGAATTCAAAGTATCTTTAGCTGTTGAAAAGATTGGAGGTGCATTTACCCCCTCACTCCACTTAATACTTCCATTTTCATTGACGCCTTGACCCAAACTAAATGTTGCCCCTCGAAGACTCGGACCATAGAATGTAGTACCCCATTTACTGGTTCCAGCACGATTTCCTGCATTAGTCATATTTAATGATGCCGCTACACCGTTAGGATCATTCCAAGTATTCTTTCCTAATCCAGTCCCAGCATTATCGTTTCCAAAAGCAAATTTTTGCTCTGCTCCAGCAGGAAGATTATTTCGGTTATTTATACCTTGTTTTGCTGTGTTTGCATAAAATGTTACATTTTTCAATTCATCTTTGCTTTGATAAGAAGTTGGAAGTTTACCATCTACATTAAATTTACTGTTTGAAACTAATTGATCTAAAGTTTGTGCTTCTATTGCCTTATCAACCTTTTTGCTTATATTATCTACCTCTTGACCATCTCTTGCTAATGCAGCTGCTTTTTCTGTAGTATAAATCCATCCATCCGTTATTGTCGGGCGGCGAATTAAAGTTCCAACCGACTGCAATTCTACCGCAAATTA